>NZ_JBQCCF010000069.1:0-300000 GCF_051962475.1 Dyella sp.
GAACCAGGACGAACAGCACCCTTACGACATTTTCTGACGGGCGACGCAGCCCTCACGCCGGATCGGCTTGGCTGTCGATCCGGCCTTCCAAGGAGCGACGACCATGGCACGCGGCGAGCACCATCGCATCCATGCGCACGATCGCCAGCAGCGCAACCGGCTGCGGGTGGCACAGGAAGCCGCCCGGCTGATGAGCGAGCACGGCATCCGCGACTTCCACCGCGCCAAGTTGAAGGCCTCCGAAAGGCTGGGCATCCTCGATGCACAGAGCCTGCCGCGCAACGACGAGATCGAGCAGGCACTGCGCGAGCATCAGCGGATCTTCCAGGCCGACACCCAGCCGCAGCGCGTCCGCCGTTGCCGCGAAGCGGCGGTGGAGGCGATGCGCTTTCTCGCGACCTACCAGCCGCGTCTGGTCGGCGCCGTGCTCGAAGGCACCGCAGACGCCCATTCGGCGGTATGCCTGCACCTGTTTGCCGAAGATCCGGACGACGTGCTGCGCTTTCTCGATGAGCACGGCGTGCCGTTCGAGGCGCAGACCCGCCGGCTGCGACTGAGTCGCGATGAATCGGCGGAGTATCCGGTGCTGCTGTTTTCCGCCGATGGATTGCCGTTCGACCTCACCGTGCTGCCGACCGACTCGCTGCGTCAGCCGCCGCTGGACAGGATCGACGAGAAACCGATGCGACGCGCCAGCGTCAGCGCGGTGGAACAGCTGCTGTTCGAAGACGGTGACGACGACCTGGAACGCAAACTCGCGGCCCTGCGCTGAGCCAGCCCGACGTCGGAAACAACAACGCCCCGGCATGCCGGGGCGTTGTTTTGTGGGCCGGGTCGTTCACCCGGCCGCGCTCCGCGCGCTCAGCGCTTGGCGACCGCCACGAAGTCGCGCGGCGCAGCGCCGGTGTAGACCTGGCGCGGACGACCGATACGCGACCCCGGGGTCTCGTGCTGCTCGATCCAGTGCGCGATCCAGCCGGCGGTGCGCGCGATGGCGAACATCACAGTGAACATCTCGGTCGGGATACCCAGCGCCTTGTAGATGATGCCCGAGTAGAAGTCGACGTTCGGATAGAGCTTGCGCTCGACGAAGTAGTCGTCCTTCAGTGCGGCCTCTTCCAGCTTCATCGCCACGTCCAGCAGCGGATCGTTGACGCCGAGCTCGGCCAGCACCTTGTGGCACATCTCGCGGATGATCTTGGCGCGCGGATCGAAGTTCTTGTAGACGCGATGGCCGAAGCCCATCAGGCGGAAGTTGTCGTTCTTGTCCTTCGCGCGCTTGACCGCGGTCTCGACCTTGTCCGGGCTGCCGATCTCCTCGAGCATCTTCAGCACCGCCTCGTTGGCGCCGCCGTGCGCCGGACCCCACAGCGCGGTGATGCCCGCGGCGATCGAGGCGTACGGGTTGGCGCCGGTGGAGCCAACCAGGCGCACGGTCGAGGTGGAGGCGTTCTGCTCGTGATCGGCGTGCAGGATGAACAGCAGATCCAGCGCCTTGGCCGCCACCGGATTGAGCGTCAGCGGCTCGCTGGGCACCTCGAACATCATGTGCAGGAAGCGCGTGACGTACTCGAGATTGTTGCGCGGGTAGCGCATCGGCCAGCCGATCGAATAACGGTACGCAGCCGCGGCGATGGTCGGCATCTTGGCGATCAGGCGGATCGCGGCGAGCTTGCGGTCGTCCGCGTTATCGACGTCGAGGTCATCGTGGTAGAACGCCGACAGCGAGGCCACCGAAGCGGCCAGCATGGCCATTGGGTGGGCGTTGTGGTGGAAGCCCTGGAAGAAGTTCTTCAGCGACTCGTGCATCATCGTGTGATGCGTGATCTGGTGCTCGAAGGTGGCGAACTCTTCCTTCTTCGGCAGCTCGCCGTTGAGCAGCAGGTAGGACACTTCCAGGAAGTTCGAATGCTCGGCGAGCTGCTCGATCGGGTAGCCGCGATAGAGCAGCACGCCCTCGTCGCCATCGATGTAGGTGATCGCACTCTTGGTGCTGGCGGTACTGCCAAAACCGGGGTCGTAGGTGAAGTGGCCGGTGTCCTTGTACAGCGTGCCCAGGTCGATGCACGACGGGCCCAGCGTGCCGCTCACCAGGGGCAGCTCGCTGCTGCGGTTGTTCGACTCGTCGGTCAGCTTGACGATCTTTGCATCGGACACGGAAACCTCCTTCACGTATGTCACCGCCGCCGCGACCGCAAAACGGCTCCGGCTGGCGAGGGAATCGGGGCAGCGGCGGCGGGGAAACCGGCGCTGCAGCAGGCGCCGTGGCACCTGGGCTCGCCATTATCGCACAACCCCATCGCCGACATCCGTCAGCGGATGGTCTAGTGTCGGGCGCAAAAAAACACGGGGCAGACCGCGGCCTGCCCCGTGTTCGATGCCCGGTCGGCAGGCGACGATGCGCCGGCCGAGGTCACGACAAAACTTACTTCTGCGCGTAGCGGCGACGGAACTTGTCGACGCGACCACCGACGTCCAGCGTCTTCTGCTTGCCGGTGTAGAACGGGTGCGAATGGCTGGAGATATCCACCTTGACCAGCGGGTACTCGTTGCCGTCTTCCCACTTGACGGTTTCCTTGGTGGCAATCGTCGAACGCGTCAGGAACGCGAACTCGGACGAGAGGTCCTGGAACACCACCGGGCGGTAGTTCGGATGGGTATCGGGCTTCATGACAGGCTCAAAGCGGTGGGTGAAAAGAGCGGCATTGTACAAAGGCGCGCCTGTGCGGGTCAACCGGCGGGCGCTAGGGCGCGCCCAGGGCGCGGCGCACCATGCCGGCAAAGCGCTCAGCGTCGAGCTCCAGGACGATGTTGGCGTTGGCCGGGCGCTTCAGCCGGTCGGCCCAGTCCACCACGGTCGCACCGCGGGTCAAGCGGCCGTCGAGCTCCACCGCCACATGCCGGGTTTCACTGCGGGTGACGATGGACGGATCGATCGCCACGGCCATCGCCAGCGCATCGGCAGCGATCACCCCGCGCCGACCGTGACTGCGGTTGAACGCCCGCGCGGTGCCAAACACCTTGCCGAAGAATTCCGCGCGCGCATCGCCCGCGGCCAGCCAGCGATCGAACTCGTCCTCGTCGAAGGCGTAGCGCAGGGTGGCCTCCCAGTCGACCAGATCGAACCGCGGGAACGCCTCGAACACCACGTGCGCCGCTTCGGGATCAAAGCCGATGTTGAACTCGGCCGGGACCTTGCCGGTATTGCCCTGCCCGGTCACCGCACCACCCATCACCACCAGGCGTGCCACGCGCGTGGGCAGCGACGGATCCAACCGCAGCGCCAGCGCCAGATTGGTCAACGGCGCCAGCGCCACCAGGGTGAGCTGGTCGGGATGCTCGCGGGTCAGCCGCACGATGGCGAGCGCAGCGGCCTCGTCCCGAGCCGCTGCCGTCGGCTCGGCAAAGCCGACATCGCCGAAGCCGTCGCTGCCGTGCACGAAGGCGGCGTCTTCCTCCGGCCGGCGCACCAGCGGACTGGGGCAGCCGGCAAACACCGGGGTGGATGCGCCCACCAGATCGACCAGGGTGCGCGCATTGCGCACCGTATGGCCGAGTCCGACGTTGCCCGCCGCGACGCTGAGGCCAAGCACGTCGGCGTGGGCGTGAGCCATCAGGATCGCCAGCGCATCGTCGACGCCGGGGTCGGTATCAATCAGGAGTTGGGGCTTGCTCATGGTCCGTCACGCGAATGCAGAGCCGGTCAGCTTAAGCGCAACGCTGCCCCTGGAACAACGCGTCACGCGTGCGCATAGCGCGCCGCGCCGCCGATCCAGCGCTCAATCAGCTGTCCGGCCGCCTGCGCATGGTCACACAGCATCGTTTCGCCCACTTCATGCACGGCATCGAGCAGGTGGGCGTCGCGGGCCAGGTCGGCGATGCGGAAGCTGAGCTGCCCGGTCTGCCGTGTGCCCAGCACTTCGCCAGGGCCGCGCAGCTCCAGATCCTTCTCCGCGATGCGAAAGCCGTCGTTGGTGTCGCGCATCACCTGCAGGCGCTCGCGCGCCAGCTGGCCGATCGGCGGCTGGTACAGCAGCACGCAGTTGGAGGCCACGGCGCCGCGGCCGACCCGGCCCCGCAGCTGATGCAGCTGAGCCAGCCCCAGGCGCTCGCTGTTCTCGATCACCATCAGGCTGGCGTTGGGCACGTCCACCCCGACCTCGATCACCGTGGTGGCCACCAGCACGGCCAGCTCGCCCGCCTTGAAGGCATCCATCACCGCCTGCTTTTCCTTCGGCTTCATGCGGCCGTGGATAAGGCCAACGCCATGGCCAACCAGGGCCGCGGAAAGCTCCGCGTGCACCACTTCGGCCGCCTGCGCGCGCAGTTGCTCGGACTCCTCGATCAGAGTGCATACCCAGTACACCTGCCGCCCCTCGCCGCAGGCGCCGGCAATGCGTTCGATCACTTCCGCCCGGCGGGCATTGGAAACGGCAATGGTCTGCACCGGCGTGCGGCCCGGGGGAAGCTCGTCGATGGACGACACGTCCAGGTCGGCGTAGGCGCTCATCGCCAGCGTGCGGGGAATGGGCGTGGCGGTGAGCACCAGCTGGTGGGGCACTTGGTCGCCTTCGAGCCCCTTGTCGCGCAGGGCCAGGCGCTGGTGCACGCCAAAGCGGTGCTGCTCATCGACAATTACCAGGCCCAGCCGGCCGAACGCGACACCCTCCTGCATCAGCGCGTGGGTGCCGATCATCACCGGCGCCCCTTCCGCCACGCGCCTCAGCGCCTGCTGGCGCGCCTTGCCCTGCACCTTGCCGGCTAACCACTCGACCGCGATGCCGAGCGGCTCCAGCCAGTGCCGGAAGTTGCGCAGATGCTGCTCGGCGAGCAACTCGGTGGGCGCCATCAGCGCCACCTGATACCCCGTCTCCACCGCCGCCAGCGCAGCCAGTGCGGCGACCACGGTCTTGCCCGACCCGACGTCACCCTGCACCAGGCGCAGCATCGGCTTGCTGTGCGAGAGATCGGCGATCACTTCCTCGGTCACGCGCTGCTGCGCGGTGGTGAGCGTAAACGGCAACGACGCCAACAGCTGGGCCCGCAGGGCGCCCGCCCCACCGAGCACTGGTGCACGCCGCAGGCGCACCGCCGCACGCATGCGGCGCAGGCTCAGATGCTGGGTCAGCAGCTCCTCGAAGGCCAGCCGCTGCTGGGCCGGGTGAATACCCAGGGTGAGCTGCCCCAGATGCGCATCGGCCGGCGGGCGATGGACATAGAGCAGGGCCTCGCGCAGCGACGTCAGACCGTGGGCCGCACACAGCGCCTGGGGAATGAGTTCGAGCGCCGATTCCGATGGCAGCAGCGCGAGCGCCTTGGCGATCACGCCGGCCAGCCGCTTGGTGCCCAGCCCTTCGGTGGTGGGATACACCGGCGTCAGCAGTTCGCTCATCGCCGCCGGCGCGCTGCCGGCCAGACGCTCGTACTGCGGATGCACCATCTCCAGCCCCTGATTGCCCAGCCGCACCTCGCCGTAGCAGAGCAGCCGCGTGCCGGGTCTGAGCAGATCCGCCTGGGCGCGGTGGAAATGGAAGAAGCGCAACTGCAGCGTCTCACGCGAGTCGTCGCTGATCGCCACCTTCAGTTGCGGACGAAAGCGAAAACCGCGCTCGATCGCTTCCACCACGCCCTCGACCTGGGCGCGGTCGCCCGGGCGCAGGTCGGCGATCGGCGTGACCCGGGTACGGTCCTCATAGCGCAGCGGCAGGTGGAACCACAGGTCCTGCACCCGCTCCAGTCCCAGCCGCGCCAGTGTCTCGGCCAGCGCCGGGCCGACCCCGGGCAGGCTTGCCACGGGCCGCAGTCCGGGAGCGTCCGTGGTGGGCGGGGCGGCAGCAGTTCGGGCGGGCATCGGGGAAGCCTAATGGAGGCGACGCGCCTCCTGCAGCGGCCACAGCATCAGCGCGCGTGGGCGCCGGCCGCACGGGCGGCTCAGTCCAGCGCCATCACCGCATCGACCTCGACCTGCGCGCCCTTGGGCAGCGCCGACACTTCGATCGTCGAGCGCGCCGGGTACGGCGCCTGGAAATACTCAGCCATCACCGCATTGACCTCGGCGAAGTGGCCCAGGTCGGTGACGTAGATACCCACGCGCACGATCTGCGCCAGCGAGCCACCGGCCGCCTCGGCGACGGCGGTGAGGTTGTCGAAGACGCGGCGGGTCTGCGCCTGGATGTCACCCTTGACCAGCGCACCGGTAGCCGGATCGAGCGGAATCTGACCCGAGAAGTACACCGTATTGCCGGCCCGCACGGCTTGCGAATACGGGCCGATGGCTGCGGGCGCGCGCTCGGTGGCGATGATGCTGCGGGACATGGAAACACCTCGTGACAGGGATGACGGGAAAAGCGCCGCATCGTGCGACGCAAGCGGCCGCGAGGCAAGCGCAGGAACGCTACAGCGGATAACGATGCGCGCCGCTGACCACGCCGGTGCGGCGCACGCGACGGATCACCTCGGCCAGATGGCGGCGACTCTTCACCTCCATCGTGAACAACAACGTGGCCGCGGCGGCATCGCGCTCGACGTACTCCACGTTCTCGATGTTGGAGTCCGCATCGGCGATCGCCGCGGCGACTGTGGCCAGCACGCCGGGGCGGTTGATGACCTCGATGCGCAGCTCGGCGCGGTAGTCGCCCTGCACATCGCGATCCCACTCGATCGACACCTTGCGTTCGGGCGACTTGCGTAGCTCGGCGACATTCGGGCATTCCTCGCGGTGCACCACGATGCCCTTGCCGGAGGACAGGTAGCCGACGATGTCGTCGCCAGGCAACGGGTGGCAGCAGTTGGCGAAGCTCAGGACGCCACGCTCGGCACCGGTGATGCGGATCTTCTCGCTGCTCGGCGCCGGGGTGAGCGCACGCGAGCGCTTGCCACGCGCGGCGACCAGCTGCGCGGCTACCAGGTCGGGCATGCGGTTGCCCAGCGCGATATCGGCCAGCAACTCCTCCAGCCGATGCAGCTTGGCCTCGGCGAGAAAGCGGTCCAGCACCGCCGGCGCGATGCCGTCCAGGCTGGTGCCCAGCGCGTCAAGCGCGCGATCGAGCATGCGATGGCCGAAGTCCACGGCGTCCTCGTGCTGCAGGTGCTTGAGGAACTGGCGGATCGCCGTGCGTGCCTTGCCGGTGACCACCGACTCCAGCCAGGCCGGGTTGGGCACGGCCGAGGGTGCGGTGATGATCTCCACCAGCTGACCGGATTCGAGCCGGGTACGCAGCGGCACCAGCTTCTTGTCCACGCGTGCGGCCACCGCGTGATGACCCACGTCGGTATGCACGGCGTAGGCGAAATCCAGTGCGGTAGCGTTGCGCGGCATCGAGAGGATGTCGCCGCGCGGCGTGAACAGATAGACCTCATCCGGGAACAGGTCGATCTTGACGTTCTCGATGAACTCGCTCGACGAGACAGTGTTGGCCTGGCTGTCGGCCAGCGAGGAAAGCCATTCGCGCGCGCGTGCCTGCGCGCTGTTGGCCGGACCCGAGTCGGTCTTGTAGGCCCAGTGCGCCGCCACGCCGCGTTCGGCCACCGAATCCATTTCGGCAGTGCGGATCTGCACCTCGATCGGCGCACCGAACGGCCCCAGCAACACGGTGTGCAGCGACTGGTAACCGTTCGCCTTGGGGATCGCGATGAAGTCCTTGAAGCGGCGGTCGACCGGCTTGTACAGCGTGTGCACCGCGCCCAGCGCCATGTAGCACTGCATGGCGCTGTCGACCACCACGCGGAAACCGTAGACATCCATCAGCTGGGCGAAGGTCTTGTGCTCGCTGTGCATCTTCGAATAGATGCTCCACGGCGACTTGATGCGCCCCACCACGCGTGCCACCACGTGCTCCGAGGCCAGCCGCTGGGTCAGCGCGGTCTCGATCTTGCCCATCGCCTCGCGACGGTTGCCGAGCGCGGCGCGGATGCGCTCGCTGATCACACGGTAGCGGTCCGGATACAGGCCGCGGAAGCCCAGGTCCTGCAACTCGGCCTTGAACTTGTTCATACCCAGGCGCTGGGCGATCGGCGCGTAGATCTCCAGCGTCTCGCGGGCGATGCGGCGACGCGAGGACGTGTCCTTCGCGCCCAGCGTGCGCATGTTGTGCAGGCGATCGGCCAGCTTGATCAGGATCACGCGGATGTCGCGCGCCATCGCCAGCAGCATCTTGCGGAAGCTTTCCGCATCGGCTTCCTGGCGATTGCTGAAGCGCATCTTGTCCAGCTTGGTGACGCCATCGACCAGCTCGGCCACGGTCTCGCCGAACTCTCCCGCCAGCTCGGCGCGGCTGAGCTGGGTGTCCTCAAGCGTGTCGTGCAGGATCGCCGCGATGATGGTCTCGGCGTCCAGGCCCAGCTCGGCGAGGATGCCGGCCACCGCGATGGGATGGGTGATGTACGGCTCGCCGCTCTTGCGGGCCTGACCGGCGTGGGCCACGGCGCCAATGCGGTAGGCGCGGACCACGCGCTCGACCTGGTCGGCTGGAAGGTAAGTCAGTCGATCCTTGAGTGCCAGCACGTAGTCCGGCAACACCGCGGCTTCCGAAGGATCTGCCGCGGCGATGGGCGCGGGAATGCGCTGCCCGCTCAGACAGGCACCCCGTGCGGGGCGGCCATTGCGGCGGCGCCAGCGCTGGCGTATGCACGAACGCTGCGCCGGGCCACGGCCCGCACAGCGTGTTCATGCATCGGGCCGCCGACGGTCATGCTCAGTCGTCCCCGCCCTTGGAGAGATCGTCGTCCACCTCGGCCGCCGCCCACTCCAGCGCCTCACGCTCGGCGCGCTCACGCTCGGCCTTGTCGATCTCGTCGATGGTGGCCTGATCGATGCGGCGATCGGCGATTTCGCGCAGGGCCAGCACGGTCGGCTTGTCGTGATCGGGGTTGACCGCCGGGTCGGCGCCCTTGGACAGCTGACGCGCGCGCTTGGTCGCCATCAGCACCAGTTCGAAACGGTTGTCGACCACCTCAAGGCAGTCTTCCACGGTAATGCGTGCCATGCGAAATCCTCAGGCGGTAAAGCAACTTGGAAGGTCGTTCAGTGTATCCAGGGTACGCTTTGCTGGCAATCGACCAGCGCGTATCATGCCCGGTTGCACCGCGGCCAGGAGGCGAAAGCGCCGCGAAACCCGTGCATAATATAAAACCAGACAGTACACTTTCTTTCCCCCGGTTCAGCGACGGATTCGAGACCGAATGCTTCACCCACGACTCCCTTCCTGGCTGCGCCGCGCGGCCGTCCTCGGCGCGATCGCCGTGCTGGCCGGCTGCACCATTGCCAAGCCTCGCAATGACGACCCGCTGGAGAAGTACAACCGCAAGGTCTACGCGTTCAACGACTCGCTCGACAAGGCAGTGATCCGCCCGGTCGCGGTGGGCTATCGCAAGGTGACCAATCCGCCGGTGCGCCGCTCCGTAGGCGACTTCTTTACCAACCTGCGCATGCCGGTGACGGTGGCCAACGACCTGCTCCAGGCGCGTCCGAAGCAGGCGCTGCAGAGCACCGGGCGATTCCTGATCAACCTGACACTCGGTATCGGCGGCCTGTTCGACCCGGCCAGCTCGCTGGGGCTGCCGATCGAGAGCAACGACTTCGGCGTCACTCTCGCCCGCTGGGGCGTGCCCGAGGGCGATTACCTGATGCTTCCTTTCCTCGGCCCGACCACGGTGCGCGATGTGTGGCAGGTTCCGGTGGACGGTTACTTCTTCGACCCGCTGACGATTTACGCCCGCAACCACAGCTACCACTACGGCCAGCAGTATCTGCCGCAGCTGGTCTACCTGGTGAACCTGCGCTCGCGCGCGTTCGATGCGGAGGGTTTCCTGCAGTCCGCCTACGACCCGT
Source organism: Dyella sp. (assembly GCF_051962475.1). Classification (GTDB taxonomy): domain Bacteria; phylum Pseudomonadota; class Gammaproteobacteria; order Xanthomonadales; family Rhodanobacteraceae; genus Dyella_A. The sequence continues at coordinate 9,830 of NZ_JBQCCF010000069.1, forward strand.
ATGTGTTCGTGCGCGACGCCTATCGCCAGCGCCGTCTCTACAAGATCTACGACGGCAATCCACCGGCCAGCCTGATTGAGCAGATGCAGGGACTGGACCAGGACAACTTCGATCCTGACCAACTGCTCGAAGAGCAGCATCAGTGGGAAAACAAGCATCCGGACCAGAGCAACGGCTCCGGCGGCAAGGGCTGATCGCGGGCGTCACGGCACCGTCCCAGACATGAAAAAGGGCCTCGCGGGGCCCTTTTTCTTGGCGGTCCAGCAGGGCTGGTCAGGCCGCGAGCAGATCCTCGACCTCGCAAACCTGCGCCAGGGCGTGCAGGCCCGCAGGAAGATGCCGCACGCTCAGCATCCGACCACGCGCACGCACCTCGGCAAGCACAACAAGCAGGCACGACAGGCCCGCGCTGTCGCCGCGTGCGACGCCCGCCAGGTCCAGCGCACTGAACGATCCGCTGGCGAGCTTCCCGCGCAGCGCCAGCAGAGCGGCATGCGCGGTGTCGAAGGTCAGCACGCCACTCACCGCCAGCGTGGCGTCGTCGCGCGCTTCGAGCTGGAATCCGCTCTGGCTCACGATGCCTTGCCGTCCTTCTCCATGGTCTTGAGTGCATCCTCGCCACGCGTCTCCAGGTTGGTGATCAACTGGTCGATGCCGACCTTGCGGATCTCCGCGTCCACCTGGTTGCGATAGTTGGTGACGTAGGAAATGCCTTCGATGATCACGTCGTAAGCCTTCCAGTCACCGTTGCGGCTCTTGCGGAAGGCGTAGTCCACCGACACCTTCTTGCCGTCCTCGAGCACCACCTGGGTGCGCACCACGGTGCGCTTGTCGTTGAGGTCGCCGTTGAACGGCAGCACCACCACGGCACCCTTGGTGTAGTTCAGCAGTCCCTCGGCGTAGCGGTTGGTGATGGAGTTGTAGAACGCCTTGGCAAAGCGCTCACGTTCGGCCGGCGTGGCCTCGCGCGCGTGCTGGCCGAGCACCAGGATCGAGGCGTAGTCGATGTCGAAGTGCGGCAGGAAGACGTCGTCGATCACCGCGATGAGCTTTTCGCGGTTGTTCTTCAACTCGTCTTTATGACCGGCGATGGTGGTGTCCAGGTCGTGCGCGATCGTCTTCACGACCTGCTCGGGGGTCTGCTGGGCGGAGGCCGCCGCAGCGGTGTCCTGCGCCAGCGCAGGGGCGGCCAGCGAAGCGCCGAGGGTCAGGGCGAGAGCGAGTGCCAGGGGACGCAGCATGGGGAAACTCCTAGGGGAGAAGGTCGATGGTCGCGCGGTCACTTCGCGCCGTCGGCGGGCTTGTTGCCGCCCTTGTCGCTGGGCGAGCCGTTGACCAGGAACTTGCCGATCAGGTCCTCCAGCTGCATCGCGGACTGGGTGAGAATCATCTCGTCACCGTCCTTGAGCATGTCGGGGGAGCCGCCGGGTTGCACCGCAACATACTGGCTGCCGATCAAACCGCTGGTGAATACCGCAGCCGAGGAATCGTCCGGAATCTGGTCGTACTTCTTGTCGATCGCCAGGGTCACCAGCGCGTCGAGCTTGACCGGGTCGGCCTGCACCGACTGCACGCTGCCGATCGCCACGCCGGCCATCTTCACCGGGGCGCCGGGCGACAGTGCACCTACATTGGTGAAGCGGGCTTTCAACGTGTAGGTGCCGCCGAGGTTGTCGGCCGAGGCGCCCGCGCCGAAGAACTTGCCCAGCATCGCCTCCAGCGGCTCGGTCGACTTGCTCAGCGCCAGCGTGCCGCCATCGCTCACGAACTTCTTCGCGCTGCCGAACTGCAGGCCCACGTACTGGTCGCCCAGCAGGCCGCTGGTGAACACTGTGGCCACCGAGTCGATCGGGATCTGGTTGTACTTCTTGTCGATCGAGAGGGTGACGTCGGCCACTTCCTTGCCCGGCTCCAGCGCAATGGATTCCACCTGGCCCACGCGCACGCCGGCGATCTTCACCGGCGCGCGCTCCTTGAGCTGGCCGACGTTGGCGAAATGCGTGGACACGGTGTAGCTGGGCCCCTGGTGCACGTTGGCCACCGAGGTGGTCTGGGTCGCCAGGTAGGCCAGCGCGGCAAAGCCGAGCACGATGAACAGGCCGGTGCCGACGGCATAGGATTTTCGCTGGGTCACGGCACGATCCTCGAAGCGGAAGAGACGGAAGAAATCACGGAAGTCACATCAGGAAGGCGGTGAGCACGAAATCCAGCGCCAGGATGGCGATGGACGAGGCGACCACGGTACGCGTGGTGGCGTAGGCCACGCCCTCGCTGGTCGGCGCCGTGGTGTAGCCCTGGAACACGGCGATCAGGGAAACCACCGCACCGAACACCAGGCTCTTGTAGATCACGCCGTTGACCACGTCCTTCCACACGTCGACGGTGGAGGTCATGTTCGACCAGAACGTGCCGTTGTCGATGCCCAGCCAGGTCACGCCAACGAGGTGACCGCCGAACACGCCCAGCGCGCAGAACACGCAGCACAGCAGCGGCATCGCGATCACGCCAGCGAGGAAGCGCGGCGCGGCGACGTAGGCGATCGGGTCGACCGCCATCATCTCCATCGCGGCGATCTGGTCGGTGGCGCGCATCAGGCCGATCTCGGCGGTGATCGAGGTGCCCGCGCGGCCGGCGAACAGCAGCGCCGTGACCACCGGACCCAGCTCGCGGTAGATCGCGATCGCCACCACCGTGCCGCTGGCCGCGGTGCCGCCGAAGATCGACAGCACGTAGTACAGCTGCAGGCCAAGCACCATGCCCACGAACAGGCCGCAGGTCATGATGATGGTCAGGCTCATCGCGCCGGTGAACCACAGCTGGCGCACGGTCTCGCGACCGTGGCGGAAGCTGCGCGGCACGGCTGCCAGGATGGTCAGCAGGAACAGGCCGCAGGCGCCGATCTGCGCCAGTGCCTCGGTCACCGCGTTGCGTTGGGGCTGCGCGCTCATGCCTGGCTCCGCGGAAAACCGAGCGACTGGGCGTAATCGCCCGCCGGGTACTGGAACGGCACCGGGCCGTCGGCCTCGCCACCGAAGAACTGTCGCGTCCACGGCGAACCGTCGTCGGCGATCGTCCTGGGATCGCCCTGCGCCACCACCTTGCCGTTGGCAATCAGGTAGACGTGGTCGGCCACGTGCTTGATCGCATCGAGCTCGTGCGCCACCAGCACGCTGGTGATGCCGAGCGTGTCGTTGAGCGTGCGGATCAGTTTCAGCACCTGGTTCAGCGCGATCGGATCCAGGCCCACGAACGGCTCGTCGTAGAGGATCAGCTTCGGATCGAACACGATCGCCCGCGCCAGTGCCACGCGCCGCGCCATGCCGCCAGACAACTCGCTGGGCATCAGCGCCGCGGCGCCGCGCAGGCCGACTGACTGCAGCTTCAGCAGCACCACGTTGCGGATCAGCTCTTCCGGCAGATCGGTGTGCTGGCGCAGCGGGAAGGCGACGTTCTCGAACACGTCGAAATCGGTCAGCAGCGCCGAGTTCTGGAACAGGTAGCCGATCTGCTCGCGCAGCTTGAACAGCTTCTCGCGCGCCAGGCCCGCCACATTCTGGCCATCCACCCACACCTCGCCGCGGTCGCCGTGCATCTGCCCGGTGATGTGCTTGAGCAGCGTGGTCTTGCCGGTGCCGCTGGGACCCATGATCGCGGTGATCTTGCCGCGCGGGATATCCATGTCCAGCGCGTCGAAGATCGTCTTGCCGTTGAGCACCGTGGTCAGGCCACGGACGTGCACCAGCGGCTCGGCATCGGTCGGCGTGCGGGCGGGTTCGGTCATGAGGGCGGGGAGAAGCCAAAGAGGAACAAGGTAACGGAACGCCGCGACAGGCGCCATCGCGCGGCAGCCTGTCGCAGACCGCCGCCACGGGCGCAAGTTCTGCCGCGGCGGCGCAAGTTCGCGCGGCGTGTCAGGGCGCCAGCAGGTCGGCGATCAGGGTCTCGTGGCGCGCCCACTGCAACGTGCTGCGCAGGCGCACCGCGCGCACGATCGCACGCAGGTCGGCCAGCGCATCCTCGAAGCGATCGTTCACCACGATGTAGTCGAATTCGTGCGCGTGCGCGATTTCCTCGCGCGAGTTGTGCAGGCGCCGCTCGATCACCTCCGGCGCGTCCGAGCCGCGCCCGCGCAGGCGCCGCTCCAGCTCGGGGCGCGATGGCGGCAGGATGAATACGCTCACGCACTCCGGCTTGCCCGCGCGGATCTGCCGCGCGCCCTGCCAGTCGATCTCCAGCAGCACATCGCGCGACTGCGCCAGCAGGCCATCCACCGTGGTGCGCGAGGTGCCGTAGAGGTTGCCGTGCACCTCGGCGTGCTCAAGGAAGATGCCCTCGGCCACCTCGCGCTCGAATTCGGCGCGCTCGACAAAGTAGTAATGCCGGCCGTACTGCTCGCCCGTGCGCGGCGGCCGCGTGGTGTGCGACACCGACAGCGAGATCGACGGCTCGACCTCCAGCAGCGCGTTGACCAGGGTGGACTTGCCCGCACCGGACGGCGCGGCCACCACGAAGAGGGTTCCTGCCGCCGGCGCGCTCATTCGATGTTCTGCACCTGTTCGCGCATCTGCTCGATCAGCACCTTCAGCTCCACCGCCGCATTGGTGCTGCGCGCGTCCACCGACTTCGAACCCAGCGTGTTCGCCTCGCGGTTGAACTCCTGCATCAGGAAGTCCAGCCGCCGGCCCACCGGCTCAGCCAGGCCGAGCACACGGCGCGCCTCGGCGATGTGGGTGGTGAGGCGGTCCAGCTCCTCGTCCACGTCGGCGCGGGTGATCTGCAGCACCAGCTCCTGCTCCAAGCGGCCCGGGTCGGCCGGCTGCTTGATGTCGGCCAGACGCGATTCCAGCCGGGCGCGCAGCGCAGTGCGGATCTCCGGCATCCAGCCGCGCACATCGGCGACCACGCGCTCGATCGCGTCGAGCCGCTCGCGCAGCATCTGCGCTGTCTTCTCGCCCTCGCGTTCGCGGGTGGCGGTGAGCGCATCGAGCGCCCGATCGAGCACGTCGAACAGGGCCGCCTGCTGGGCGTCGTTGTCGACCTCGGCGCGGTCGAGCACGCCGGGAAAGCGCAGCAGCTCGGTGAACTCCACCTGCATCGTGGGAAAGCGCGGCTGCAGCTCCCGCGCCAGTTCACCCAGCCGCGCCAGGGTGGCCGCGTTGACCCGCAACGATTCGCCGCGATCCTCGCCGCGCAGACGCACCGTCAGATCGAGCTTGCCGCGCGACAGCCGGGTCGCCACGCGCTCGCGCAGCAGCGATTCGAAACCGCGCAGTTCGTCCGGCAGCCGCGGGCTGATTTCCAGGTACCGATGATTGACCGTGCGCAGCTCGCAGCTGAGCGTGCCGGTGGGTCCGGCCAGCTCGGCCGAGGCGTAGGCAGTCATGCTGCGGATCATGGAAGCCTTTGCGGACATGCGGAAAAGAGTGCAATGGTAAACTTTCCGGCCCTGCCCTGCCCAACCAGGCTCCCCGACCCATGCAAACCGTCAGCCGCCCGAGCGGCCGCGCCAGCGACCAGCTGCGCCCGATCACCATCGAACGCCGCTTCACCCGCCACGCCGAGGGTTCGGTGCTGGTGAGCTTCGGCGACACCCGCGTACTGTGCACCGCCAGCATCGAAGACCGCGTGCCGCCGTGGCTGCGCGGCAAGGGCGAGGGTTGGGTCACCGCCGAATACGGCATGCTGCCGCGCGCCACCCACACGCGCATGCAGCGCGAGGCCGCCAAGGGCGGCCAGGGCGGGCGCACCATGGAGATCCAGCGGCTGATCGGCCGCAGCCTGCGCGCCTGCGTCAACCGTCAGGCGCTCGGCGAGCGCGTGGTCACGCTGGACTGCGACGTGATCCAGGCCGACGGCGGCACTCGCACCGCGGCGATCACCGGCGCCTACGTGGCGCTGGTCGATGCGGTGAACCATCTGATGGCGCGCGAGAATCTCAAGCGCAACCCGATCATCGGCGCGGTGGCGGCGGTGTCGGTGGGCATCTACCAGGGCATGCCCGTGCTCGACCTCGACTACGCCGAGGATTCGAACTGCGACACCGACATGAACGTGGTGATGAACGACGGCGGCGGCTTCATCGAGGTGCAGGGCACCGCCGAGGGCCACGCGTTCCGCCGCGACGAGATGGACGCGCTGCTGGCGCTGGCCGAGAAGGGCGTGGCCGAGCTGGTCACCGCCCAGCGCGCTGCATTGGCGGCAGGCTGAGCGATGGGCCGCATCGTCCTGGCCAGCGGGAACCACGGCAAGCTCGCCGAGTTCGGCCAGTTGCTGGCCGACGCCGACTTTGAGGTGATCGCGCAGAGCGAACTGGGCGTGGACGACATCGAGGAGACCGGCCTCACCTTCGTCGAGAACGCCCTGCTCAAGGCGCGCCACGCCGCGCAGGTGACCGGACTGCCGTCGCTGGCTGACGACTCCGGCCTGTGCGTGGATGCGCTCGGCGGCGCGCCCGGCCTGTACTCGGCGCGCTATGCCGGCGGCCACGGCGACAGCGCCGCGAACAACGCCAAGCTGCTGCGCGCACTGGACGGTCGCCCCGATGCCGAGCGCCGCGCCTTCTTCATCTGCGTGCTGGTACTGCTGCGCCATGCCGACGATCCGGCCCCGCTGGTCGCCGAGGGTCGCTGGCACGGCCGCGTGCTGCATGCGCCACGCGGCGAGGGCGGCTTCGGCTACGACCCGCTGTTCCTGCCTGACGGCCACACGCTGGCGGCCGCCGAGCTGGACAAGACGCTGAAGAACCGCATCAGCCACCGCGGCCAGGCGCTGGCGCAGCTGCACGGACGGCTGGCCGATCTCGCCGCCTGACATGGCCCTGGTCGCGCCGCCGCTGTCGCTGTACGTACACATGCCGTGGTGCGTGAAGAAGTGCCCGTACTGCGACTTCAACTCGCACGGCCTGCGCGACGCGCCGCCGCCTTACGCGGACTACATCGACGTGCTGCTGGCCGACCTTGACGCCGATCTGCGCGACTTCGGCGCCGCGCTGCACGGCCGCGCTATCGTCAGCGTGTTCTTCGGCGGCGGCACGCCCAGCCTGTTCGCGCCCGAGCTGGTCGACCGCTTTCTCGACGGCGCCCGCGCCCGGTTGCCGTTCGCCGACAACGCCGAGATCACGCTGGAAACCAACCCCGGCACGGTCGAGCACGGTCGTTTCGACGGCTACCTCGCCGCCGGGGTGAACCGGCTCTCGTTCGGCATCCAGAGCTTCGACGACGACAAGCTCAGGCGGCTAGGCCGCATCCACTCCGCCGCCGAGGCCGAGGCGGCCGTGAAGTCGGCGCAGGACGCCGGCTACACCAACCTCAACCTCGACCTGATGTACGCCCTGCCAGAGCAGACGCTGGACGGCGCCTTGGCCGACGTAGCCCGCGCCGTGGCGCTCGCGCCCACGCACCTCTCGCACTACCAGCTCACGCTGGAACCGAACACCGCCTTCGCCGCCAATCCGCCGCCGCTGCCCGACGACGACCACGCCTGGGCGATGCAGGAAGCTTGCGAGGTTGCGCTGGCCGTCGCGGGCTACGGCCAGTACGAGATTTCGGCCTACGCCCGCCCGGGCCGACGCTGCACGCACAACCTCAACTACTGGCAGTTTGGCGACTACCTGGGCATCGGCGCCGGCGCTCACGGCAAGGTCAGCGACGCCGCCACCGGCCAGGTTTACCGGCGCTGGAAGGCGAAGCTGCCCCGCTCTTACCTGGAAGCAGGCGGCGGACCGGGGCGGATCGGCGGGGGCGGCACGGTCGATGCCGCCGAGTTGCCGTTCGAGTACATGCTCAACGCGCTGCGGCTGATCGACGGCGTGCCGATGGGCGACTTCGCCGCGCGCACCGGGCTCGATCCCCAGCGCCTGGAAGCGCCACTGCAGGACGCCCGCCGCCGCGGCTGGCTGACCGACGATGCCGCCCGATTGCAGACTACCGCGCAGGGTCAGCGCTTCCTCAACGACGTGATCGGACTGTTCCTGGACTGAGCCGCACGCGGGACTGTGCGCCCCGTCACGCCGGATCGACGGGCAACTTGTTCAAGTTTCACGACACGGATCCGTCACAGGAAGCGACGTCCGGAACGCGGGGCACGTACCGCCCCGGGTAAGCTCGGCAACTTCCTACTTCGGGACCCCTCCATCGCATGAACGGCCCTGCTCCCTCGCCCCGTATCGTCCACGGCATGCGTTCGTCCGGACCGCAGGGCACGCGCCTGTTCACCGCCGACGAGCTGCACCGCTACGCCGCCGATTCGATGCCACAGATCGAGGAAGGCGCGAGCGTGGCGCAACCGGTCCTGGAAGGGCGCGGCGCCGGGCTGGACCGGCGCCGTTACGCGCTGCGCAGCGGGCGGCAGACGATCGGCCGACGCCGCGACAGCGACATCGTGGTGGACGACATCAGCGTGTCCGCATCACACGCCTGGATCATCAACCAGCAGGGCCACACGATGATCATGAACACGCTCTCGACCAACGGCACCTTCGTCAACGGCCGGCGTGTGCATGAAGCGATCCTGCGCCACGGCGACCGCGTGCGGCTGGGCCAGGCCGAGTTCGTCTTCCTCACCCGCGATGCCCGCGCCTCACGCCTGCTGTGGACCCGCCGGATCGCGGCCGGCGTCGCGGTGCTGGCAGTGCTCGGCACGCTCGGCTGGTGGCTGCTGGGCTGAGCGCTCGCCCCGTGCGCGACCCCAACCTTCCCCGCACGATCGACCGCTACCGCATCGAGGGCGTGCTCGGCCGCGGCGCCATGGCCGTGGTCTACGCCGGCTACGACCCGCAGATCGAGCGCGAAGTGGCGATCAAGTGCCTGCATGCCGGCGTCGCCGCCGACGCCGGCTACCGTCGGCGCTTTCTGGTCGAGGCGCGCGCGGCCGGCCATCTGACCCACCCGCACATCGTCACGCTGTTCGACGTGGGCGAGACCGCCGACGGCCAGCCCTATCTCGCCATGGAGAGGCTGCCCGGCGACACCCTCGCCAGCCGCGTCGCGCGCGAGGGCCTGCCGCCCCTGCCGGTGGTGCTGGAGCTGGCCATGCAGATGGCCAGCGCGCTCGACTACGCCCACGCCAATGGCGTGGTCCACCACGACATCAAGCCGGAAAACATCATGCTGGCCGACGGCTGGCGGCAGGCCAAGATCGCCGATTTCGGCATCGCCGAGCGCCGCGGCACGCGGCCGGTCGACGGGCCGCGCGACGAGATCGGCGGCACGCCGGCCTACATGGCGCCCGAGCACCTGCGCGGCGAACCCACCGACGCGCGCAGCGACCTGTTCTCGCTCGGCGTGGTGCTGTACTGGCTGCTGGCCGGCAAGCTGCCGTGGACCGAGACCGCCGACGTCCCGCGCCTGCTGGACGAACGCCTGCAGCACCCGCTGCCGCCGCTGGAACCGCTGGACGCCGCCGCGCCGGCGATCCTCACCGACATCGTGCATACGCTGCTGGCTCCGGAAGCCTCGGCGCGCTACCAGCGCGGCGCCGAGCTGGCCGAAGACCTGCGCATGGCGCAGCGCGAGTACGAGCGGCTGCACGAACAGCCGCTGGTGAGCCGTATCGTGTCGCTGCGCTGGCGCTGGTCGGCCGTGCTCGGCGGCGTGCTGGCGCTGGTGCTGATCGTCGGCATGGCGGCGATCTACGCCATGCAGGGCCGTGCGGTGAGCGGACTGGCGTTGGATTTCGGCAGTTCGCTTGGGCGCATGGTGGCGGGCGAATCGGCCGAGGACCTGCTGCTCGGCGACCGCGCCGCCACCCGCGCGCTGGTGGAGGACATGGCGCGCAACCAGCAGATCCGCTACCTGGCGGTGGCCGATCGCCACGGCGAGGTGATCGCCAGCACGCGCGCGCAGGAGGTGGGCGCCGCGCTGCCGCCGCTGCCCGGGCGTGCCCTGGCCAGCCGCGGCGAGATCGACAGCTACCGCGGCGACGATGGCGGCAGCGATGGCCTGCTGCTGTTCAACACGCCCATCCACTACCAGGCCGCCACGGTGGGCACGCTGCGCCTGGGCATCAGCCGCGCGCCTCTGCGCGCCGCGCAGAAGACTACACTCGGCGCGATCGCCGCCGTGCTGCTGGTGACCCTGCTGGCGGTGCTCGGAGCCGCATACGTCCTGTTCCGCCGACTGCTGGCATCGCTGGGCATGGCCGGCGACGCCATGCTGCGGGTGGCGCGTGGCGATCTTCGCTATCGCATCCGCCTGACTCGCCGCGACGAGCTTGGCCGCCTGTTTGCGGCGTTCAACCTGATGGCCAGCGCGCTGCAGTCGCGCCAGCGGCGTCCGGCCGCGCCGCCGCCACGCCCCGGTCAACCGGCCGGTGCGGCCACGCAACCCACCCGCCTGTTGGCGGTACCGCAACGTCGCGCGTCGGATCGACCGCACAGCGACTGAGCGAGGCGCGCCCCCCCTTATCGTCGGCGTTGCGCAATGGATCCCCCTGCTGCCATGCGGCGACCGATCCCGGCGCACCATCCGGCAGCCGGCACGGAAGCGCGATGCAGGCCACGGCTAGAGTTGCTTAAGCCGTCGCTGCAATTCCAGCGCCCGGGCCCGATACGCCAGTGCCGGCTCGTAGGAAGGCTCCACCGCAAGCACCCGATCCCACAGCGCGATCGCCGGCTCGAGCTTCTGGTCGCGATACAGCACGATGGCCCGCTGATGGCAGCTCGCCACCACGCGCTGGCGCAGGGCCTCGGCACCGTTACGGTCCGAGGCCAGCCCCGGATCGGTAGCGAGCGCCGCATCCAGCCGCGTCAGCGCCTGAGTCTCCTGGCCGGCGCCGAGCAGTTGCAGGCTTTCGCGCTGCAGGCGCTGTGAGCGCGCCGCTGGCGACTCCACGGATGAGCGCCCCGATCTGGCGGCACCGCCGCCGACTTCGGCGGCAGCATCGCCGGCCAGCCGCCCAGAGGTCGGCAGTCGAAGCTTTTCGCCCGCGCGCAGCAGCGCCGGCTGGGTCGACTGGTTGTAGCGCGCAAGGATCAGGAACAGTCGTGCATCGCCCAGGTAACGCTGTGCCAGCGTGCTGTAGGACTCCCCAGCCTGCACCACGTGCGTGCTGCCCACCGGCCCCAGCGTGCGCTGCGGGTCGGCGGTAAGCTGACGCAGCATCGACTGCGCCAGCCGGTCTTTAGGATGCGCGACGAGGTAGGCGCGCAGGGCGGCCTCGCCTTCACTGTAGCGGCCGTGCTGCAGGTCGTCGTTGATGATCTCGCCCAGCGGCCGCACCGCCGCCGGCGTCTCGACCGGAGCGGCCGGCGCTGGAGGTGGCGGCGCGACCACCGGCGTGGCCGTCGCATGGTCGCCGCGATGGTGCAGACGGTCGAGCTGCGCGCACCCGCCCAGCACGAGCAGCACCAGCACGACAGCGGGCATGCCGACGGCGATGGACGGCAGGCGACGGGGGGATCGGAACAACATGGTCATGCAAACGCCTCGATGGCTCGGCTTGAGTGGTCAAACGGATGGGCGGTAGCGGCCAGGACGGCGCGGCGCCGGCCACCAGTGTGCCCAGGGCTGCCACGGTCGCGCCGCACCGGCCAGGATCAGCGCGGCATTGTCGCCTTCTGCACCCGCCCGGCCCAGCACCAGCGCCAACGCCTCGCTCACCGCGGCGCGCGGGTCGCGGTGGGTGGCGAACGCGGCCAGTTCCTGCGCGGACAGGTGCTCCCACACGCCATCGCTGCACAGGGCGAAGGCGTGGCCGCGCCGCAGCGGCGCACAGCCGTGGTCGACGCGTGGTTGCATCGATCCGCCCAGCCCACGCAGCAGCTGGTGCTGGTCGACGGCGGCGCCGGCCTGGTCCGCATGAAGTTCTCCGCGGCGCACCCGCTCCTGCACCACGCTGTGATCCTCGGTGCAGCCCAGCAGACGGCCGCGCCCGAAGCGGTACAGCCGGCTGTCGCCGACGTGGGCCCAGTAGGCCATGCGCCCCTTCAGCAGCAGGGCCACGATGGTCGCATGGGGCGCCGCGTCCACCAGTGCCTCGCCGCGGCGACGCAACTCGAGGTGGGCGTCCTGACAGAGTTGCTCGAGGAACAGTGCGCCCGGCAGGTCGCGCCAGCGGCCTTCGCACCACAAGCGCTGCGCCACCGCCACGACGCCGGCCGAGGCCAGCTCGCCGGCCCCCTCGCCCCCCATGCCGTCGGCCAGCACCAGCAGATGCGTGCGCTGCGCTTCGTCGGCCAGGCACACCAGGTCGTCCTGCTGACTCGGTCGCCCGCCGAGCGCCCGCCCGGCGGCCAACCACGCCCGACCGGGCGCGCCGGCCTGCATCATGTCGATCCCCTGTTCCATCCCGCGACGCCCTCCGCTCGTCGATCGCCTCCGGTGCGCTCCGGATACGCCTTGCCGAGTGTAGCCAGCGGCGCGGAAGTAACCGCGACCGACTCGACCAAACGACCATGGCGAGCCTTTCGCATCCAGCATAGACTCGGCGCTCTGGGGGAGTTCATTAGGGTCATCCATGGAAGCAGAACCGCAGGGTCGAGGCCGTCCGCCGGCGCGCGGCGGCAATGGCAGCCCGCGCGACCGGTGGTCCGGGCGCGCGCGCCGGCTGCTGGAGCATTGCCAGGCGCTGAGCGGGGACTGGCTGGTGCGTCCGTTGCGGGTGTGCCTGGACGATCTCGAGCGCCAGCTGTTCGCGCTGTCGGAAACCGCGCACGACCCGTTCAATCAGCAGCGCCACTTCAACGTGCGCCAGCGGCTGATGCGCGAGCGCGCCACGCTGGAGCAGCGCTTCCTGGAACAGCTGAGTCTCAACTTCGACCAGTTGGGCGCACCGCCTGCGCCCGCGCCGGCCGAGCCGCTGGACCAGCCGCTGAGCCTGGTCGACACCGACGAGCACGAGATGACCGTCGCGCTGGACAAGCTCGCCGCGCGCGGCGAAGCGCGCGGCGGCGCGCCCGTCTACGAGCTCGGTTACCGCCTTGCCGTGCTGGTGGCGGCGCCGCCGCTGGAAGGGAGCGACCTGCCAATGGGGCCGTTGGCGGTGGCCAAGGCGCTGCGCCAGGCGGCCAGCTCGGTGGAGCTCCCGGTCGAGCACGACCTGATGCTGATCCGTTGCCTCGAAAGCGCGCTGCTGCCGGACCTGCCCAAATTCTTCGGCGCGCTCAACGATGCCCTGCAGCACGAGGGCATCCTGCCGCAGTTGCGACCGTATCCGCTGCTGCGCCAGGCGGCGCAAGTGGTGCGCGGCGGTGCGCCGACGGTGCCGGGCGCGGGAGCGTCGCCGGCCGCCGCGCCGGCCGAGCACGCGGGTAGCGCGGCAGCGCAGCCGAACGAACCGATCGCCGTGCTCGACAGCCTGCGTGAACTGCTGGCGCGCCGACGCAGCGGGCAGACCACCATCGGGGGCGAAACGGCCGAGGTCGCCACACCCGAAGAACTGCAGACCGCGCTGTCGGCACTGCAGCAGCACCTGTCCCAGGTCACCGACAAGGCCACCCGCGAGCTGCGCAGCGCCCAGTTGCTGCGCGAGGAACTGCTCGCTCAGCTCAACCACGGCAAGCCGGCCGGCGCGCCGCGCACCGGCCTGAGCGCCGAGCAGGGCGATACGGTGGAACTGGTCGCGATGCTGTTCGACCAACTCTCGCGGCAACTGCAGCAGGGCGAGGAAACCCATGCCCTGCTCGGCGGCCTGCAGTTGCCGGTGCTGCGCATGGCGGTCACCGACCGCAACTTCTTCGAGCAGAAGGAGCACCCGGCCCGCCAGTTGCTCGGCACCGTCACCGAGGTGGCGCACGAGTGGCTGGACGACTCCGGCAGCGAAGCGGACCGCAGCCTGCGCGCCAAGCTCGAACAACTGGTGGAGCGCGCCAGCCACGAGCCGCCCAGCGCTGGCCTGTACACCGCGCTGCTGGCGGACATCCAGCAGCATCTTTCGCTGCTCTCGCGCAAGGCGCAGACCGCCGAGCGCCGCCATATCGAGGCGATGCAAGGGCGCGAGCGTCTCGATCAGGCGCGCCAGCGCGCCAGTGCGCTGATCAGCGAGCGCTTCGCACAGAACCCACCGCGCGGTCTGCTGCGCGCCCTGCTCGATCGCGCATGGTCGGACGTGCTGGCGCTGACGATCCTGCGCCATGGCGAGGACAGCGAGGCGTTCACCAGCCAGTTGCTGATCACCGACCAGTTGCTGGGTCGCAAGCCGATCACCGATCGCACCCGCCTGCAGGCCGAGGTGGAGACGGGCCTGCAGCAGATCGGCATGCACCCCGAAGAGGCCGCGCAGGTCGCCCAGCGCCTGGCCAATCCCGGCGAGAACGCCACGCCGACGGTCAGTGGCGAGGCGCTCAGCACCACCGACCTGGCGATGCGCCTCAAGCAGCACCAGCGCCTGGGCGAGCACCAGCAGGCGGCCGCCGAGCCACCCGCTGCGGCTGTGGCTCCCGCGGCACCGGGCAAGGCCGGCGCGGCGGGCCGGCCCGGGCCGGCCCGTCCGTCGATCAAGCCGCCACCGCGCAGTCAGCCGATGCTCGATCCGCGCGAAGTGGAACTGCAGGAGCAACTGCGCCTGATGCCGTTCGGGCGCTGGTTCGAGTTCACCGACCCGAAGACCGGCAAGGTCGCCCAGCGCAAGCTCGCCTGGTTCTCGCCGGTGTCCGGCCAGACCCTGTTCGTCAACCGGCGCGGCGTGCGCGCCGAGGACATGACGCTGCCACAACTGGCGCACGAGATCATCAAGGGCCGGGCGCGCGAGCTGGCCGAGGTGAAGGAGTCGCTGCTCGACCGCGCCTGGCGCAGCCTCACCGGCAACCTGCTGCGGCCAGCCACCGGCCGACCGCAGCCCGGCCGCGGCGGAATCTGAGGACGCCATGAGCACCCATCCCTCCAGCGAACAGCGCCGCGCGCAGCGCAAGCGCGTCAACTTCACCGCCGTGGTCACCGATGTGATCAGCGGCAAGCCAATGGGTTTTCTCGGCAACCTCTCCGCCGGCGGCATGCTGCTGATCTGCCAGCAACCGCCGCGTACCGACGCGATCTATCAGCTGCAGATGCCGCTGCACGGTCTCGGTGCGCAACCTCACAACATCGAAGTGGGCGTGCAGGCGCAATGGCACGAGCAGGCGGCGTCGCCCGGCCAGATCTGGGCGGGCTTCCGCATCATCGCCATCGGCAAGGACGACGCGGCAGTGATCGACCGCTGGCTGACCCTGCCGACCTAGGGACGCCCTCGGCAGCCGGGTGGCGTGATCCGGCGCGGGTTTGCGATCATGCGTGATTCCCCGCGCACCGCCGCGTCGATGCGCATCACTCCGGCGTTGCCCGTAACGCGGCTCCGCTTGCCGCCGCTCCGGGCGCGCCCCGCCGAGAGGACTCCCGCATGAACGATCGCCTTGCCCCGCTCTACGCCCAGCACCTGGCCACGCTGCGCGAACGCGCCGACCAGGCGCTCGCGCGCGGCGGCTTCGACCACCTGTTGATCGCCGCCGGCCAGCCCGGCACCAAATTCCTCGACGACAACCACTACCCGTACGCGGTCAATCCGCCGTTCAAGCACTGGCTGCCGCTGACGGGCGCACCGGGCAGCTGGATCGCCTATACGCCGGGCGCGAAGCCGAAGCTGGTGTTCCTGCAGCCGCGCGACTACTGGCACGTGGTTCCCGAAGCACCCACCGGCTACTGGGTGGAGCAGTTCGAAATCGTCACCGTGCGCACCGCCGAGGAAGCGATCGCGCAACTACCCAAGCGCAACGCCGCGGTGATCGCCGAAGCCTGCCCGCCGATCGAGGGGGTGGAGGCGAACAACCCCAAGGCGGTGCTCGACTATCTGCACTACTACCGCGCCTACAAGACGCCGTACGAGCTGGAACTGATGCGCGAAGCCAGCCGCATCGGCACGCGCGCGCACCGCGCCGCCGCGCGGGCGTTCCGTGCCGGCGAGAGCGAGCTCGGCATTCATCAGGCTTATCTCGCTGCGGCCGGCCAAACCGACGCCGAACTGCCCTACTCCAGCATCGTGGCGCTCAACGAGCACGGCGCGGTGCTGCACTACATGGACTTCACCCGCACCCCGCCCCAGCCGGCGCGTTCGCTGCTGATCGACGCCGGCGCCAGCGCCAGCGGCTACGCCAGCGACATCACCCGCACCTACGCGGCCGATGGCCATGCGGAGTTCCAGGCGCTGATCGATGCGATGGATACCGTGCAGCGCCGGCAGGTCGCCAGCGTGAAAGCCGGTGTCGATTACGCGCAGCTGCACGTGCAGGCGCACCACCAGCTGGCCGAGGTGCTGCAAGCACACGGCCTAGTCCGCATGAGCCCGGAAAGCGCGGTGGAGCACGGCGTGACGCGTGCGTTCTTCCCGCACGGCCTGGGTCATTCGATTGGCCTGCAGGTGCACGACGTGGCCGGTTTCGCGAAGAACGACCGTGGCGAGACGATCGCCCGTCCGCACGGCCATCCGTTCCTGCGCATGACCCGCCAGCTTGAGCCGGGCATGGTGGTGACGATCGAGCCGGGCCTGTACTTCATCGACATGCTGCTGGACGAAGTGCGCCAGACGCCCGCCAGCAAGGACGTGGACTGGGCGAAGGTGGACGCGCTCAAGCTTTACGGCGGCATCCGTATCGAAGACGACGTGGCGTGCACCGAGGGGGCGCCAGAGAACCTCACCCGCGACGCCTTCGCCCAGCTCAGCTGACGCCGCCCGGCGACGCGGGTCAGTGATAGCCCGCGTCGCCCGCCACCTTGCCGCGGAACACCCGGTACGAATACACCGTATAGGCCAGCACGGCGGGAATCAGGAACGCCGCCCCGACCAGCACGAAGCCCTGCGAGCTGGGCGGCGAGGCGGCCTCCCAGATGCTCAACGCCGGCGGCACGATGTTCGGCCAGATGCCCACCACCAGGCCGATGAAGCCCAACAGGAAAAAGCACAGCGCGAACACGAACGGCTGCGCCTCGCGCTGCTTGATCACCGAGCGCCACAGCATCACCGCGCAGATCGCGGTGAACAGCGGCACCGGCGACAGATAGAGGAAATTCGAGCCGGTGAACCAGCGCTGCATCAGCGCCGAGTGCAGCGTCGGCAATGAGGCGCTGACGATCAACATGAACACGATCACCGCCACCATCAGCGGGCGGGTGAGATCGAAGGCGATGCGCTGCAACCGTCCTTCGGTCTTGAGGATCAGCCAGGTGGCACCCAGCAGCGCGTAACCGCACACCACCGCTACGCCGGTCATGATTGCGAACGGGCTGAACCAGGCGAACGCGCCGTGGGTTTGCCCCGGCGCCAGCGGCGTAATGCCGTCGACCAGCGCGCCGAGGATAACGCCCTGCGCGAACGCGGCCAGCAGCGAGCCGACATGGAAGGCCACGCCCCACAGCCAGCGCGAGGTGTGTGCCTTGAAGCGGAACTCGAACGCCACGCCGCGAAAGATCAACGCGATCAGCATCAACAGGATCGGCAGGTACAGCGTCGACAGCACCAACGCGTAGGCCTTGGGAAACGCAGCCAGCAGACCTGCGCCGCCGAGCACCAGCCAGGTCTCGTTGCCGTCCCAGATGGGCGCGGCGGTATTCATCATATGGTCGCGTTGGTGCTCGTCGTCGGCGAATGGCGTGAGGATGCCCAGACCGAGCACGAAGCCATCCAGCAGCACATACATCATCACGCCGAAGCCGATGATGAAGTACCACACCACGGGCAATACGGTGGCCATGTCCATTGCTCAGCCCTCCATCGAATCGCTGGGGGCGGAGAGCGGGCGTGCCGGCGTGCGGCGATCGCTGCCGTGCACCGGCGTTGCCGGCACATGCTGCGGGGCCGTCACCGGCCCGGTGCGGAACAGCTTCACCAGGTAGTACAGCCCCGCGCCGAAAATCCCCAGGTAGACCACCACGAAGGTGATCAGCGAGGCCAGCACGCTTCCCACCGGAAGCGCGCTGACCGCCTGGGAGGTGCGCGTGACGCCATACACCACCCACGGTTGCCGCCCCACCTCGGCGACCCACCAGCCAGTGAGCACCGCGATGAAGCCAGAGGGAATCATCGCCACCCACGCGCGCAGGTACCACGGCTTCTCCAGCGTGCCGCGGCGCCAGCGCCACAGGCCGACCAGCGCCAGGCCAAGCATCGCAAAGCCCAGGCCTACCATGATGCGGAACGAGAAGAATGGCAGCTTCACCGGCGGGCGCTGGTCGGCGGGAAAATCCTTCAGGCCCTTCACCTCGCCGTGCAGGCTGTGGGTGAGGATGATGCTGCCCAGTCGCGGCACGTCAATCGCGTAGTGGTTCGTCTCAGCCTGCTCGTCGGGCCAGGCGAACAGGGTCAGCGGCACGTCGCTGCGGGTCTCCCAGCGCGCCTCGATGGCTGCCAGCTTGGCCGGCTGATTCTTGTGCACTTCCAGACCGGACAGATCACCAATCACGATCTGCAGCGGGATCACGATGGCGAGAAACGCCAGCGCCAGCTTGAGCGTGGCGCGCGACTTCTCGGCAAAGCGCCCTTTCAGCAGATACCAGGCGGACACGCCGCCGATGACCATCGCGGTGGAAATGAAGGCGCCCATCACCATGTGCGGCAGACGCACCGGGAAGGAGGGATTGAAGATCACCTTCATCCAGTCGTCCGGATAGAACACGCCGTCCTTGATCACGTAACCGGTCGGCGTCTGCATCCAGCTGTTGGCCGCCATGATCCAGAACGTGGAGATCAACGTGCCGACCGCCACCATGCAGGTGGCCAGAAAATGCGTGCGGTCGCCGACCTTGCGCCAGCCGAACAGCATCACGCCGAGGAACGTGGCCTCCAGGAAGAACGCCGTGAGCACTTCATAGTTGAGCAGCGGCCCGACCACGTTGCCGGCCACCACCGAGAAGCCCGACCAGTTGGTGCCGAACTGGAAGCTCATGACGATGCCGGACACCACGCCCATGCCGAAGGCGACGGCAAAGATCTTCAGCCAGAAGAAATACAGATCGCGCCACAGATCGGTGCGCTTGACCAGCCACACGCCTTCCAGAAACGCCAACCACGACGCCAGGCCGATCGAGAACGCCGGAAACAGGATGTGGAAGGACACCACGAAGGCAAACTGCAGTCGTGACAGGAACTCGGCCGTCAGCATCATCGCCTCCTCGCAGACATATCCAGCGGACTATAAGCGCGAACCCTTGGCCGCACGGTTACGCGCGACGATACGCCGTGCGGCCATCGGCCGCGGCACGCCAGGCCACCTCGTGGCTGGAAGTCTTCACCCCTGCGCGTGCAGGGCACATGAGTAAGCAAGCGCAACCACGCGCAGCGAGCGTTGCGTGCCACTGAAGAAGCAGCGATGACCGCCCACGCGGCATCGCGTGGTGCGTCAACGCGCGGCCAGCAGCGCCTCGATGGCGTCGGGCTCTTTCGGCACCGCCGCAGTGAGCACCTCGTTGCCGCGGCGGGTCACCGCCACGTCGTCCTCGATGCGGATGCCGATGCCGCGCCAGCGTTCGGGCACGCTGCGGTCATCCGGCGACACGTAGATGCCCGGCTCCACCGTGACCACCATGCCGGGCTCAAGCTCGCGCGGCTCGCCGTCGATGCGGTAGTCGCCCACGTCGTGCACGTCCAGGCCGAGCCAGTGACCGGTCTTGGCGGGGAAGAACTGTCGGTAGCTGCCGGTGGCGATCGCCGCCTCCGCACTGCCCTTGAGCAGGCCGAGCGCACACAGGCCCTCGGCGATCACCTGCACCGCCGCCGTGTGCGCCGCGCTGAACGGGCGGCCCGGGCGCACTTCGTCGATCGCGGCCAGCTGGGCGGTGAGCACGATGTCGTACAGCGCGCGTTGCTCGCGCGAGTAGCGCCCGCTCACCGGAAAGCTGCGACTGATGTCCGAGGCGTAGCAGTCGACCTCCGCGCCCGCGTCGATCAGCAGCAGCTCGCCCTCGGCGAGCCGCGCGCGGTTGGCGGTGTAATGCATGGTGCAGGCGTTGGCACCGCCGGCCACGATCGGCGGGAACGCCGCGACCGCGCCGCGCAGTCGCATCGCCCGCAGCAGTTCGGCCTCCACCTCGTACTCGTGCCGACCCGGCTGCGCCACCTGCATGGCCGCGAGATGGGCGTCGGCGGCGACGTTGGCGGCGGCACGCATCAGCTTGAGCTCGGCCGGCGACTTGAACAGGCGCAGGTCGTGCAACAGATGCCCCAGCGCGACGAACTCCTTCGGCACCACGCCGCCGCCACGAAGCTGGCGCAAACGGCGCATCCAGCCCAGCAGCTGTGCGTCGAACTGCGGCTCGCTGCCGAAGTGGCAGTACACCCGGGCGCGGCCCTCGATCATGCCGGGCAGGATGTCGTCGATGTCGTCGATCGGGAACGCGTCATCCATGCCGAACGCGGCCACCGCCTGTTCGGTGCCGACGGACGCGCCGTGCCAGCGCGCCTGCTCGTCGTCGTGCTCGCGGCAGAACAGCACCGCCTCGCCGTGCTTGCGCCCCGGCAGCAGCGCCAGCACCGCGTCGGGCTCCGGGAAACCGCACAGGTAATGGAAGTCCGAATCCTGCCGGTACGGCCAAGCGGCATCCGCATTGCGCATGCGCTCGGGCGCGGCGGCCACGAGCACCACCGCATCCTCGCCAGCCAGGTGCATCAGCTGGCGGCGGCGGCGGGCGAATTCAGCCGGGGTGATCAAGGGCGACGTGTCAGTGCAGGGTGTCGTTGCCGGCAGCCGGATCGCGCGCGCACTCGGCGTGCAGCAGCATCGCTCCGACTCGCACGAACTCATGCACCTCGATCAGCGCATCCTCGTCCTCGTCTTCGCTGCCGAAGTCGAGCTGCGACGAGGCGATGGTACCCAGGTCGCGCAGCACTTCCTGCGCCTCCTCGGACAGGCGCGCGTGCGATTCGGAACCGGCCAGCCCGAAGCCGCCGAGAAAGCCGCGACACCATTCCACGGTGGCCTCGGCACGCTCGGCCAGTGGACGGTCGTCCTCCGGCAGCATCGGCTCGAAGCCTAGCTCTGGGTCGGCGAGCTGGTCGGCGGCCTGTCGCGACAGGCGCTCCAGTACGGCGGCATCGGCCGGCGTGGGCTTCGGCGCTTCGCCGTCCAGGTGCAGCACCGCCAGCAGCGGCTGGCGGCCGATCCGCCCGCCGCCGGCCAGAAAGCCGCTCAGCGAGCCGTGCAGTTCACTGGCGGTGGTGCCCAGTTTAAGACGGTGGGTAAGGTCGTCCAGATCGTCGTATTCGACGAGTGCGGGGGCCGTCATGGCGGGCTCCTTCAAAGGCAGGGCGGCAGTCTACCGCCTCGTCCGCCAGGAGGCGTCGTGCGCCGCAGTTTTGCGTCGGCCTGCTGATATAGTTTCCGCCCATGAGCACGCCGCCCGATCTCCAGCAGGAACTTGCCGCGCTGAACCGCCAGGTCGATCAGCTGATCGACACGGTGCGCCGCCTGTCCGAGGAAAACCGCAGCCTGCGCCACAGCCAGGAGCAGCTCGCCAACGAGCGCGCCGGCCTGATGGCGCGCAACGAGCAGGCGCGCGGACGGGTGGAAGCGATGATCCAGCGCCTCAAGGCCCTCGAGAGCAACAACTGACATGAGCACTCCTGCCAGCGAACCGGTCGCGCTGCGGCTGATCGACCGCGAGTTCCTGATCGCCTGCGCACCGGAAGAGCGCGAGGGCCTGCTCGAGGCGGCCAGCTACCTGGACCGCAAGATGCGCGAGCTGCGTGCCAACGCCAAGACGCCCGGCTTCGACCGCCTCGCGGTGCTGGCGGCGATCAGCGTCACCCACGAGTTTCTCGCCCTGCGCAAGCAGCATTCCGGCGCCGACCAGAGCGTCACCGACGGCCTGGCCGCGTTGCGCCGCAAGCTGGAAGCCGCCCTGGAGCCGGCCGCACCGCGGGCCTGAACTGCACCTGCCGCGCATCGTCGCGGCACGGGCGCGCCGGCGGCGTTGCTGATAAAATTCGTTTCGGCGTTTTCTGCGGTGTGCGCCAGCACACTCTTACATTTGCCTTGTTCCTAAATACGGCCCCGGGTCGGTTGCATTCAGGCTGTTGTGCATGTCCGCCGCGTGCGGAAAGCCTCGAAGCCTGGACAACCCTCCCACCTGATCCTCGTGGATCAAGGTCGTTTGGTGGGCAGCGGCATCGCGGTTGACGCCACCTCATTTTGTGCATCGGCCGGCGCCCAGGCGCCGGCCGGTATGTTGTCGGCAGCGCCCGTCGGCGCGCCCCACCGGGAGACGCGCAACCGTGGATGCCATCGCCCAGCGACGCGAGCTGCGCCAGCGCCTCACCGAGCGTCGCAAGGCGCTCACTCCGCAGCAACGCATTGCGGCGGCTCAGGGGCTGCGCCGTAGCCTCGAGCAGTTGCCCGAATACCACACCGATGCACGGGTGGCCGGCTACTGGGCGGTGAACGGCGAGCTGGCGTTGAACCTGGTGATCCCGCCGCTGCTCGCGCGCGGCCAGCAATTCCTGCTGCCGCTGCTGGGCGCCGAGCGCCAGCTGCGCTTCGCGCCGTGGAGCGCGGGTGAGCCGGTGGAGCCCAACCGTCACGGCATTCCCGAACCGGTGCAGGTACGCGCTCCGCTGGCGCCGTTCCAGCTCGACCTGGTGCTGGTGCCGCTGCTGGCGTTCGACCGGCGCGGCCAGCGGCTGGGTTACGGCGGCGGCTATTACGACCGCAGCTTTGCCTTCCTCAACGAGCAGGCACGCCCCACCGAACCGCTGCTGGTGGGCATCGCCTACGATTTCCAGGAAGTGGAGTCGATCGAGCCGGCGCGCTGGGACGTGCCGCTGGACTTCGTCGCCACCGATCGCGAGCTGATCGACTGCCACGCCGAACGCCCACGCGAGACCCACGCATGAGCCCTGCCCGCATCTCCCACTGGTTGATGAAGTCCGAACCGGACACCTTTTCCATCGACGACCTCAAGGCACGCGGCAACGAACCGTGGGACGGCGTGCGCAACTACCAGGCGCGCAACTTCATGCGCGACGGCATGCGGGTGGGCGACGGCGTGTTCTTCTATCACTCCAACTGCGCCGAGCCGGGCATCGTGGGCCTGGCCAAGGTGGCTTCCGCCGCCTATCCGGATCCCAGCCAGTTCGACCCGAAGAGCGACTACTTCGATCCAGGCGCCAGCCGCGACAACCCGCGCTGGATGCTGGTGGACGTGGCCTTCGTGCGCAAACTCAAGCGCACCATCACGCTCAAAGAGCTGCAGGCGCTGCCATCACTGGCCGAGATGGCCCTGGTGCGCAAGGGCAACCGGCTCTCGGTAATGCCAGTGACCGCGGCCGAGTGGAAGACCATCCTCGGCCTCGAATGACACCGGTCGGCCCGGCGCTCGACTCCCCTCTCACGTTCCGGAATCCTTGCCCATGAGCAACGAAAAGAAACTCGCCGGTGAAGCGGCCATCCGCTTTGTCGAAGACGGCGCCATCGTCGGCGTCGGCACTGGTTCGACCGTGGCCTACTTCATCGATGCCCTGGCCGATCTGCGCGAGCGCATCCGCGGCGCCGTATCGAGCTCGGAGCAGTCGACCGCGCAACTGAAGAAGCACGGCATCGAAGTGCTCGACCTCAACAGCACCGGCCAGCTCGCGCTCTACGTGGATGGTGCCGACGAGTGCGATCCGCACAAGCGCCTGATCAAGGGCGGCGGCGCGGCGCTGACGCGCGAAAAGATCATCGCCCAGGCCAGCGAGAAGTTCGTCTGCATCATCGATTCGAGCAAGCAGGTCGACGTGCTCGGCAAGTTTCCGCTGCCGATCGAAGTGATTCCGATGGCGCGCAGCCTGATTGGCCGCGAGATTGCCCGCCGCGGCGGTCATCCAGTGTGGCGCGATGGCGTGGTCACCGACAACGGCAACTGGATCATCGACGTGCACGGCTGGCAGATCACCGATCCGGTGGCGCTGGAGCAGGATCTGAACCAGCTGCCGGGCATCGTCAGCGTGGGCCTGTTCGCCCGCCGCCCGGCCGATATCGTGCTGGTGGGCGACCGCCAGATCTGAGCACGCGCGGTGGCGCCCCGCTCGGACGCCGCACGCAACTCAGACAACAAAAAACCCGCCGGCAGGCGGGTTTTTTGTGTCGATCGCTACAGCTGACCGGCGTCTTGTTTGGCAGCCCCGGAAGGATTCGAACCTCCGAATGCCTGAGTCAGAGTCAGGTGCCTTACCGCTTGGCGACGGGGCTATGAAACTAAGTTTAGCGCTTGGAGAACTGCGTGGCGCGACGCGCCTTGTGCAGACCGATCTTCTTGCGCTCGACTTCGCGGGCGTCACGGGTGACGAAACCGGCCTTGCGCAGCGGCTGCTTCAGGGTTTCGTCGTACTCGATCAGCGCGCGGGCGATGCCTAGACGGATCGCACCGGCCTGGCCGGTGATGCCGCCGCCGGCGACGGTGACCTTGATGTCGAACTTGTCGGCACTCTGGGTCAGCTCGAGCGGCTGGCGCACGATCATGCGCGAGGTCTCACGACCGAAGAACTGCTCGAGGGTCTTGCCGTTCACTTCGATCGCGCCGCTGCCCTTGCGCAGGAACACGCGGGCGGCGGAGGTCTTGCGGCGGCCGGTGCCGTAATTCTGCTGAATCGCCATGAGGTTTCCTTAGATTTCCAGCGCCTGCGGCTGCTGGGCGGTATGCGGATGTTCGGCACCGCCGTAGACCTTGAGCTTGCGGTACATCGCACGGCCCAGCGGGTTCTTCGGCAGCATGCCCTTCACGGCGATCTCGATCACGCGCTCGGGGTGGGTGGCCAGCAGATCACGCAGGTTGGTCGTCTTGAGGTTGCCGACGTAGCCCGTGAAACGGTGGTACTGCTTGTCGTCCAGCTTGGCACCGGTGACGGCCACCTTCTGCGCGTTGACCACGACGATATAATCGCCGGTATCCACGTGCGGGGTGAATTCCGGCTTGTGCTTGCCGCGCAGGCGGCGCGCAATCTCGGTGGACAGACGACCGAGCGTCTTATCCGTGGCGTCGATCACGAACCAGTCGCGCTTGACGCTTTCCGGCTTGGCGCTGAACGTTTTCATTTCGGAATACCTGTTGGCCGCCGTGAGGGCGGTGACGGAAATCGGGTCAAACAAAGGTGCGAGATGATAGCGGAGCTTTCATCCATCGCACAAGCCCACCGGTGGGCGAGCTGCGAGCCGGCAATCTTAGCATGGACCACCCCAGGCTTGAAAAGCCCCGGAACCGCCGCGCCGGACCTGCGGCGCACTGCCGGCTTTGCGCAGGCGGTGCCGATGCCGTCCAATACCTCCAGCTGCACGCCCTAGTCCCTGGAGATCCCCATGCCCGCACGCCAGCTCAGTCCTTTCGACCGCTTGATCGCGGGGTTCGAACGCGCGCTGGAGACGGTGGCCGGCGATCCGGAGGCGGCCCGGCCATCGCCGGCCGTCGACCTGAAAGAAGCCGAGTTGGACCCGCGCCAGCGCCGCCATGCCGCGGGCCTGATGCGCATCAACCACACCGGTGAGGTGTGCGCGCAGGCGCTGTACGACGGCCAAGCCGCGCTGGCCCGCAACGAGGACACCCGTCGCCACCTGCAGCACGCCGCCGCCGAGGAAACCGACCACCTCGCCTGGTGCGCCGAGCGCCTGCGCGAGCTGGACAGCCGCCCCAGCCTGCTCAATCCACTGTGGTATGCGGGCAGTTACTTCATGGGCGCAGCCGCCGCGCTGGCCGGCGATCCGGTCAGCCTGGGCTTCGTGGTGGAGACCGAGCGCCAGGTCGAGGCGCATCTGGCCGAGCATCTGGAAACCCTGCCCGAGCAGGACGAACGCTCGCGCGCCGTGCTGACGCAGATGCAGGAGGACGAGGTGCGTCACGCGGACGAAGCGGCGGCCCGCGGCGGCATTGAGCTGCCCTTCCCGATTCCCCCGCTGATGCAGCTGACCTCGCTGGTGATGAAGAAGGTCGCCTATCGCCTGTAGCCGCCCACGGCAGCGGCGACCCCGACACGAAAAACCCGCCTTTCGGCGGGTTTTTCGTTACATCAGGTTGCGGCCGTGGAAGAGCTCCTCGATCTCGCGTCGCAGCAGCGACTCGATGCGCTGGCGCTCCTTGAATGAGAGGTCGTCTGCATGTGCCTCGAACAGGTAAGTATCCAGATCGAAGTCCTTGATGTGCATCTTCGTGTGGAACATGTTTTCCTGGTACACGTTGACGTCGAACATCTCGTACTTCTGGCGGATGTGCCGCGCCAGGTAGTCCTGCACCGAGTTGATCTTGTGGTCGATGAAGTGCTTCTTGCCCTTCACGTCTCGGGTGAAGCCACGCACGCGGTAGTCGGCGATGACGATGTCCGACTCGAAGCTGTCGATCAGGTAGTTCAGCGCCTTCAGCGGCGAGATCACGCCGCAGGTGGCCACGTCGATGTCCGCGCGGAACGTCGCGATGCCGTTGTGCGGATGCGTTTCCGGATAGGTGTGGACGGTGATGTGGCTCTTGTCCATGTGCGCCACCACGGCACCGGAGATGGTGTCGCGGCCGAGCTTCTCCACCACCGGCTCCTCGGAAATGAGGATGGTGACCGAGGCGCCCTGCGGGTCGTAGTCCTGGCGCGCGATATTGAGGATGTTCGCGCCGATGATCTCCGCCACGTCGGTGAGGATCTGGGTCAGGCGATCGGCGTCGTACTGCTCGTCGATGTATTCGATGTAGCGCTGGCGCTGCTCTTCGGACACCGCGTAGCAGATGTCGTAGATGTTGAAGCTCAGGGCCTTGGTCAGGTTGTTGAAACCCTGCAGGCGCAGACGGGGAAGTGGTTTCACCACGGCAACTCTCCATGGCCGCATGGCGGCCAGCAGCAGAGGCGGGTTAGCGACAAGGGTCCCCGCTGGATGATACGGCACGAAAACAACTAGCTTCCGCGACCCTTGTGACCGACGCGCGACACGTCATCGGTACTGGAAGACCGCCAAGTATGCGGTAAAAAGGATGAAAACTGAAACTGCGTCCCGGGCGGCGGGTTTGCCATAATGCGGCGCGACAGGGGAAAAACACTTACGCTCACGCAGGGTCTTGCCTGACCGCCGGCCTGGGTCACCTTCATTCGGAAAACATCGTGGCGCAACTCAAATACCAGCTGCAGCAAGCTTTCGAACGGTCCCAGGCTCCGCTGGGATTCGCCCCCGATCCGGCCTCGATGGAGCGTTTCCTGGCGCTGTGCCACCGCCGCCGCTATCCGGGCAAGACCGCGATCATCCGCCCCGGCGATCCGGCCAACACGCTCTACTACGTGATCGAGGGCTCGCTGGCGGTCTGTACCGAGGACGAGCAGGGGCGTGAGCTGATCCTCGCCTACATCAGTCGTGGCCAGTTCATCGGCGAGATGGGCCTGTTCGTCGAGCAAGCGCAGCGCGAATCGATGGTGCGCACGCGCACCCCGTGCGAGATGGCTGAAATCAGCTACGAGCGCCTGTTCCAGCTGATGGAAGGCCAACTGCGCGAGGAGTGTCCGAAGATCCTGTTCGCGATCGGCGCCCAGCTCACCAACCGCCTGCTACGCACCTCGCGCCAGGTCAGCCGCATGGCATTCATGGACGTCACCAATCGCATTTCGCGTACCCTGCTCGACCTGTGCCAGGAGCCGGATGCGATGACCCACCCGGACGGTACCCAGATCCGCATCTCGCGCCAGGAAGTGAGCCGCATCGTCGGCTGCTCGCGCGAAATGGTCGGCCGCGTGCTCAAGCAGCTCGAAGAGCAGGGCATGATCCAGGTGTCCGGCAAGACTATCGTGGTGTTCGGCACCCGCTGATGCTCCGCCGCCTCCCGCCGGGCGGGAGGCGCAGCGGCTAACCGCCGCCCGCGCGATCGGCGCTCACTCGCTCCGCTGATAGACCATGTAGACGTCCGCCCGCTCGTAGTGCGAGCCCGGGCGGATGGCTGGCTGCATCACGAAGCCCGCCTTCTCGTACATGCGCAGCGCGGTCGTGAGGCGGCTGTTGGACTCCAGGAACAGGGTCTGTCCGTTGCGGCGGTGAAACTCGGCGATGCACGCGTCGAGCAGGCGCCGGCCGGCGCCGAGTCCGCGGAAGGTCTCGTCCACGCCCAACTTGGTCAGCTCGAACACCCCGGGCGACTCCTGCAGCAGGGCGCAGGTGCCGATCACCTCCTCGCCAAGACGGGCAAAGAAGATCGCGCCACCGGGCTCGACAATGTGCCGCTCGGGGTCGCTCAGCACGGCGCGGTCGATATCCTCGATGCGGAAGTGGCGCTCCAACCATTGGGCATTCAAGCGGTAGAAATGCTCGCGCAAAGCCGGGACGAACGGCACGATTTCCACCGGCGTGGCCACGATCGCGGCGTGCTCGGCAAGGATCGCCGCCGTCACCGGGCGCTCCGCCAGGGCGCGCTCGCACGCGGCGATGGCCTCGAGCAGATGCGTCGCCTGCTCCTGCAGCGCGACGTTGACCCCACGGCGCACCGCACACCAGATCGGCCCCAGACCGCCGAGCGACGCGTGCGCCTGGTCGGTGAGCGCGAGCACGGTACGGCGGCCATCCGCCGGATCACGTTCGCGGCGCACCATGCCGGCACGCACCAGCTTGTCCGTGAGCTGGCTGACGGCCGAGTGGGTCTGGCCGATCGCGTCGGCCACCTCGGTCACCGAGTGGGGGCCGGCGTCCCACAGGTAGCGCAACACCGGTAGCCAGCGCGATTCGATGGGCGCGCCGAGAGTGCGGTAGACCTCGTCCGCTGCCCCGTAGAAGTGATCGCTGAGTGCCTTCAGGCGGCTGCCGAGGGCCAGCTTGCCCAGGGATGCGATATACATGGAGCGCTCACGGGTTAGATGCGTAAGCGCTAACGTACCTGGGGGAATGGCCGCGACTCAAGTGCCTCCTTGCATCCAGGTGCGCCCCCCCCAACTCAGGCGAGTGAAAAGTGCGATACCACGGCCCTCAGTACCAGGCTACGCGCTCCACCGGTCGCCCCAGCGCCTGTTCGATCCGCTTGCATAGCTTCGGCGTGCCGTTGACGAGTACGGGCTCGGCGGCGGCCTTGAGCATCTGCACGTCGTGCAGGGAGTCGCCATAGGCACGCTGCCAGGTGGGCACGCCGTAGGCGGCCAGGGCTACGGGCTTGCCGGCACCGACGTTATGGTGGGCCACGCGCATGCCGAGCCAAGCGGGCCTGAGCCGGGAAGCGACCAGCTCGACCTCGACCAGTCCGAGTTGCGCCAACAGGCTCTGCGCCAGCGTGTGCTCACAGCCGGTCACCACGATCACCCGATCGCCCTGAACCTGATGGCGGCGCAGCGCGAGCAGCGCATCGCGCTGGAATTGGCGCGGACGGCGCACCAGCCGCGACGCGAAATCCTGGGCCAGCTCACGGTAGCGCCGCTCGCCGACCCCCAACAGCCCCACATGCACCAGCGTGCGCATGGCCAGCCGCCATGAAAACGGTCGCACCAGCGCCAGCCAGGGCAGCGCCGGCAGCAACAGCAGCTTGCGGGTCATGCCGGCGTAGCGCTCGCGCATGAAGCGGGCGAAGGTGTCGTCCACGGTGATCACACCGTCCAGGTCGAACAGCACCGTGCGCGGCCCAGCCGCCGGCTCCGCCGCGGCCTCGCCCGGCACCGGGATCAGCACCTCGTCCATGGGTTCAATCCGCTTCGAACAGGCGCTTGAGCTCGGTGCCCGGATCGACCGCACGCATGAACGCCTCACCGACCAGGAACGCGTGCACGCCCGCTTCGCGCAGCTCGCGCACGTGCTCGGGCGTGTGGATGCCGGACTCGGCCACCAGGATGCGGTCGTACTCCACCAGCGGCTGCAACTCCAGCGTGGTTTCCAGCGTGGTCTCGAAGGTGCGCAGGTTGCGGTTGTTCACGCCGATCATCGGCACCGGCAGTGCCTGGGCGCGCTCGAGCTCCTCGGCGTCGTGCACCTCGCACAGCACGTCCAGATCCAGCTCGGCGGCCAGCAGCGAGAGATTCATCAGTTCCGCGTCGCCCAGCGCGGCGACGATCAGCAGGATGCAGTCCGCGCCTATCGCGCGGGCCTCGTACACCTGATACGGGTCGATCACGAAGTCCTTGCGCAGGATCGGCAGCGAACACGCCTCGCGCGCCTGGTGCAGGAACTCCTCACTGCCCTGAAAGAAGTCCTTGTCGGTCAGCACCGACAGGCAGGCCGCGCCGGCCGCCTCGTAGCTGCGTGCGATCGCGCCCGGGTCGAAGTCGGCGCGGATCACGCCCTTGCTCGGGCTGGCCTTCTTCACCTCCGCGATCACCGCCGGCAGGCCGGCGTCGATCTTCGCTTCCAGTGCGGCGGCGAAGCCGCGGGTCGGCGGCAGGTCGGCCACGCGCGCGGCCAGTTCGTCCAGCGGCAGTCGGGCGCTGCGCTCGGCGATTTCTTCCGTCTTGCGGGCGAGGATGCGATTGAGGATGTCGGCCATGGTCGTGGTGTCGTTGGGGCGCCGCATGCGCGGCGGTCGAGCTGGGCACCGCGCCCGAGGTGGGACGTCAGGTGCCGGCGAGGCGTCGCGTGGTGGAGACGAACTGGGCCATTTTCGCACGGGCCGCGCCGCTGGCGATGGTGGCCCGTGCCAGCGTGATGCCGTCATCGATGCTGTCGACCACGTCGGCGGTATACAGCGCCGCGCCGGCATTGAGACACACGATGTCGTGCGCCACCCCATGCTTGCCGTGCAGAGCTTCTTCCAGCATCGCGCGCGACTCGGCCACGCTCTCCACCCGCAGGTTGCGGCTGGAGGCCATGGCGAGGCCAAAATCCTCCGGCTCGATCTCGTACTCGCGCACCTGGCCATGGCGCAGTTCGCCGACCAGTGTGGCGGCGCCCAGCGAGATCTCGTCCATGCCGTCGCGTCCCCACACCACCATCGCGTGCCTGGCGCCGAGCTGCTGCAGCACGCGCACCTGGATACCGACCAGGTCGGGGTGGAACACGCCCATCAGGATGTTCGGCGCGCCGGCGGGGTTGGTCAGTGGCCCCAGAATATTGAACAGCGTGCGCACGCCCATTTCCTTGCGCACGGGGGCCACCACTTTCATCGCCGGATGATGGTTGGGCGCGAACATGAAGCCGATCTCGGTTTCGGCCATGCAGGTGGCGACCTGATCGGGCTTGAGGTCGATCGAGGCGCCCAGCGCCTCGAGCACGTCGGCGCTGCCGGATTTGGACGACACGCTGCGCCCGCCGTGCTTGGCCACCCGCGCACCGGCCGCCGCGGCGACGAACATCGAGGCGGTGGAAATGTTGAAGCTCGACGCACCGTCGCCGCCGGTACCGACGATGTCGACGAAGTGCTCGTGCGGCGGCGCCTCCACCTTCGCTGACAGCTCGCGCATCACGCGCGCCGCGCCGGTGATCTCGCCGATGGTCTCCTTCTTCACGCGCAGGCCGGTGATGATCGCCGCGGTCATCAGCGGGCTCACTTCGCCGCGCATGATCTGGCGCATCAGCGCGATCATTTCGTCGTGGAAGATCTCGCGGTGCTCGATCGTGCGCTGCAGGGCTTCCTGCGGCGTGATATGGATCTCGCGCGACATCATGCCGCCAGCTTCCGCGCCGGCAGACCGAGGAAGTTCGCCAGCATCGCGTGGCCGTGCTGGGTGAGGATCGATTCGGGATGGAACTGCACGCCTTCGACCGGCAGCGTCTTGTGCCTGAGGCCCATGATCTCGTCGATCGAGCCATCGGCGTTTTCCGTCCAGGCGGTCACTTACAGGCAGTCCGGCAGCGACTCCTGCTAGACCACCAGCGTGTGGTAGCGGGTCGCCTCGAACGGGTCCGGCAGCCCGGCGAACACGCCCTGCCCGCGGTGGCATACCGGCGAGGTCTTGCCGTGCATGATCTGCTTGGCGCGGATCACCTTGCCGCCGAAGGCCTGGCCGATCGCCTGGTGACCCAGGCACACACCGAAGATCGGCAGCTCGCCGGCCATCTCGCGCAGGATCGCCAGCGACACGCCGGCATCGTCGGGCGTGCCCGGCCCCGGCGAAATCATGATGTGCGAGGGCTTGATCGCGCGCACGCCGGCCACGTCCAGCGCGTCGTTGCGCACCACCTTCACCTCTTGTCCCAGCTCGCCCAGGTACTGCACGAGATTGAAGGTGAAACTGTCGTAGTTGTCGATCATCAAAAGCATGTCGTACCGACCCGCCGGATATGCCTGGCATCGACGCGAGGACGTGGGCCTTTCCACCACACGCGCGTCCGGCGCCGATCGCCGTCCAGATAGGTCGGCAGTGTAACGGCATGACGTTCATGCCACATCTACGGCAGACCGGCTTGGCGCTTGTGCGGAACGCCGGCGGGAGATGGGACGCAAGAGCGTCCAGAGACCGTGTCCGCGCCCATGCGATGCCCTCGCACGGGCCGCTTCCATGACCGGATGC
Source organism: Dyella sp. (assembly GCF_051962475.1). Taxonomy (GTDB): domain Bacteria; phylum Pseudomonadota; class Gammaproteobacteria; order Xanthomonadales; family Rhodanobacteraceae; genus Dyella_A. The sequence goes on from NZ_JBQCCF010000069.1 coordinate 42,131, forward strand.
GACAGCGTGTCACCGCATCGTCGTTCGCGCGTCAGCTCACGGGATCGCCGCGGCTCGGGAACGCGACCATCGCTGGCGCTGGCCAAGCGTCGCCAGAATGCGCCCATGCAAGGCACGGTAGCGTTGCGCGTGGACCCACAGCAGGCAGGCCACCAGCGCCAGTGCGCCGGGCAGCAACAAGGCGCCGAGGCCGCCGACGGCGAGCGTCATGATGATCCTGGAGCGCATGGCCGCTCTCTCCACAGACTGGATATCTGCAGATCGGCCGATGCCGGGAGAACTGTAGGTTCAGCGCAGACGATCCGGCGTCAGCATTGCTGCAGTGAGGCCGGCGTCCTGCAGGTGCGCAGGCAGTGGGCGGCCCAGCGCCAGGTTCGCGCAGGCCTCGCCCATCGCCGCCGAGGTCTGGATGCCGTAGCCGCCCTGCGCGGCGACCCAGAAAAAGCCCGGCACGTCGCTCGCGAAGCCGCCGACCAGGTCGCCATCGGCGACGAACGAACGCAGCCCGGCCCAGGTTCGGGTGGGGCGGCGGATTTCCAGCGTCGTCGCCTGCTCGATGTGATGGATGCCCAGCGCGATGTCCAACTCTTCCGCCTGCACGTCGTGCGGATGGGTGGGATCGGCATTCGCCGCCGAGCCGAGCAGCTGGCCCGCGTCCGGCTTGAAGTAGAAGGTTTCATCGAGGTCGCAGACGAACGGCCAGTCGGCGGTGGCGAGCCCGGCCGGCGGCTCGAACACGAACGCCGATCGCCGCTTGGGCACCAGTCCCAGCGGCGCCACGCCGGCCATCGCGGCCACCTGGTCGGCCCAGGCTCCGGCGGCATCCAGCAGCAGCGGCGCATGGAACCGTCGATCGCCCACGCTCACCGTCCAGCCGCCACCGTCGCGCTCGATCGCCGTGATCGCCTGGTCCACGTGCAGCGCGCCGCCGCGCGCTTTCAGGCCACGCAGGAAACCCTGGTGCAGTTCGTTGACGTCGATGTCGGCGGCACCCGGCTCGTGCAGGCCGATCGCCGCCGCTTCCGGGCGCAGCACCGGCACATGGTCGCGAACGCGCGAACCGTCGTGCAGCTCCAGCTCGGGCGTGTCGCGGCGCATGGCCTCGAACATCGCGCGCACCTGCTCCGCCTGCTCGGCGCGGCCGATCACCGTAGCGCCGCGCGGCGTGAGGATCGGATGCGCGGCGAAGCCCTCCGGCGGAGCGGCCAGGAACGGACGCGTGGCGCGGGTCAGCGCGCGCACCTGCGGCGTGCCGTAGGTCTCGCTGAACAGTGCGGCCGAGCGGCCGGTGGAATGCATGCCGGCGTAGGGCTCGCGCTCAAGCACGATTACCCGCGCGTGCGGGGCGAGAAAATACGCCACCGAGGCGCCGGCCATGCCGGCACCGATCACGATAGCATCGGCCTGTTCGATGCTCATGCGCCCTCCTTCGCCGACTGCCGCGCCACCACGCTGCTGGCCGTGAGGTCACAGGTGACGTTGCCCAGCGTGGCCAGCGTGTCCGGCAGCGTGTCCACCGCCAGCATCAGGCCGAGCGGCCCCACCGGCACGCCCATCGCCTGCGCCACCGGCAGGTTGGTGGCGATGAAGGTGACCTGCCCCGGCAGGCCCACCGAACCCAGGCTGATCACCACCGCCAGCGCGGCGCCAGCAGCGAGCGCGGCCGGCGACAGGTCGATGCCGTAGGCCCAGGCGATGAACGAGGCCGACACCACGTACTGCACCGGACTGGTCAGCCGGCATAACGACACCGCCATCGGCAGTACCAGCGCGGTGACGCGCTCGGGATAACCCAGTTTGCCGTTCGCGCTTTCCAGCATCGCCGGCAGCGAGGCCAGCGAGGATTGCGTGCTCAGCGCCACCGCCTGCGCCGGCACCAACGCGGGCACGAAACGCCGCCACGTCTCGCCGCCCCAGGTGACCGCCACCACCAGCATCGCCAGCGTCACCGTGACGTAGAGCAGGCACTCCACCAGCACGTAGATGCCCAGCGCACCGAGCATGCTCAGCCCCGCGCGGGCGCATACCGCCAGGATCAGCGCGAACACGCCCAGCGGCGCCACCCACAGCACCCAGCGCACGATCACGATCATCGCGTCGGCGATCGACTGGAAGAACTCCACCAGCATCGCGCGCCGCTCCGGCCTGATCTGGGTGAGCGCAAAGCCGAGGAACAGCGCGAACACCACCAGCGGCAGCATCGCACTCTGCGCGGCGGCGGCGATCGCATTGGTCGGCACGATCGAGGTCACCGCCTCCACCCAACCGGTAGGCGCGGTGCGCGCGGACAGCGGCACGGTGGCGTGGCTCAGCGCCTCGCTCAGCGCCGGGTTGTGCGGGAACAAGCGGAACAGCCACGGCGCCAGCAGCGCGGCGAGAAACGCGCCGCCAGTCAGCAACACCAGGAACACCACGATCGCCCGCCGCGCCACGCGGCCGGACGCCGCCGCATCGCTGGCGGTGTTCACGCCCACCACCACCAGCGACAGCACCAATGGCACCACGGTCATCTGCAATGCCGCCAGCCACAGCTTGCCAGCCGGCTGCACCACGGCGGCCACCTGGGTCGCCAGCACCGGATCGAACGCGGCCAGCCCCAGCCCGACCACGGCGCCGAGCGCCAGACCCAGCAGCACGCGCACGGTCGGGCTCATCGGCTGGCCTCCAGCAGCGGCAGCTGCCAGTCGTCGCGCACGGCGGCGTAGGCCTGTTTCGGCAGCAGCACGAATACCGGATGGTCTTCCGGCTTGAGCCAGCTGAGCAGGCTGCGCATCGATTCGGGCTTCATCGCCGTGCAGCCGGCGGTGCCGGTGGTGGGCGAGGCCCACAGGTGGCCGAAGATGCAGCTGCCGGCACTGGGCCGCGCGTCTGGATTGCTGTCGATGACGAAACCCATCCGGTAGCGCTGGTCGCCGTGCACGTGGATGTCGCGGCGCATCGGCTCGGAAGAGCCCTTCACCGCGTCGACGCCGACCACCTTGGCGTCGACGATTTGGTTGTAGTAGCGCGCACCACTGACGTCCATGCACCAGTCGGTGGCGCTGAGCGCGCGATACGGCATCGCCGTGGCCAGTGTCTTGGCATAGCCGAAGGCGGTGCCGATGCGGAACACGCCCGCCGGGCTGCGGTTGTCGCCCTCGCGCTTGACCGGACCATCGTCGCGCGCCGGCTGCAGGCCGAGTCCCCAGGCCGCGCCCGCCTTCCCGATCACCACCGGCCACGCCGCGCCGACGGGGACCCAGCGATCGTCCTCGCGCACGAAGCGGCGCAGCACGCCCTGCGCGGCGTCCCAGCCATCGACGGTCACCAGCACCATCTGCCGCGCGCCCTGCCACGGCGGCGTGGCCGGCGCGGCGAACGCGTGGACGGAAAAAGTGACGGCGGCGAGCATGGCGGCCCGCCGGAGAAACGAGAAGGAAAAGGTCATCGTATGGCCCTGTCTGCCGGAGCGGTTACGGTTCGAGGATGTGCTGGATCCGCTCGAGGTTGCCCAACAGCTGCGCATGGCGGTCGTCGTGGTCTTCGCACAGCCGCACGAACACGCTGTCCAGCAGATGCTGCATCGCCGACTGGTACAACAGCGACTGGATGTAGGGCTGCTCGTCGTGCGCCGACACCACCAGCGCGACGTCGGCCAGCGTGCGCAGCGGGTTGGCGGTGTGTCGGGTCAGCGTCACCAGCTGGCCGCGGCGCTCGCGGAACTGCCGGGCGATCTTGCCCAGCGCGGCGTGCTGGCCGAATTCGGAGATCACCACCAGCACGTCACCGGCCTGCGCAGCGGCCACGTTGGAGGTCATCCGCACCACGTCGAAACTGTGCACGGTGAGAATGCCCAGCAGCGCCAGCCGCAGCGCGAACGCGCGCACGTGCACGTCGTCGTCGCCCATGCCGAGCAGGAACACGCGGCCGCTGCGCCCGGCCCGATCGATCGCCTCGGCCACTGCCTGGATCGTCGCCGGCGCGTTGATTACCCGCGTCTCTTCCTCGGCCGCGCACTTGCGCCGCCACAGCCGGTCGCCGAGCGCCTCGCTGGCCGCGCCCTGCGCGGGCGACACCGGAGCGGTCTCGCCGGGCGCGGCCCGCGCGATCGCCTCGCCGATGGAGTACTTGAGGTCCGGGTAGCCCTTGAAACCCAGCTTCTGGGTGAACTTCACCACGCTGGACTGGCTGATGCCCAGCGCGTTGGCCAGCTGCTGCGAGGAGTAGTCGCGCAGCAACTGCGCGTTCTCCACGATGAAGTCGGCAATGCGCCGCTCCACCGCCGACATCTGGTCGCGCTCCGAACGGATCTTCACCAGCGGTGACATGCTCACGCCCCTACTCCGACACGGGCTCCAGCCCCCTGATCTCGCGGATGCCCAGACCCGGGGCGTCGGTCACGGAGATCTCCGATTCGTTGAAGAGTACCCCGCCGTCGACCGGATTGAACTGGCTCAGCGAGGGGCCGTCGAGATCGACCTTGGTGATCACGTCGGCCTTGGCCACCGCCACGTGCACCGCGGCGGCCACGCTGATGGAGCTCTCCAGCATGCAGCCGATCATGCATTCCACGCCGTGCATGGCGGCGATGTCGGCGATGCGGATGGCGTTGGAGATGCCGCCGGTCTTCATCAGCTTGATGTTGATGATGTCGGCCGCGCGCAGGCGAATCAGCTCGATCACCTCCATCGGCCCGAACACGCTCTCATCGGCCATCACCGGTGTGTGCACGCGCTCGGTGACGTAGCGCATGCCGGCCAGGTCGCGCGCCTTCACCGGCTGCTCGACCAGCTCCAGCTTGATGCCGGCGTCCTCCAGCGTCTGCAGCGCATAGACCGCCTGCTTGGCGGTCCAGCCCTGATTGGCGTCCAGCCGCAGCAGGGCGCGACCTTCCACCGCCGCGTAGATCGCCTTCACCCGCTCGATGTCGACGCCGATGTCCTTGCCCACCTTGATCTTCAGCGACTCGAAGCCGCGCTCCACCGCGTTGATCGAGTCGGCCACCATCTTGTCGATGTAGTCCACGCTGATCGTAATGTCGGTGGTGATCACCGGATCGCCGCCGCCGAGCAGCTGGTACAGCGGCGCGTTGTAGAGCTGGCCCCAGAGGTCGTACAGGGCGATCTCCACCGCCGCTTTGGCCGAGGAGTTCTTTTCCATCGAACCCTGGATCAGCCCGGTCAGCCGGTTGAGGTCGGCGACCTCCTGGCCGATCAGCCGCGGCGAGATGTAGTGGCGGATCGCGTCGACGATCGAACCGTGAGTGTCGCCGGTGATCACCGCGGTGGCTGGTGCCTCTCCGTAGCCGACGTGGCCGGTGTCGGTGTGCATCATCACCACGATGTCCTCGACCTGGCTCACCGTGCGCAGCGCGGTCTTGAACGGCGTCTTCAGCGGCACCCGCAGCATGCCGAACTGGATGTCTGTGATCTTCATGGGTTCGCTGTCACTTGTCCTGGTTGCGTGATGCTTGGGTGTTTCCGTGCGCACGGGTGGCAACGGTTGAGGGCGAAGTGGATTCCCCACCCCAACAGCTACGCCCACCACTCAATGCCGGATGCGCACGATGCTGGTCATGTGGTCGATGAAGGTGGAGCCGTCCTTGCCGTAGAGCATCGGCAGCAGAGGCGTCACCGACACCGCGTTGAGCTTGACGTGGCGGGTGCTGCCGTCGCCCTGGCGGTAGCTCATGCCCAGCACGTCATGGATCACCCACGGCTGGCCCTGCCACTGGCCGATCACCATCATCACGTGGCCGGGGATGTAGACCAGGTCGCCCGTCTTCAACGCCATGGCGGCCTTGAGCCGTTCGGCATGGTCGTCCCGCGCGGTGAAAGCGCGATGATCCAGCGCGGGGCTGATCGCCTGCCGGCTGGTGTTGCGCGGCATTTCTACGCCCATCGAGCGATACACGTCCGAGACGAAGCCGGAGCAGTCGCGTCCGTCGTAGGCATGGCCCCAGCCGTAGCGCTCGCCGAGGAACTTGAACGCCTGCCGGATGATGTTCGCCTCGGTCAGCGGCAGATAGTCGGGCGAGGTGTCCTTGTTGATCTGCACCAGCGCGGGGGTGAAGGCCAGCGTGCCGTCGTCGTTGCGGACCGGCAGCTCGAGCACGTGCGCGGCATACGGTGTCTGCCCGTTCACCGGCTGGTCTGGCGGCAGATCGGTGGCCAGCGGCACGCGTTCGCCCATGTCCAGCTGCAGCTGCGATACCGCCGGCCGCTCGCGCGTGTAGACCGTATGCACCGTGCCACCGGTGACTACCCGCGCCGCGGTCCGTCCGGCGTAGTCGAAGACCTGCTTCGCGCTGCCGATCGCCACGTTCTCGCGATGCGTCCAGGCGGCGTAGCGTGGGCTCACCACGAACAGCCAGCGGCCGTCGGCGCTGGTGTGCGCCACCACCACCGGCGTGCCGGGGAATTCGGCGGTTTCCTGGAAACGGTCGATGTCGGTATCGCCGGGATGGCTGAACACGCGCAGGTCGGTGGGCAGGCTGCGCAGCGCGGCGCGCTTCACCACCAGGCCGTAGCGGGTCGGCTCGCTGGCAGGCACCGCGTCGCGATGGGCGTTGGCGACGATCGCCTTGATCGTCGCCAACGCCACCGGCTGGCCGTCGACGTCGTACAGCGGCCGGGTCGGCGGCGTCGACACCGTGTCCAGCCAAGCATTCACCTGCGCACGATCCAGCGTGGCCGGCAGCTTGCGCAGGTCGTGCATCGAGGGGTCATCGGCCAGCAGCTTCGCGTTCTGCGCGGCGATCCGCGCCGGTGTCAGCAGCACCGTGTCGGGCTGCGGGCGCAGGCCAATCCAGAACTCCGGTGTGAGCTGCGCCGGGCCTACGCCCAACACGCCCGAGGGCGGCACGGGCAAGCTTTGCTCCGCATGCAGGCCGGGCGACGCGGCCGCGCCAGCCAGCAGCAGGCCCAGGCACAGTGCACGGAACGATGAAATGGTCATGGTCGGATTCCCGTCGTGGAGGACCGGCTCAGGGCACGGCCAGCGTCGACATCACCGACGCCACCAGCAGCCCGAAGGCGGTACCGAGGATGTAGCCCAGCAGGGCGAGCAGGATGCCCACCGGCACCAGCGCGCGCGAATATGCCGCCGCCAGTACCGGGGTCGCCGCCACGCCGCCAATGTGTGCCAGCGAAGAGATGCCGCACAGGTACAGGTCGAAGTGGAAGACCCGCGCAAACCCCACCAGCAGCACCGCATGCAGTGCGATCACGGTGGCGCCGCACAGGATGTACAGCGGGGCCTCGCCCAGGCCGTGGAAGTTACTCTGCGAGGCCAGCATCGCTACCACGAAGATCAGCATCGCGCCGGAGATGCTGCCCGCCCCGGGAAAGCGCGCTACCGGCGTGTGCGCCACCGCCAGGCCGGCCAGGGTCGACAGCAGGATCGTCCAGGTGCCGGCGCTGACCATCTCGGAGGTGGGCAACCAGCCGGCAACCACCCGCGCCAGCGTCGTCGCCAGCAGCGCCGCGCCCAGCCAAAGCAGTACGTTCTCCGGCACGGTGGGGCCGCTCGGCGCCACTTCCGCCACCTCCAGCTCGCCGCTGGATCGCGCGCGGGTCCAGCGGTTGAACGCCGGCGCCAGGCGCGCCACCGAGAACAGCACCACCACCCACATCGAATAGCAGACCGCATCGGTGAGCAGTGACATCGCCAGGTGCGGGTCGGACATGCCGATCGCCTGCTTCACGCCGATCATGTTGGCGGTGCCGCCGACCCAGCTGCCGGACAGCGCGGCCAGCGGATGCCAGTCGTCGCCGGGCAGCCAGTGGCGGTAGATCAGGAAAGTGGCGATGAAGGCGATGAACAGGCTGACCGTGGTGCAGGCAAACACCGCCAGCACGCGTGGCCCGAGCCGGAAGATCGCGCGCAGGTCGCAGTTGATCATCAGCAGGAACAGCAGCGCCGGCACCAGGTTGCCGATCAGCAGCGACTGCGCCTGGTGGATGGCCGGCGTGACCTGCCACACCCCGACGATCGCCATCGCGGTGATCGACAGGTAGACCATCACGATCGGCGGCAACACGTCGAAGATGCGCCAGCCGGTGCGCCGCTCCAGCGCCGGAAAGAAGCCCGCCACCACCAGCATCAGGCCCAGGAAAGGCCATACCGTCTGGATCACCTGCACCCCCTTCGCGTGGCCGCACCCGGCCCTCGTTTGGAATATCTCATTCCATAAAATTTCAATCGCAGCATAAATTATTGACGCTGTTTTGCAAGCGTGCTACACAACGGTTTCGCAAGTTCATGTCGGGGGAAGCACGCATGACGAAGGGCCGGCTGGCGCAGCACGAGCGCAACACCATCACGCATCGCCCCGCGCCTGTCATCGCCGACTGGCGCCGACGCCTGCTCCCGCTGCTGTGCACCGCCCTGCTCGCCGTTCCCGTGCTGTCGCACGCCGCCACTACGGCGTCGTCGACAACGCTGCCGGCCATCATCGCGCAGATCGACGCTGGCCATTTCCAGGCGGCCGATGCGGCAATCACCCAGGCGCTTGCCTCCTCCGATCTCAGTGCCAAACAGCGTGATGCGCTCGGCTTCCAGCGCGAGCGCATGCGCCGGCTGCGGCTGGATTTTTCGCTCGACGCCAGCCAGGTGCAGGCACGCGTGCGCAAGCAGATTCCCGACCTGACCGCCGCCGAGTTCGACCGCTGGGACCGCCAGGGCCTGTTCGAGCACCTTTCCATCGACGGCCACACCTATTACTTCAACCGCTCGCCGGGCAACCTGTTCCGCATCAGCGCCGAGGCGCGCGCGCGCCGCGCCGTGCAGGCACCGTTCGACGACGGCCCCAACGAGATCCTCAACGACCACCACCGCACCGTGCTGCGCGAAGCGCTGGCCAGTGGCCGCACCGGAGTCGACCCGCACCGGGTCGAGGTGACCCAGACGCTCACCGTCGAGGCCGACGCCGTGCCGGCCGGCGAAACGGTGCGCGCGTGGATTCCCTACCCGCGTGCCATCGCGGGCCAGCAGGAAGACATCCGCCTGGTCAAAAGCTTGCCCACCGGCGCCCGCGTCGCTCCCGATTCGGCGCTCCAGCGCACTGCGTATCTCGAAAAGAAGGCGATAGCGGGCCAGCCCACCGTGTTCGCCATCACCTACGACGTCACCGTGCTGGCGCAGTACCACGCGATCGACCCGGCCAAGGTCACCACCGAAAAGATCACCCCGGCGCTGGCGCCCTACGTCGCCGAGCGCCCGCCGCACATCGTGTTCACCGACGACCTGCGCGCGTTCTCGCGCAAGGTGGTGGGCGACGAGAAAGATCCCTACCGCATCGCGCAGAAACTGTTCGCGGCGGTGGACCAGATTCCCTGGGCCGGCGCACGCGAGTACTCCACCATCAGCAACATCAGCGACTACACCCTGCACGCCGGCCACGGCGACTGCGGCGAACAGACATTGCTGCTGATGACCCTGCTGCGCCTCAACGGCATTCCGACGCGCTGGCAATCGGGGTGGATCTTTTCCGATGGCCGCTACAACAACATCCACGACTGGGGCCAGCTCTACCTGCCGCCCTACGGCTGGGTGCCGATGGACGTGACCTTCGGCCAGCTGCAGCCCAAGCCGGGCGACAACCCGGCGCTGCGCTGGTTCTACCTCGGCGGGCTGGACGCCTACCGCATCGCCTTCAACGACGACTACAGCCAGCCGTTCGTGCCGGCCAAGACGTTCCCGCGCTCGGAGACGGTCGACTCCCAGCGCGGCGAGGTCGAGTGGAAGGGCGGCAACCTGTACTTCGACCAGTGGGACTACCACTTCGCCTGGAAGCGGCTGCCACTGCAGGGACGTTCCGACAACTAAACCGGCCGCGACCAAAGGCGGCTCGACAGCAGCAAGGGGAGATGGGGCAATGAGCAGCAGTCGGCACATGTGCAAGACCGCATTGAGTATCGCCTTGGGCCTGGGCCTGATGGCAGCGTTCCCGGCCGCGCAGGCGGCCAACAACGACGGCTCGGTATCCGGCCACACCCGCGCCGGCGCCGTGGTCACGGTAACCAATCCCGAGACCGGGCTGACCCGCACGATTACCGCCGACGGCAACGGCAACTACCGATTTCCGTTCCTGCCGGTGGGCCAATATACGATCAGTGCCAGCAAAGACGGTCAGGCCGTCGCCCCGGCGCGCAATGTCACCGTGGCGTTGGGTACAACAACCTCGGTAGACCTTGGCAGCCTCAATGCCACCGAGCTGTCCACCGTGAGTGTGACGGGATCCGTGCTACCAGTGATCGACGTAAGCTCAACCGAGTCGGCCACCATCGTCTCGCGCGCGGAACTGGCGCGGCTGCCGGTGGACCAGAACGTTACCTCGGTGGCCCTGCTCGCTCCCGGCGTGGTCAAGGGCAACGCCGGCTTCGGCGGCATCTCCTTCGGCGGCTCGTCCGTCGCGGAGAACGCGTTCTACGTCAACGGCCTCAACGTCACCGACTTCTACAACCGCAACGGCTTCTCCGAAGCGCCGTTCGCCTTCTACGACCAGTTCCAGGTCAAGACCGGCGGCTATTCGGTGGAGTTCGGCCGCACCACCGGTGGCGTGGTCAACGCAGTGGCGCGCTCGGGTACCAACGAGTTCAAGGGCGGCACCGAGATCACGATGGAGCCGGGCAACTGGCATTCGCGCGGCCACGACTACTATTTCGATGGCGAGCGCTACTACACCTCCAGCCGCGACCAGGACTCCCTGATCAAGACGAACGTGTGGGCGTCCGGCCCGATCGTGAAGGACAAGCTGTTCTTCTTCGCGATGTACGAGCAGCGCGGCGCCAGTCCGCACAACACCGACGACGTGGGCAGCACGATCACCGACCACAACGCCAATCAGGGGTTCTGGGGCGGCACCATCGACTGGAACATCACCGACAGCAACACCCTGTCGCTGATGGCGTTCTCGGACAAGAACCATGACGTCGGCGACGTCTACAGCTACGACTACGACACCAATACCCGAGTGGCCAAGACCAACCAGGTCTATACCGATACCGGCGGCAAGAACTGGGCGCTTACATGGACCAGCTACCTGACCAACGATCTCTCGATGAAATTGATGTACGGCCGCAACGAGCGGCGCGCCGACATCAGCTCGCAGCGTGATGAGGAATGCAACCGCGTCGCGGTGTCGGCCGGCGTGCCGCTCCCGGCCGGCAACCTCCCACTGGGTTGCACCACCAGCTCGCAGGTCGCCTCGCGCGAGGACACCCGCAAGCAGGCCCGCGCCGATTTCGAATGGACGCTGGGCGACCATCTGCTGCGCTTCGGCTACGACCACGAAGTGGATACCTCCGACTACAACCGGCGCTATCCGGGCCCGGGCGGCTACTACTACAACGTCTATTCAGTACCCAACGGCGGCCAGGTCGGCGATGCCGACGGCGGCGGGCGCGTGCCGGCCGGCGACCCCGCGTGGGTCCGTGTGCGCCGGTACGAGATCGCCGGCACCTTCGCCACCAAGAATTCGGCGTTCTACCTGGAAGACAACTGGCACCTCACGCCGAACCTGATCCTCAACGCCGGCCTGCGCAACGACAGCTTCGACAACCAGGATGCCGCTGGCCGCAGCTACATCAAGATCAGCCGGCAGATTGCGCCACGCCTGGGCTTCTCCTGGGACATGAAGGGCGACGGCAGCACCAAGCTCTTCGGCAACCTGGGACGCTACTACCTGCCGGTGGCCAACGTGATCAACATCAAGCAGGCCGGCGGTCTGCTGGACGAACGCTCATCCCACCGTTTCCTCGGCTGGGAGACGCGCGAGATCAACGGCGTGTCGTACGCCTTCCCGATCGTGGGTGATCCCCTCGCGGGGAGCCACACCGACACCTCGCAAGGCGACGGTTCGGTCGGCGACCTGCGCTCGGAGGTGGACAAGAACATGGATCCGGTCTACCAGGACGAGGCGATCCTCGGCTTCCAGTCGATGATCAACGAGTCGTGGTCGTGGGGCGTCAGCGGCACCTACCGCCGCCTGCACAACGCGATCGACGACATGGAGATCAGCGCCACCGCGCAGTGCGGCGAGAACGGCTACATCGGCTGGGTGATGGCCAACCCCGGCAAAAAAGTCACCGTGTGGGGCGACACCAATTGCGACGGCACCGCCGACGGCTACGTCACCGTCGACACCTCCAAGGAAGGCTGGGCGCTGTATCGCCAGGACGGCGCGGACGCCGACGGCGATCCGATCATGACCTACATCGGCCAGCGCGGCTGGGTGAAGCCGAAGCGCACCTACAGCGCTCTGGAGTTCCAGCTCGACCGCGCCTGGGACGACAAGTGGTCGTTCAACGCCTCGTACGTGTTGGCGTGGAACCGCGGCAATGCCGAGGGCCCGGTCAACTCCGACACCAACTTCGACGATACCGGACGCACCGAAAACTTCGACGATCCGTGGGTCAACCTGGGCGGTGACGGCTACCTGCCGAACGACCGGCGCCACCAGCTGAAGCTGCGTGGCACCTATGCGCTGACTCCGCACTGGCAGCTCAGCGGTGACATGGACCTGCACTCCGGCGGTCCGATCACCGGCTTCGGCGTGGGCAACCCATACGACGCGACGGGCTACCACAGCTATTTCGTCTGCGTGCAGAACTGCGACTCGCCGGTATCCGAGGACCGCGTGTACGAGCGCTCGCCGCGCGGCAAATACGGCCGATTGCCCTGGACCTACACGCTCAACGCCGGCATCGCCTACATCCTGCCGTTCGATCATGGCGGCAACCTGCGCGTGAAGCTGGCGGTCTACAACCTGCTCAATCAGCAGCGCACCGTGCAGGTGAACCAGGACCTGCAGAGCGCGATCTCCAACGAGACCGACACCACGTTCAAACTGCCGATCGGCTTCCAGAGCCCGCGCTTCACGCAGCTGACGGTCGCGGTGGATTTCTAAGGCCACCCTCCCCTGGCCGGCCCGCACCGCTGGTGCGGGCCGTTTTTTTCCCAGCACCCCATAGCCCGCAAACACGGATGGCCGCTTGCTGACACCCGCTACCGATCACCCTCACGCGCCCACCCAGACGCCCGCCAGGGAAGACACCGCCGGGCTGTTCGACGGCGTGGAGCTCGCTGCTCTCGCCGCCCAGATGGGCACGCCGCTGCATGCCTACTCGGCCAGCGCAATCCGCGGCCGCATCGATGAACTGCTCAGCGCGCTGGACGGCCTCGACGCCCTGGTCTGCTACGCGGCGAAGGCGAACAGCAATGTGGCGATCCTGCAGCTGATGGCCGAACGCGGATTGGGCGCCGACATCGTCTCCGCCGGCGAGCTATGGCGCAGTCTGCAGGCGGGCATCCGGCCAGAGCGCATCGTGTTCTCCGGTGTCGGCAAGACCGCTGCCGAGATGACCGAAGCACTGGAAGCCGGCATCGGCCGCTTCAACCTCGAATCGCGCGACGAGCTGGAGACGCTGGAACAGGTCGCCGCGTCGATGGACGTGGTGGCCCGCGCCGCCGTGCGTATCAACCCCGACGTGGATGCACGCACCCACGCCAAGATTTCCACTGGGCGCGCCGAAAACAAGTTCGGCGTGAGCCTGGATGAAGCGCGCCGCTGGTTCGACGACGCGGCGCAGTTTCCGCACGTGCAGCTGGACGGCCTGCATGCGCACATCGGCTCGCAAATGCTCGAGCTGGCGCCGATCCGCGAAGCCCTGCAGCGCGTGGCCGCGTTCTGGCGCGAGCTGCGCGACGCCGGCCACGCCATCGCCAGCATCGACGTTGGCGGTGGCCTGGGCGTGTGTTATCGCCCCGGCGTCGATCGGCCGCCGACCGCTGCCCAGTACGTAGGCGTGATGCGCGAGGCGCTGGCGGACTTCGACGGCCGGCTGTTGCTGGAACCCGGCCGCTGGCTGGTGGCCGAGGCCGGCGTGCTGCTGACCCGGGTGGTGCGCATCAAGCCGGGCGCGCAGCGACAGTTCCTGGTGCTGGACGCGGCGATGAACGACCTGCTCCGCCCCAGCCTCTACGACGCCTGGCACGAGATCGCGCCGGCGGAGCCCAACGCGCTTCCCGCCGAGGCCTACGATGTGGTCGGCCCGGTCTGCGAGACCGGCGACACCTTCGCCCGCGAACGCCCTCTGCCGCGCTGCGCGCCGGGCGACCTGCTGATGATCCGCGGCACCGGGGCCTATGCTGCCTCCATGGCCTCCACCTACAACTCCCGCCCGCTGGCCGCCGAAGTGCTGCTGGATACCGGCCGCTACGCCGAGGTGCGCCGCCGGCAGAGCTTCAGCGAGATGATCGCCGGCGAGCAGTCCGCCCGGCACTGGCGCACCACCTGAGCACGAGGACCCGAGCGATGATCCGACCCCTGGCCTGCCTGATCGCCTTCGCTCTTGCCGGCACCGCGCTGGCCCAGAACGACCCGCCGATCACCCTCGACACTCACGTCGATATCCCCTTCACCTACATGCACGAGTCGCGCTTCGACGTCGGCAAGGACACGCCGCTGCTGGTCGACCTGGGCAAGATGGAGCGCGGCGGGCTCAACGCCGCGTTCTTCGTGATCTGGGTGCCACAGCACAAACTGGACGCCGCCGGCTACGCGAAAGCCGTGCAGCAGGCCGAGGAGAAATACGACGCTATCGGCGACATGCTGATGACCTACCCCGACCGCATCCGCCCGGCCACCACGCCCGCGCAGGCGCTGGCCAATCGAAAGACCGGCCTGCTGTCGGCGATGATCGGCGTCGAGAACGCCTACTCGCTCGGCCATGACCTCAAGCGACTCGATGCCGCCTACGACCGCGGCGCGCGCTACGTCGGCCTGGTCCACGTCGGCAACAACGACCTGTGCACCAGCTCACTGCCCGATACCGAACACGGCGAGAGCGCGATGAACAGCCCGGGCGACCGCGGCATGAGCGACTTCGGTCGCGCGGTGGTCAAACGCGCCAACGCGCTCGGCATCATGGTCGACATCTCGCACGCGTCGGACCGCTGCGTGCGCGACGCGCTCGCGGTATCCACCGCGCCGATCATCGCCTCGCACTCGGGTGCGCGCGCCGTGCTCGACCACCCGCGCAACCTGCCCGACGACCTGCTGCGCGCCATCGCCGCCAAGGGCGGCGTGGTCCAGGCGGTGGCGTACAAGGAATTCCTGAAGAAGGACCCGGGCCGCGAAGCGGCCGAGAAGAAACTGCAGGCGCAGGTCGCCCACGACGCCGGCGACAAGGAGTACGACTCGGACAAGCACGACTACCTGCCGGCGATGGCCAAGGGCATGGCCGAGATCGAGAAGAAATACCCGCTGCCCACGGTGGACGACTACGTGAAGCAGATCCGCCACATGGTGGACGTGGCCGGCATCGATCACGTCGGCATCGCCTCGGACTTCGACGGCGGCGGCGGCATCACCGGCTGGGCCGATGCCAGCCAGACCCGCAACGTCACCGCCGCGCTGCGGCGCGCCGGCTTCAGCGATGGGGACATCGCGAAGATCTGGGGCAGGAATCTGCTGCGGGTGTGGGGCGAGGTGGAACGTGATGCGGGGCGGTAAGGTGATGGTGAATCAAGAGCGCCCCCTCACCCCAACCCTCTCCCCCGACGGCTTCGCCGCCAAGGGAGAGGGAGCAAGAGCGGGGCGCGCTCTAGCTCCCTCTCCCCCTGCATCGCAGGGGGAGAGGGTTGGGGTGAGGGGGCGCATTTGCTTCGCCCTGGCTCTCACCCTGGCCACATTCACCGCCACAGCCACACCTCACCAAGAGCCAAACCCAACCTACGACCACATCCTCGACAGCGTCGTCACTCGCTACCACCTCCCCGGCATCGCCGTCGGCGTCATCGAACACGGCAAGGTCGTCTACACCGCCACCCGTGGCGAAACCATCGCCGGCTCCGGCCACAAGATCGACGCCCACACGCTGTTCAAGATCGCCTCCAACAGCAAGGCGATGACCACCGCCCTGCTCGGCCGCCTGGTCGACCAGGGCAAGCTGCGCTGGGACGACCCGGTGACGAAGTACTTGGCCGACTTCGCCATGCACGATCCGTGGGTGACGAAGAACATGCGCGTGGCCGACCTGCTCACCCACTCCAGCGGCCTGCCCGAGGGCGGCGGCGACCTGATGCTGTGGCCCGAGCCGAACGCCTACACGCGGCAGGACATCATCCACGGCCTGCGCTACATCCAGCCCGGCTACAGCTTTCGCTCGAAGTACCAGTACGACAACCTGCTTTATGTGGTGGCCGGCGAAGTCGCCGCCGCGGCGGGCGGCGCGCCGTACGAGACGCTGATGCACCGCGAGGTGTTCCAGCCGCTCGGCCTTACCCGCTGCCAGGTCGGCGCGTGGAAGCGCGATGCGGTGGGCGACGTGGCGCAGCCGCATCGCCAGGTCGAGGGCCGCAACGAGCCGATCCGCGAGGACGGCGCGACGATTCCGGCGATCACCTCGGCACCGGCCGGCGGCATCCGCTGCGACCTCACCGACATGTTGACCTGGGCGAAGAACTGGTTGGCGCCCACGCCAGCGCAGCTCACCTGGCTGTCCGAAGAGCAGCGCCGCGTGCTGCAGTCGCCGCACATGCTGATCCCCGTATCGAAGCAGCGTCGGGAGTGGGATCACAGCCACGTGATGGCCTACGGCTACGGCTGGCGTATGGCCGATGTCGATGGCCACTGGACCGTGTGGCACACCGGCACGCTGTCGGGCATGTACTCGGAACTGATGCTGCTGCCGGACCAGCGCAGCGGCTTCGTGTTCCTGATCAACGGCGAAGCCGACGATGCGCGCACCGTGCTGGGCGAGCTGCTGCTCAAGCATTTCACCGCGCCGCACGACACCCGCGATGTCGCCTGGTACGCCAATGCGCTGGACCGCGCCGAGCAGGCCGACAGCCGCCGCACGCCCGCGCCGGACACGTCGCATGCCATGCCCGTATCGCCCAAGGAAGCGGCCGCGTGGAACGGTCGCTACAGCGATCCCTGGCTGGGTGAGATGACGCTGTGCACAGACGGTGACCGCGTGCGCTTCGCGGTGGCGAAATCGCCCAAGCTCGCCGGCGAGGTGCGTCGTCTGCACGATCGCCTGCTGGTGCACTGGGACGACGCCACGGTGTATCCCGACGCGTGGCTCGACGTGCACCCCGGCCGGCCGGTGACGCTGACGATGGCCAAGGCCGACGCTCTGGCCGACTTCAGCTCCGACTACGAGGACCTGCGCTTCACGCGCACCGGAGACTGCCCGTGACCCAACAGGTTCCTGCGCCCAACCCGTGCTTGCCGTTGTGCCCGGTCGCGCACAAGGTGCGCGCTTACACCCGCGCATCGACCTTGCTGGCAATCGCTGACCGGCCAGTTGCACCAGCGGCACCTATCCCGACCCACGTCAGCTCCGGCGACGGGGATCCGCATGTCACACGCAGCGGACACGCCGCTGTAGGAGCGCACCCTGTGCGCGATCCACGCTTGCCGCTACGCCCGATCGCGCACAGGATGCGCTCCTATATGATCGCGCTGGTTCTCATGGCGATCGCCATGCCGGCTTTCGCGGACGAGCCCGTCACGCTTTCCTCCGCAAGCACGGCCGCGGAAGCGCACCTGGTCGACATCCGCACGCTGGTGCCGGACATCCACGAAGACATCAAGTACGCCGGCCACGACAACTTCGTCGGGCGCCCGGTGGACGGCTACGCCGCGCCGAAGTGCCTGCTGCTGAAACCCGTCGCCGAGGCGCTGGCGCGCGTCGAGCACGACCTGCGCCGCGAGCACGCGCGTTTGCGGATCTGGGACTGCTATCGCCCCGCGCGCGCGGTGGCCGACTTCGTGCGCTGGGCGCACGACCTGTCCGACCAGACCACCAAGACCACGCACTACCCGAATCTCGACAAGTCGAAACTGCTCGGCGACTACATAGCCCCGGTCTCCGGCCACAGCCGCGGCGCCACCGCCGACCTGACCATGGAGCAGTGCGATGCGCACGAGCGCCACTGCAAACCGCTGGACATGGGCACGCCGTTCGACTGGTTCGGGCTGCGCGCCAACACCGACAACCCCGGTGTCACTACCGAGCAACGTGCGAACCGCCAGCGCCTGCTGCGCGCCATGGCGCGCGAAGGCTTCAAGAACTATCCGATGGAGTGGTGGCACTACACCCTCCAGCCCGAGCCCACGCCGCACACGATGTACGACGTGCCGATCCGCTAGGGATCACCCGTAGGAGCGCACCCTGTGCGCGACCGGGGCAACAGCGGTCGCCCACAGGGTGCGCTCCTACAAGAACCGCCGCGTTGATGCAGCGTACGAACAGGAAGCGCCAGTCATGTACCGATGGTTTGCCAACCTTGCGTTGATCGCCCTCGTTTCCGGCCCTGCCATGGCCCGCACCGCCACGAGCACGGTGGACGCACTGATGCAGCCCTACACCGGCGATGTCCCCGGCGCCTCGCTGCTGATCCTCAAGGACGGCAAGCCGGTGGTGCGCCGCGGCTTCGGCTACGCCGATCTCGAGCATCACGTGCCAGCCACGCCCGCCACCGACTACCGACTCGCCTCGGTGAGCAAGCAGTTCACCGCCGCAGCGATCCTGCTGCTGGCCGAGGACCACAAGCTGTCGCTGGACGACTCCATCCGCCACTGGCTGCCCACGCTGCCGGCCTTCACCGACCGCATCCAGCTGCGCCAGTTGCTCGACCACACCGGCGGCCTGCTTGATTACGAAGACCTGATCCCCCCCGCGCAGACCGAGCAGGTCAGCGACACCGACGTGCTGCGGCTGATCGCGCAGACCGATCACGGCTACTTCCCGCCGGGCTCGGCCTACCGCTACAGCAACACCGGCTACGTGCTGCTCGGGCTGGTGATCGAGAAGGCGTCGGGCATGACCCTGCCGGCCTTCCTGAAGGCGCGCATCTTCGCGCCACTGCACATGGACCACACCCTGCTCTACGAGCACCAGCGTGGCCCGGCCGTGCCGGACCGCGCCTACGGCTACAGCCGGATCGACGGCCACTGGCGGCGCACCGACCAGAGCGTCACCTCGGCGACCCGCGGCGACGGCGGCATCTACGCGTCGATCGACGACCTGGCCAAGTGGGACGCCGCGCTGTATGACGACCGCCTGCTCAGCGCCGCCTCGCGCCAGCTCGCCTTCAGCCCACACGTGAAGGTCACCGGCGAGCCGTACGAAGCGCAGTACGGTTTCGGCTGGCGCATCACCGGCGACACGCTGTGGCACTCCGGCGAGAGCATGGGCTTTCGCAACGTGATCGTGCGCTGGCCGAAGCGCCACCTCACCGTGATCCTGCTCAGCAACCGCAACGACCCCGAGCCGTACCAGACCGTGCTGAAGATCGCGCAGCCCTGGCTCGCGGATTGACCTTGCGCTTCACGCACTTCATGCACGTCCGAAGGAAAGCTGCTCCGATGTCCCGTTCGCTCCTGCCCCGCACGATCCGCCAGCTCGGCCTGCTCGCCGGCATCGCCCTGCTCGCCGCCTGCGCCCACGCGCCGCCACGCAATCCGCTGGCGACCTGGGTGCCCTCGCCCAACCACGACATCCGCCGGCCGGTGCTGGTCGTGGTGCACTTCACCAACGAGGACTCGGCGCAGCAGGCGCTGGACACCCTGCGCACGCGCAACAGCGGCGGGCCGGTCAGTGCGCACTACCTGATCGGCAAGGACGGCCACATCTACCAGTTGGTGAGTGACCAACTGCGCGCCTGGCACGCCGGCGGCGGGCGCTGGGGCACCATCACCGACCTCAACTCCGCTTCGATCGGCATCGAGCTGGACAACAACGGCCACGAGCCCTTCGGCCAGCCGCTGGTCGACAGCCTGCTGCGCCTGCTCGGCGACCTCACCACGCGGCTGCAAATCCCGCCCACGCAGATCATCGGCCACGAAGACCTCGCGCCCACGCGCAAGGACGACCCCGGCCCGTACTTCCCCTGGAGCACGCTGGCCCAGGCCGGCTTCGGCCTGTGGCCGCAGGGGCCGCTGTGCGATCCGCCCGCCGGCTTCGATCCGTGGATGGCGCTGGCCGTGGTCGGCTACCCGCTGGACGACCGCCCGGGCGCGGTGCGCTCGTTCCACCACCACTTCCGCGCGATGCAGGGCGAGACGCTGGATGCCGAGGATGCGCGCATCCTCTACAACCTGGCGCAGCGGATCGACGGCGGCGGCAATGCCTGTGTGCCCTCTGCGGCCAGAGAGACCGAAAGTAGCCCCTAGAAGCGTCCCTCACACCTTTCCGTTATTGCCGTGTTCGATGGCGATGGCAATGGCAATGGCAATGACTGTGCGCCTCACCCGGCCCGGGAAAACTGGACGCGGCCAACCGGAAGCACCGCCCACTTTGCCGTCATTCCCGCAAAAGCGGGAATCCACGGTGACCGCTGCATCAGAGCTAGATGGATTCCCGCTTTCGCGGGAATGACAGCTCTTGGGCTTCTGCGCAGATATAGAGCTTCATCGCGCCAGTGATATCCAGCGTCACGTGCGCACGCTGCTGCACGACCAGAGCAGCACGGCGCACCATGCGCTCAGCCCCCGTCGCCAGTCCGCGATAACCGCGGTGCCAACCCACCGGCGCGTTGCACCGGCCGATCCAGCGCCGCCGCGACCGCCTCGCCCGTACCCCACAGCTCGACCTGCCGCTTCGCCCGCGACAGCCCGGTGTAGAGCAGCTGGCGCGACAGCAGGCGGTGTTCGGGATCGGGGGGCAGCAACACGGCGGCGAGGTCGTACTCGGAGCCCTGGCTCTTGTGCACGGTGATGGCGAAGCCGCCCTCGTGCGGCGGCAGCGTGCCGGGGGCGAAGCTGCGCGCGCTGGCGCGGCCGTGTTCGTCCACCGTCTCGAACCACACGCGCAGCGAACCGTCCGGTTCGGCCAGGCACAGGCCGACGTCGCCGTTGTACAGCCGCGCGGCATAGTCGTTGCGGGTCACCAGCACGGCGCGGCCGGCGTACCAGTGGCGGTCCGGCGGCACGCCCCAGAGCTGCTTCAGGCGCTGCTCGATCCAGCCGTTGAGGGCGAGCGCGCCGAAGGCGTCCTCGCGCAGCGCCGACAGCAGCTGCCGCTGCGCCAGCGCGCGCAGCGCCTGCACGGCCGCTGCCGCGCGCGCCTCGATGTTGGCCTCGTCGCGGGGAAGCAGCGCGGGACGGATCGGCAGCGCGGCCAGTGCATCGCACCAGCCGGCCAGCGCACGGCGCAGCGCCGCGGCATCAGCCACGTCACGCCAGCGCGCGTCGTCGCGGGCGGCGGCCATCGCCTCGCGCAGCGCGCCTTCGTCGCCCCGTCGCACCGCCTGGTTGATCGGCACCAGCTGCCGCTCGGCGCGGAAGCTGTGTTCCAGCCGCACCAGATCCCCGCGCGGATCGGCCTCGAACGCGCTCACCAGATCCATCAGCACGGAACCAGCGGCGACCGAGGTGAGCTGATCGGCGTCGCCCACCAGCACCAGGGTGGCCTGCGGCCGCACCGCGTCGAGCAGCGCACGCAGCATCGCCAGGTCGACCATGGAGGCCTCGTCCACCACCACTACGTCGGCGGCCAGCGGATGCGCGGCGTCGCGAGTGAAGCAGTTGCGGCGCGGGTCGTAGCCGAGCAGGCGATGCAGGGTCAGCGCCTCGCTGTCGGGGATCGTCGCCAGCGCGGCGCTCCAGCTGTCGTCGAGCTGAGACGCCAGCGCCTGCTTGCCCTGCCGCAGCGACTGCACCAGCCGCTGTGCCGCCTTGCCGGTAGGCGCGGCGACCTGGATCGACAGTGTCGTGTCGGCGGCCTGTCGCTGCAGCGCCAGCAGCATGCGCAGCACGGTGGTGGTCTTGCCGGTGCCGGGGCCGCCGGTGAGCACGAACAGCCGGCGCCCGGCGACTGCCGCCACCGCCTCGCGCTGGCGCTGCACGGTGTCGGAGCGGTTACCGTGGAACAGGGTGTCGATCAGCGCCTCGTCGACCGGCGTGGGCGCGGCCGCCGCGCGCCGCGCGCGCACCGCGTCCGCCACCGCGACTTCGTGCGCGTGGTTGCGCCACAGGTAGAAACGCTCGTCCGCGTCGATCACATACGGCGTCGGCACGTGCCCGTCGCCGACCAGTGGCTCGGCGCGCAGCGCAGCCAGCGCTTCGGCATCCGGTCGCGGCATGCCGTGGCGACCCGGACCGTCGCCGGACAGCGGCAGCGCGGTGTCGCCCTCGCCATCGGCATAGCTGGCCCACGCCGCCATCTTCGCCAGCAGCGGCGAACCGCCGTGGCCGAGCGTCCAGCGCAGCACGGCGCGGTCGAGCGGGCGCCACGGTGCATCGGTCAATTCCAGCGGCGAGGGCACGAAGCGGTAGGCGCTCATGCGGCGACTCCTTCGAGGCGCCCGGCCAGTGCCGCGTCGGCGGCGTCGACCAGCCCATCGTCGAAACGGTGGCGCCAGATGCCAGCGTGTGGCGCCAGCCCCACCGCACGCACGAACAGGTAGATCGCCTCGCCCAGGTGCTGCTCGCGGCGATAGCCCGGCAGGCGCTGGCGTAGCATGCGGTCCACCGCCACGGTGTAGAGCAGCGCCTGGAAGCGGTACTGGTGGTCGTCCATTGCCACGCGCAGCGCGTCGGGCGTATAGCCGTCCAGACGGTCGCCGAGGTAGTTGCTCTTGTAGTCGAGCACGTGGAAGCGGCCATCGTGTTCGAGGATCAGGTCGATCTTGCCGGTCATCCGCCCGCGCAGCTGGTTGACCGCGGTAAACGGCACCAGCGCCGGCTCGCCGTGGCGCGCGCAGGCCTCGCGCAGCGCGGCGACGGTGGCGCCGTCGAGCTGGTAGTGGAACTCCATCTCGGCCAGCTGGCGCTGCGGCGGCACGTCGCCGAGGTGCAGGCCGGGCAGCAGCTCGGCTTCCAGGTTGGCCTGCAGCCGCTGCGCGATGCGCTCGATCAGCGCCGGGCGCTCGCGCTCGTCCAGCGGCACGCCGGCATCGCGCAGCTCGCGATCGATCAGGCCGAGCTGGCGGGTCATCGGTTCGCCGATGGTGCGGTGCTCGAACATCGCGTGCAGCGCGTTGCCGATATCGGCGCCGCGGATGGCCGCCAGCGCCTGCAGTTCCGGATGCGGCAGCGCCGGCTCGGCGGCGGGCAGCATGGCGTCGAGTGCCTCGGCGGCGGCATCGGCCGCCGGCGCCTCGTCACTGGCGGCGGCGTCTTCCAGCGCGCCCTCGTGGGCGCCACGGATCAGGTTGGAGAAGCTGTAGACGCGCGCGTCCGGGTGCGGCGGCGGTTCCTGGCGCGGTACGCGCTCGCCCTCCTCCACCACGTCCGGCGCGAGGCGTTCGCCGCGCCACGGCCAGCCATCGGTGGACCAGCCGAGCTGCGGCGCCGCCGTTGCCAGATCGAGACCGGCGGCCTGCGCGGCGAGCAGGCGCTCGGTCGCCACGTCCAGCGGCGCGCGCTCGGGATCAGTAGCCGGCTTGTCGCTGTTGGCCCGCGCCGGGCGATCCGGCGGCAGCACGTAGACATGGCAGGCGTACACGGCGCGGGTCAGCGCCACGTAGAGCACGCGGAAGCGCTCGTCCTGGCCTTCGTGGTCGTACTGCGCCTTGGCCGCCTTGCCGAAGCCGATCACGCGCCGGCCGCACAGCAGTTCGTCAATCACGGGCAGGGTGTCGTTGGCGTTGCGGGTGTGGCCCCACATCAGCGGCAGGAACACCAGGTTGAACTCCAGGCCTTTGCTCGCGTGCAGGGTCATCAGGCGCACGCGCTGCGCGTCGGACTCGATGCGCAGCTGCTGCTCGTCCGCCGCGTCGCCACCGGCAGCCTCGCCCTCGCGCTGACGGGCGAAGCAGGCCAGCAACTGCTCGCTGCCGTGCAGCTGATCGGCCTGCGCCTGCAGCAGTTCGCCAAGATGGCGCAGGTCGGTGAGCGCGCGCTCGCCGTCGTCACCCGCCAACAGCGCAGGCGCCGCATGCTCGATCAGTTCGCGCACCACCGCCAGCACGCCCTCGCGCTGCCAGCGCGCTCGCCACTGCTGGAACTGCTGCTCGTAGTCGAGCCAGGCTTCCGGCTGCTCGCGCAGCGCCCTCAGCGTGTGGAAGCCGAGTCCGTACAGCCGCGTCGCCAGCGCCGCGCGCACCGCGCCCTCGTCGCTGGCGTGGTCGATGCCGTAGAGCAGGATCTGCAGCTCGCGCGCCACGTCCAGCGCGAACACGCTGGAGCGGCCCGCGCCCACGCAGGGCACGCGCAGGCGCTGCAGCCGCGCGCGCAAGTCGGTGACGTCCTGGTTGCCGGGCAGCAGCACAGCGATGTCGCCCGGCTGCACCACGCGGTCGCCGATGCGATGGCGACCGGAGGCCAGCAGCTCGGCGATCTGCCGCGCGCAGGCATCCAGCGCCTCGCGCGAGCGCGCGGGCACGGAGGCGGGGTAGTCCGGCTTCCAGTGAAACTGCAGCGGTTGCGCCACGGGCGAGCCGTCCACGGTGTAAGGCGCGGCGTCGCGGCGGCCGCTGGCCTTGACCGGCTCGACGCGGATGCGGCCTTCCGGGTCCGCGCTCAACACCTCGCCAGCGGCTTCGTAGAACTGGTTCAGCGCCGCCACCAGCGGGCGTGAAGAGCGGTGATTGGTGTCCAGCCGCAGCACCTCATCGGCGCCGTCGGCGGCGCGCAGGTAGGTGTGGATGTCACCACCGCGGAAGCGGTAGATCGCCTGCTTGGGATCGCCGATCATCACCAGCCGCCCGCGCGGTACGCCCGCGGCGTCGCTGTAGATCGCACGCAGGATGTCGTACTGCTGGCCGTCGGTGTCCTGAAACTCGTCCACCAGCGCCACCGGCCACGCGGTGAACAACCGGTCGGCCAACGCGCGGTCCTCGCGTGCCAGCGCGTTGCCGACGCGCGCGATCAGTTCGTCGAAGCTGAGCTGGCCACGTGCGGCGAGGCGCTCCTCGCGCCAAGCCTGCACCTGCGCCAGCCAGCCTTGCCAGGCGCGCACCTCGTCGGCTTTGGCGGCGTATTCGAACAGGCGGCCGGCGCGGGCGGCGAAGGCGAGCAGATCACGCGTTCCCGGGGCGGCCAGTGCGGCGGGAGCGAGCTGCCCGCTCGCGGCAGCCTCTGCTGCGAGCAGGTTGGCGATGTCCGACGCCTTGGGCACATCGCCACGCTCGCGCAGCCACTTCGCCAGCGCCTGCAGCGAACCTTTCAGTGCGCGCTTCGAAGGCTGGAAGTTGGCCTTGTTCGCAATGAATGCGTCCAGTGCGTCCGCGTGCGAAGCGGGCAACTCGCGCTCCAGGCACGCGGCATCGGGCGCCCACAACGCCACGCCGGGCTGCAGGTAGGCCTTGAGCTGGCGACGCAGCGCGGCCAGCGACGCGGGCGCTTCCGGGACCGCGACCTCGCCTTGCTGCAGCCGTCGCCACAGGTCCGCCGACCACTCGTCCAGCAGCGCCTCGGACGACACCATCTCGCCCAGCTGGAAGCCTGCGCCGCTCTCGAAGGGGAAATCGCCGAGGATGCGCCGGCACAGGCTGTGGATGGTCCCCACGGGCGCCAGGTCCAGCTCGGCCTGGGCCAGGCGCAGGCGCAGGCGGTCGTGTTCGGCCTGGTTAGGATCGTCCTGCCAGCGCGCCTGCAGCCAGGCGAGGTCGGGGCCGCTTGCGGTGTCGGCGACACCAGCCTGCCAGTCCGCCGCAGCCATCTCGCCCCACACCAGCTTGGCGCGCAGACGTTCGCGCAGCTCCTGCGCGGCGGCGTCGGTGAACGTGGTGACCACCACGGCGCGCGGGCTCAAACCCTGCTCCAGCAGCAGGCGCAGGTAGAGCACGGCGATGGTCCAGGTCTTGCCCGTGCCGGCGCTGGCCTCGATCAGGGTGCGGCCGTCGCCCACCAGCTGCAGGCGGCTCCAGTCCAGCGCGGCGGCGCGTCCGGCGGTGCCGGTCATGCGCTCACCTCGCCCAGCGTGGCCGGGTCGATCAAATGCGCCAGGCGCAGCGCCAGCGCCTGCAGTTCGGCGTGCGGCGGCTGGCCGTCGGCAAAGTTCGCCTCGCCGGCGAGCAGGCGCGCGTAGCCGGGCGCGTAGTCGCGCTCGCCGGTATTGAACCCACCCTCCCAAGCCTGCCGCGCGGCGTCGGGCTTGTCGTCCAGCGCGGCCCAGCTGGTGCGCGGGAAGTACGGCAGCGGCTGGCGCTGCGCCTGCCGCCAGATCGCCAGCAGCGCGGCAACGCGGCCGGCCAGCGCCTCACGCATCGTGCGCGCCGTCTCCGGCGCCGCGACGCTCAGGGTCTCGTCCCATTCGTTGAACGGTCCGCCCACATCGGTCTGCTCGTCTGCGGTGAACACCGCCACCCGCACCGGCGTGGCGGTATCGGCGGCGAGGCGCAGCAACGCCCACTCCAGGAACAGCGGCACGCGCTGGGCGAACGTCAGTGACTCGGCCTTCTTGCCCGGCCAGGCCTCGAACAGCCACAGCGCGTCGTCGGTCACGAACACGCGCTCCAGCACCCCTTCCACCGCGTGTTCGCCCACCGTGAGCGCCAGCGCGTACGGCTGGCGCTGCGGCAGCGCGCCGGCGAACAGCGGATGCGCCTGCGCTGTGCGCAGCAGTGCGTTCACCGCCTCGCGTTCGGCCGTCCAGGCGGCCAGACCGAGTCGGCCACCGGGCAGCATGCCGCTCAACCGCAACCAGGCGGGCGGCGACTCTGAAAGCTCAAAGCGGCCTTCCCCCAGCGCCTCGAAGAACAGCCGTCGCCCCACCTGGTCCAGCGCGCTGAAGCCGGGCTGCAGCGGTTCGTCGGCCTGCAGGCGATCGTCCTCCAGCGCGTCGAGCCGGATATTGAGCTGGCGCGCCAGCAGCTGGCGCGCGGGATCGCGGAAGTAGGCCTGCACCTCGCGCAGCGCGATGGGTCCCGGCACCTCGCCGGCAACATCGTCGCCGCCGTCGAGGAACGATCCGGCCGGCGTGCCGCGCACCATGCCCGCACTGCTGCCATCGAAGGTGAACAGGCGCGGATCGCTGCCGTCGAAATAGCGCCGATCGAAGGGCTGCAGCGGATGCTTGATGCGCCACGGCCGGTGGATGACGCGCGGCGCGCCGGCGGCCGGCGGCTGGTCGTCCTCGTCGGCGTCGATACCGCGCAGGCCGGCCTGGTCGTCAAGGCACTGCAGCAGCTCGGCCAGCGGCGCGGCCGGATTGCGCGGCTTGCCATCGCGCACGCCCTCGCCGATGTAAGACAGGTGCAGCACCTCGCGCGCGGCCATCACCGTTTCCAGGAACAGGTAGCGGTCGTCGCTGCGCACGTCGCGGTCGCCGAGGCGGCGGTGGCGCTGCATCAGGTCGAGCCCGGCGTCGCCCGGGCCGCGCGGGAACTCGCCGTCGTTGAGGCCGAGCACGGCGACCACGCGGAACGGGATCGCGCGCTGCGGAACCATGCCGCAGAAGGTGACGCCGCCGAGCAGGAAGCGCTGGCGCTCGGGCGCGGCGGCGAGCCGTTCGCGCAGCACCTCGCGCACCACGGAAAATTCCAGCAGCGGATCGAGTCCGCAGTCGGCCGTCTCCAGCTTGGTCGCCTGGAGGAAGCGGCGCAGCAACGACAGCGCCTCCACCGCCTCGCGGTCGCGCGGATCGATGCGGAACAGCGTGTCGAGCAGGCGTTCCAGCCGCGTCGCCCAGGCCGAGGCGGTGCGCGGCTCGGACGCGTCGCGATGCAGCTCGGCCAGCGCCAGCAGCAGGCGGTCCAACGCACCGAGGATCGCCGCCTGCGGACCGTGCACGCCCTCCACCGGCCACAGCTCGCCGTCAGGCAGCGCCCAGCCGTGCTCGCCGGTGTCGGCGTCGCCCAGCACGTAGCCGGCAAGCAGGCGGTCCATGCCCCAGGCGAAGGTGTGCTCGTCGATGCCGGGCACGCCGAAGCCTTCGCGGAAAGCGCCGTCCAGCGCCCAGGCCACGCGGCCCTGGCGCAGCCAGCGCGCCAGCGTGTCGATATCGCCCTCGCCCAAACCCAATGCACGGGCCACTTCCGGCACCTGCATCAAATCGAGCAGTTCCGGCGAAGTGAGCCGCGATTCGGGCACCGCCAGCAGGCGACTGAACGCGTCGAGCAGCGGGTGCGTGCGCGCCACCGCCACGTCGGCCAAGTGGTAGGGCAGCGGTCCCTGGTGGCGGCCGGCCTCGCCGAACACCGCCGGCAGCAGCGGCACGTAGGCGGCGATGTCCGGCGCCATCACAACAATGTCCGAGGGCTTCAGGTCCGGCCGCGCGGCCAGCTCGGCGAGCAGGGCATCGCGCAGCACCTCCAGCTCGCGCAGGCGGGTGTGGCACAGGTGCACGCGCAGCGAGCGGTCGGCCAACGCCGCGCCGGTGCCGCCTCGCAGCGGATCGATCAGCGCCGGATCGAGCGCCCGCAGGCTCTCCTGCAGGCGCTGCAGCAGGCTCTCGTCCGAGGGCGGTGCCTCGTCCTGCCAGTGGCGCACGTCCATCGCCACCGCGTCGTCGAAGCGCTGCAGGTTCAGCATGAAGTGCTGGCCCATGCGCCCCCAGGCGGCGAGCAGCGGATGCCCCATCTGCAGGAAATGCTGCTCGGACGCCGCGCTGAAATCGGTGCGCGCGGCCAACTCGCGCAACTGCTCGCGCTCGCCGCGCAGGCCGGCCCAGAACTCGCGGCAGGGATCGGGCACGTACAGCACCACCGGGCGCAGCTGGCTCACCGCGCGCAGCAGTGCCAGCTCGGCCGGGGCCAGGTGGCTGATGCCGAACAGGTGCAGTGGCTCGTCGCCGGCGTGGCGGGCGGGATCGCGCGCCAGCTCGCGCACCAGCGCCTGCACCCGCTCGCCGCGGTGCGGCAGACCGATATCGGCGCGCAGCTGGCGCCACAGCGGCGCCATGAAGGTGGGTTCCGGCAGGTCGTCGCGGCCGTGCTCCCAGGCGTCGAGCCAGTCCGGCCGGTACACCAGATACTGCGTGTACAGCCGCGCCAGCCGGTCGGCCAGCTGGTAGCGACGGCGCGCCGCGTCGCCGCCAGCGAGGTAGCCCTGCACGCGGGCCTCGTCGATCGCCGGCAGGTGTTCGTGGATGCGCCAGCGCAGGCGGTCGCGCCGGTACGGCGTGAGCGCCACCGCGCCGCTGCCGAGCACGGTAAGCGCCAGCTCGTCGAGCCAGCTGCTGGGTAGCGAGATGCGCAGGTTGGCGACGATGCCGCCCGGGCCACGTTTGCGCGCCAGCGCGCCGGCCAGCCAGTGGCGCATGCCTGGGTGTGCGGCGATCACCGTCTGCGGCGCCAGCACGTGCGCCGGCGGCACGCTGTCGAGCAGCGTCAGCAGCGGATCGAGCAGGGCTTCGAGCCGGCTCGCGCGATAGATCACGAGGCCGCGGCTGAGGTCGTCCGTGGGGGCGATGTGCATCGTGGGGATGATAGCGGTGCGCGACGGGCGCACAGCACAACCGACCGGCATCGCAGGGAATGCGACGCGGCCCCGTCAGGGCCGGCTCACCACTCCAGCGGTGCGGAATCGTCTTCGCCGCCGCCCGTCGCGCCGTCGTCCTCCGCGGCGGCGGCTGGCGCCACGGCGACAGCGCGCTGCAGCTCCTTGCTGGCCTCGGAGCGGGCGTGGCGTAGCGCCAGCACACAACGCAGGTTGCGCTCCATCTCGGCCAGCGTGATCGGGAAAAACGACGCCTCGCGATCGCTCACCGTCCAGCTGTCCACCCGGCGCAGGTCCACCGGCACCTGGGCGGCATGCAGCGCCTCCATCACTTCGCGCGAGTCGACCGATCCCAACTCACAGATCAACCGCCACAGCCAGTTGATGCGCTGGGGATCGATGCCTCGCGTCATCGGCGGGCGGCGGTATGGCAGTCGACTGAGGTCTGGTTCGTTCATGGCGGTCCCTGGCGATCCGGCGCGGAGACTCCGCGGAAGGCCTACCGATAGCGGCTGCAATCGCGCCGGCTTTAGGGCGCGGACCGTGGCGGCTTTAGGGAACGGACCGCGGCGGATCGAAGGCCAGCACCTGCTCGGTATAGGTCTCGATGAGCGCACTGAACGGGTGGCCGTCACCATCGACCAGCAGCGCCCGGTGCTGCAGCAGCCGGTGCGGCATGGCCAGCTTGCCCGGGCGATCAGCGGGCAAGCTTCCGGCGCGTTCCCAGCCCGCCGGCAGCGGCGACCACAGCAGCTCGGCCGACAGCGTGCGCCGACGAAAATGCAGTGGCTGCACCACCTTGCCGAATGGCGCGTCGGTGGTTTCCAGTGTGTGGTTCATGGCGGCAGTGAGGCGCGCGGGCACGTACCAGTTTTCCGCCTCCGACAGTGTGCGGCCACCGCAGCGCAGCGCCACCCGGCGATAGGCCACCGGTTCATCCGCACCGATGCCGAGCGCGGCACGCAGATCAGCCGGCAGATCGCGCGACGCACCCTGCATAGGCTCGGCCGTCACCTTGGCCGGCGACGCCATGCCATGCGCGGCGCACCAGCGCTCGAGCGTCAACGTGGCGCTGTCGTGGCTGAGCAGATCGGCGTTGAGCGTCTGCAGCAACGCCAGTGCCTCGGTGCGGGCCAGCGCGGTGTCGGGCCAGGCCGGTACCCGCGGCGCGCCATCGGCCCAAGCTGACTGGACGGAAAGGACCGCCATCGCGGCTAGAGTCATCCGCCAGCCATTCATGGCTTGCCGATCAGGTACACGGCGTAGATGTCCTGCTGCGCACGCAGGGTCCCCACTCGCAGATCCGGCGGCACAGCTTGACCGTTGTCGTACGACGGCGGGGCCGGTGGCGCCGGGGGCTCTATCTGCCCACCAGCAAAGCGGGAGCTGCTACCCCATGACCCGGCCTGCACACCATAGGCAAAATCAGGGGCCACCTCGGACACGCTGTATACGCCGACGATTTGCACGCCATAGGCCTGCGCAATCTGCTTGGCCGATTCCTGCGAATTGGCCATGGCCTGCTTACGCAGCGCCTGCATGATCGCATCGAGATGGCTGCTACCTGCGCCCGTGCCGATGACCTGCACCTCCTCCCCAGCGGGCAGGCCCTTGAGGAACTCGCGAAGCTTCGGCATGGCGTCGAAGGTTGCCGCAACGTTGCGCGTCACCTGCGTACCGAGGAAGACCGATTTGCCGTCGCGATATTCGGACGCAGGGCCGATCTGCAGGGTGCTCGCCTGCGTGTGGCCCGTCATCGCCCCGGCTTCTTCCAATGCCGCAAAGATCGCAGCCATATGCTTTTCCACACGCTCGCGCGCATGGTCAGCGAGCGGATCCGTCACCTGAACCTTGAGGTTGATCGAGAAGCGGTCGGGGAGATAGGTGGTTTCCGCATGCCCGCGCACCAGGATGTGCGACGCGCTGGGAATGGCGTTCACCTGGGCATGCACGTTCAGGGACACCAACAGCGCCAGCAAATAGCCGAAAGCTCGTTTCATGCTCACTCCTTTGATTCGAAATGCTTCTCTGGCGAAAAACCTCACAGCCCCTTCGCCGCCTGCGCCACGGCGCGGAACAGCGCGCGGCCCTTGTTCATCGTCTCCTCCCACTCCGACGCCGGATCGGAGTCGTAGACGATGCCGGCGCCGGCCTGCACGTGCAGGCGGCCGTCCTGGATCACCGCGGTGCGGATGGCGATGGCGGTGTCGGCGTCGCCCCACCAGCCGATCCAGCCGATCGCGCCGGCGTAGATGTTGCGCTTGACCGGCTCCAGCTCCTGGATGATTTCCAGCGCGCGGATCTTCGGCGCACCGCTGACCGTGCCGGCCGGGAAGGTGGCCTTGAGCACGTCCATGTACGAGAGCTTGCCGCGTAGCTCGCCCTCGACCTGGCTGACGATGTGCATCACGTGCGAGTAGCGCTCGACCACGAAGGATTCGGTGACCGCTACGCTGCCCGTCTCGGTGATACGACCCACGTCGTTGCGGCCCAGATCGATCAGCATCACGTGCTCGGCGCGCTCCTTCGGATCGGCCAGCAGCTCGGCTTCGAGCGCGGCGTCTTCAGCCTCGTCGGCGCCGCGCTTGCGCGTGCCGGCGATCGGGCGCACGACGACCTTGCCGTCCTTCAGCCGGGCCAGGATCTCCGGCGAGGAGCCGACGATCTGCGTCTTGCCGAGGTCGACGAAGTACATGTACGGCGAGGGATTGAGCGCACGCAGCGCGCGGTACACGTCCACCGGCCGCGCGTTGAAGCCCACGCTGAGCCGCTGTGACGGCACCACCTGGAAGATGTCGCCGGCGCGGATGTATTCCTTCGCCTTTTCCACCATCGCCTCGAACTCGGCCTTGGTGAAGGAGGATTTGAAGTCGCTCTCGTCCAGTGCCACCGACTGGGTGAGCTGTGGGTAGGACGCGCCGCCCTGGCGCAGGCGATAGACCAGCGCGTCGAGCCTACGCTGCGCCTGCGCATAGGCGTGCGGCTGCGACGGATCGGCGTGCACGATCAGGTACAGCCGGCCCTTGAGGTTGTCGAACACCGCGACTTCCTCGGCCAGCATCAGCAGCACGTCGGGCGTGCCCAGCTCGTCGGGGCGATCCCACTGCGCGAGGCGCGGCTCGATGTAGCCGATCGTCTCGAAACCGAAGTAGCCGACCAGGCCACCCGAGAAGGCCGGCAGCTGCGGCAACCGCGGCACGTCGTACTGCTGGCGGAGCTTTTCGATTTCGGCCAGCGGATCGTCCAGATGGCGACGCTCGGTGACCTCGCCGGCGTCTTCCACCTCCAGCTCGTGGCCGCGCAGGCGGTACACGCGGCGCGCCGGCAGGCCGATGATCGAATAGCGTCCCCAGGTGGCGCCGCCCTCGACCGATTCGAACAGGAAGGTGTACGGGCCATCGGCCAGCTTCAGGTACACCGACAGCGGCGTGTCGAGGTCGGAAAACACCTCGCGCACCAGCGGAATGCGCGTGTGGCCCTGGGCCACCAGTGCGTCGAATTCGTCTCGGGAAATCACGTGGCGTGGGTCCGGCTGATCCAAACAGACGGCTATTGTAGGGGCGAGGCCGCGCCACCGCGCGCCCGCGCGGTCATCGCGGTGCGCGACTGCACGCCGCAGCGCGGGCCGGGATGGCGACGAGGCGCGCGTTGGGTAAGCTGTCGCGCACCCACCGGAGGGAAACGCGGGCATGGATACGTTCTGCCTGGTGCTTGCGGGCCATCACCTCGCCACCGATGCCGGCGCCGTCGAGGCGCGGCTGGCTGACGCCTTCGGCATGTCGCCGGACGCCTTCCGCGACAAGGTGTGGCAGCGCGCGCCACTGATCATCCGGCGCGGCCTCGACCAGGCTACGGCGCAGGACCAGGCCAGCCAGTTGAGGGCGCTGGGCACCGAAGCGGGCGTGCACCGCGACGAGGAGGCGCTGATCTGGCTGCTGCGCGGCGAGCGCGTGCTCGGGCCGCTGCCGGCCGGCGCGCGTGACCAGTACGCCCGCCCCGGCGATCGCTGGTGCCACGATGGGGACGCCAGCTGGCAGGCGCTGCCGCTCGCTGCCACACCGCCGCCGCTGCCCGGGCCCGGCGCCATGCCACCGCCTTTGCCGCCCGGCGCCCGGCGTGGTCGCGGCCGCCCCTTCGCCTGGCTCGGCGGCATCGCCGCGGTGCTGGTGCTGGCGTTGCTGTGGCACCAGCATCGCGCCGCCACGCCGGCAGCCAGCGCGCCGCCGGTGCGCTACGTTTCACGCCCACTGCAGCCGCTGCCGGCTGCCGCCCCAGCGAGCACGGCCACCTGCCCCGCTGGCAGCGCTGCCCAGAACGACGAAGACCGTTTCCTGCTCGCTGGCGGCCAGCGCACACTGACCGGCCGCGCGCAGCGCAGCGGCGATGACTACGTAGCCGAGGCGATCGTGCAGCGCGACGACCACTGCCAGCCCAGCGCCGCGCAGCTCTACGTGTTTCGTCACGGCGCGTTCGTCGGCACGGCGATCGATACGCCGATCGACCCGCGCCGCACCCAGCTGACCGACTTCACGCTCGATGGGCAGGGCCAGCTCGCCTACAGCCTGCGCCGCTGCGATGGCCGTGCCGGTGGCTGCGGTGAGCCGGAGACCTACCAGACGCACCTGCAGCGCGGCGACGGCGGCTGGGTGCTGGCCTATGGCGCCACCAGCGCACCGGTGGCGGTGGAGATCATCAGTCGCCCGCCGCCGCGCTATCCGGAGGAGGCGCTGCGGCAACGTCACCAGGGCACCGTGCTGCTGATGCTCACCATCGATGCTGACGGCCTACCGCGTGAAGTCACGGTGGCCAAATCGAGCGGATTTCCCGAGCTGGATGCCGCCGCGGTAGCTTCCGCCCGTCAGTGGCGCTTCCGCGCGCTACGCCCCGACGGTGGCGCCACCGCGGCCACCACCAGCGTGCCGGTGCGTTTCCACCTCGACTCGCCGGCGCTATAGCCGCGGACGCGGCATACCGAACAGCTGCAGCGTGAACGCCACGCCGCTGCCGTCGTCCAGATTGCGTGCCAGCGCCACGCCGTCGTGGCGCTCGGCGACCAGCCGCACCACGTACAGGCCCAGGCCCAGATGCGGCGCGTCGCCGGGCGTGGCCTTGTCGCGCAGGCTCACCAGCGAATCGAACAGCCGTGCCTGCATTGCCTCGGGCAACAGCGGCCCCTGGTTGACCAGGGTGATCTGCGCGCCGCCGTCGATCGCATGCAGCTCCAGCCGCAGCCAACCATCGGCAGGCGTGAACGAGAGGGCGTTGTCGAACAGCTTGTCCAGCGCCTGCGCAATCAGCTCGGGCGCGCCGTGGAACGGCAGCGGCGCCTCGGGCAACACGCAGTCGAAGCGCCGCGTGCCGGCCAGCACGCGGTAGGAGTCGGCGCAGCCACGCACCACGTCGCGCAGGTCGACGTCTTCGGGCTCG
Source organism: Dyella sp. (assembly GCF_051962475.1). Lineage (GTDB taxonomy): Bacteria > Pseudomonadota > Gammaproteobacteria > Xanthomonadales > Rhodanobacteraceae > Dyella_A. The sequence continues at coordinate 76,875 of NZ_JBQCCF010000069.1, forward strand.
GCGGCGGCGATCGCACGCTCCATGCGGCTGGCTTCGCTCATGGCGCGCACCAGCATGCCCAGGCGAGCGGTGCCGTCGCGCGCGCGATCGAGGTACGGTGCCGCGCCGGCCGGCACGCCGCCCTCGGCATCGAGCGCGTGCTCCAGGTTGTCCAGCGAGGACTTGACGATCGCCAGCGGGGTGTTGAGTTCGTGCGACAGCTTGGACGCGAGCGTGCGCAGATAATCGGTGTAGCCGCCCACCGCCTCGAACAACTTCTCGAAACTGCGCGCGAGGTCACCGACCTCGTCCGGCGCATCGGCCAGCGGAAAGCGGCCCTGGCGAAACAGGCCATCCAGACGGCCATCCGCGGCCTGCGCCCGCTCGGCCGCGTCGCGCAGCTTGCCCAGGCGCAGGCTAAGCCGCGTGGCGAAGGCGAGCAGGATGCCGCCGGCCACCAGCAGCACTGCGAAGCTGGTGAGCAGCAGGCCGAACAGCGCGCGGTTGGCCAGCAGCGGCACCGCACGACTGGCCTGCTCCAGCAGCAGCACGCCGCGCACGCGGCCGGCGTGCTCGATCGGCACCGCTGCGTCCAGCACCACGCTGGCACGCGTCTCGCCATCACGCCACACCGCGGCCGGCGTGCCGTGGCGGGCCTGGGTCACCTCGTCGGTGAGCAGGCGCGGCGCATCCTGCATCCACGGCTGCGAGGCCTGTACGCGATCGGCCAGCAGGGAGCGATAGATCAGCGCAGCGAACCAACCCGGCTGGGCGCCCTGATCGCGATCCGCGTCGCGCCGGCCGCTCTGCGCCAGCAGCCAACCGTCGGGCGACAGCACGCGGGCATGCACGTTGTCCGGCGCCAGTTGCGCCAGTTCGTCCGAGAGCGTGCGCGAGTACGCCTGCAGCGGACGCTGCTCGACGGCCAGTGGATCGCCGCCATCGGCCGGGTCGAACACGCCGATGCCCAGCGCGCTGACCCCGACCGCACGCGGGAGGCGCAACTCGATGCGATAGCCACTGCCGTCTTCCTGCCACTGCGCGGTGAGCAGGTCCGGCAGACCGTCCACTGGCGGATCCAGCGGGCGCGCGCTGATCGGACCGGGCGCTGCGCTGGCCAGCAGATAGCGTCGCTGCGCGCTGCCGCGCACCAAGGCCAGCACCACGTGGTCGGCACGCAGTACCAGCGGATCGTCGACCTCGGCGCGGGTGCGGCGGCTGTCGCGCACGTCCAGCCACAGGTAGAGCCAGCTGGCGTCGCGCGCCAGCAGCAGCTTGCCGCGCGTCCCCACCGGCTCGCTCCACGGCGTGAGCGGCGCCCAGTCATCGCCGTAGCCGTCGACGGTGATCGGCGTGTCGGCGTTCTGCACGTACCAGCCCGCACCGCCCTCGGGCAGCATGGCGCCGGTGACGGCGAGGCTGCGCGCGACCGCGCGCGCCGAGGCGGTGAGCGCCTGCGCCTGGCCGTCGCGCAGCAGGTTTTCCATCTGCCGCACGTACAGCCAGCCGGCCACCGGCAGCGCCAGCGTGCACAGCGCAACGAGCAGCAGCTTGCGGCGCAGGGTCATGGCGCGAAGCGGCGCAGCATCAGGGCCGGGCGATGGCCGGCAGCGCGGTTGCGCCGCGGCGATAGGTGGTACTTGCCACCACGCGCAGCAGCGCATCGAGCAGCGCGCGTCGCTGCGGCTCGTTGGCGGACAGCGTCATCGACCAGCTCAGCCGTACGCCGCTGGCCTGGCCTGGATCGCAGAACACGACCATGTCGTCGATATGGTCGCTGCCTTCGTACACGTTGGCGGCGCAATGCATTCGCGGGTGCGCAATGGCCAGCGTGGTGTCGCGGCCGGCCGGATCATGCTGGTGATAGCGCGCGCGGTCGGCGGCGAGCTCGGCGTCCAGCGTTGGCAGCTTGGCGGGCCAGACGTTGAGCACCATCACGCGCTGCGGTTCGCCTGTCCACTCACCCCGATAGACGACCGCATCCACGCCGATGGCGCGGGCATAGGTGCAGCAGTCCGCTGTCCAGCCCTCCGGGCCGACGCCGGTGACCGTCCATGCCGGCGTGCTGCCGTCGCGCGCGCCGCTGGCCAGGATGGACTGGCCGGCGCAGGCGGGCCCGGCGAGCACGAACAGCAACGCAAGCAGCAGCCATCGCCTCACGGCTTCCACCGGTAGCCCACGCCGTGCACGGTCTCGATCGCGTCGAACTCCGGCGCCAGCGCGATGAACTTCTTGCGGATGCGCTTGATGTGCGAGGTGATGGTGGCGTCGTCCACCACCAGCTCAGCCTCGCGCATCAGCTGGTCGCGGTTCTTCACGTGGCCGGGGAAGCGCACCAGCGTGTGCACCATCCAGAACTCGGTCACCGTGAGCGGGATCTCCTCGCCGTTCCAGGTAATGCGCATGCGCTCGGATTCGAGCTTGAGCGGCCCGTGCTCGATCACCGTCTCGCTGGCCGCCGGGGCCTGCATCGAGGCGATGCGGCGGAACAGCGCGGCGATGCGTGCGGCCAGCTGGTGCAGGCTGGTGTCCTTGCTGAGGTAGTCGTCCGCGCCCAGGCGAAGGCCGGAGATCACGTCGAAATCCGAATCGCGCGCGGTGAGGAAGATGATCGGGAGCGTGGGCGACTTAGCGCGCAGCTCGCGGCACAGGTCAAAGCCGCCCTCCGGCTCGTCGCCCAGCCCGATGTCGATGATCACCAGCTCCGGCAGGCGCATGGCGAACGCGCTCGACGCCTCCTGCCGCGAGCCGTAGCCGCGGGTGTCGTAGCCGAAGCGATTGAGCGCCTCGACGTAGTTGGCGCGGATCAGCGGTTCGTCTTCGACGATGGCGATGCTGCGGCCCATGGGATCGACTTCCTTCGCGTCCGTGAGTGGATGGCGCGCAGCGTGCTATGCGTGGGTGCGCGGTGCAAGCCGCTTTCGCCCTGTGCCCGCGATTTGCCCCAAGCGATCGCCCCACCGGCCGCAATATGCCGCCCGCCGTGCCCGTGCCGGGCGCCTGATGGACACCGCCGCCCGCAACCGAAGGACTTTCCCATGGCCCGCCCCGCCGCCGATGACGTCGACCGCAATGCCGAACTGCACGGCTTCGAACCGCTGCGCGTGGTGCTGGCGATCGGCGCCTTGCTGCTCGGGCTCGTGATGGGCATGCACTGAGGAGGACGCCTGATGACATCGCACGAAAAATTCACACTCGTTTCCGGACTCGATGCCATGGAAGGCCGCGTCGCCGCCGCGCAGGAAAGCGCGGCGGCGCCAGGCGCGCAGGAGCCCGATCCGGAGTGGCAGCCGCTGTAACGCCTGTTCAACCCGCCCGTTCAAACCGTTTCCCCCGACCTTCATGGCCGTTCCTTCCCCCTCCGCGCGAGGGGATTTTTTTCATCGCAAGAAAATTCTGAACAGGCGGGAACCATCGCCGCCGGACGCGGTTCCAATCTTCTGAGTGGCGTCGCGCCATTGCCGTGGAACCCGTCGCGTGGCACCGGCATGGTGCAGCGGCGGGGCGGCGCCCACTCTGGTGATCTCCCTGACGCGTCCGACGACGCTTGTCCCGGTGCCTTGCGGCTCCGGGACTTCTTTTTGCGTGTTCCGGCGGCGATCAGCCGATCGCGCGGCGCATGGCGGCGATCGCCGCGGCGTAGTCCGGCGCGTTGAAGATCGCCGAGCCGGCGACGAAGGTGTCGGCACCGGCTGCGGCAATGGCGCCGATATTGTCGGCGCTCACGCCGCCGTCCACTTCCAGCCGGATAGCGCGACCGCTCTCGTCGATGCGTCGGCGCACCTCGCGCAGCTTGTCCAGCGCCGAGGGGATGAACTTCTGCCCGCCGAAGCCCGGGTTCACCGACATCAGCAGCACGAAATCGAGCTTGTCCAGCACGTGGTCGAGCCAGTTCAGCGGGGTGGCCGGGTTGAACACCAGCCCGGCCTGGCAGCCGGCCTCCTTGATCAGGCCGATGGTGCGGTCGACATGCTCGCTGGCCTCTGGATGGAAGCTGATGGAACTGGCGCCGGCCTTGGCGAAGTCCGGCACGATGCGGTCGACCGGCTTGACCATCAGGTGAACGTCGATGTGCGCGCTGATGCCGTAGTCGCGCAGCGCCTTGAGCACCATCGGGCCCATCGTGAGGTTGGGCACGTAATGGTTGTCCATCACGTCGAAGTGCACCCAGTCGCCACCGGCGGCGAGCACCTTGGCGGTGTCCTCGCCGAGGCGGGCGAAGTCGGCCGAGAGGATGGACGGGGCAATGATGGGGGACTGCTTGCTCATGGCTCGATCTCTGTAGGAGCGCACCTTGTGCGCGACCGGAATGTGTGGCGTCATCTCTTCGTAGGCTTTTCGCGCACTTCGGTGCGCTCCTACGCCGCCTCCTATTTGAAACCTTTCTCGGCCTTGATGCGCTCGTAGGCGGCATTGATCTCGCTGGCGCGCGCCTCGGCACGCTTGCGCATATCCTCGGGCAGGTCGCCCAGGCGATCGGGGTGATGCTCGGAGATCAGCTTGCGGTAGGCGCGCTTGATGGCGCGCTCGTCCGCATCGCGCTGCACGCCGAGCACGGCGTAAGGATCCGGGCCTCCGGTGGAGCGGTGCGGCGGCACGTAGCCGCCGCCGTTGCCGGTGCCGCCGCGTGGCCCGCCGCCGGTGGCGTTCCAGGCGTAGCCCTTCATCGCCATCAGCGCCATCAGCTCCATGTCGCTCACGCGCATGGCGAAGGCCAGCTGACGCAGGATCGCCATCTTCTCCGGCGGCGGGTTGCCCTCGGCCAGCACGGTCTCGATCACCACGTCGAGCACCGGGAAGGCGTGATCGCGGCGCAGGCCGACCCAGTCGCGCAGTTCGCCGATGGTCGGCGACACGTCGAATTCCGGCATCTTGCCGCGGTTGAAGCTGGCGATCGCCTCCTGCCGCTGCGCGGCCTCCAGGCCCATGCGCGTCATCAGGCGCTCGGCGATGGCGATCTCCGCCTCCGACACGCGGCCGTCGCTCTTGGCCACGGCGCCAAGCAAAGCGAACAGCGGGCGGATGAAGCCGCCGGCTTCCGGCACCGCGCTGCGGCGCTGGCTGTAGCGCATGTTGTCCAGCACGAAACCGATCAGCGCGCCGACGATGGCGCCCGGCAAGCCATGACCGAGGAACAGGCCGACCACGGCCAGCCAGAAGGTGTAGGTGTAGCTCATGGCTGCGCCGCCACCGGCGTCTGCGCGCTGTACCACTGCGCCAGCTGGTCGAGCTCGGCGTCGCTGACCGGACCGATCGCGGCCTTCATCAGCGCCACGTTGCGGCGGCCGTCGCGGTACTGCTTCAGCGCTTCGCGCAGGTAATCGAGCTTCTGTCCGGCCAGGTTGGGTGCGCCGGGAATCTGCGCCATGCCGTGCTCGCCGTGGCAGGCGGCACACAGCCCGAGGCGGGCGGGACGGGCGGGCATCTCGGCCCGCAGGGGCGCAGCGGAAGCGGCCAGGCACAGCGCCGCGATCAGGACGGTTCGCATCGGCAACACACGGGATGGAAGACGCGCCAGTCTACCAGCGCCCTCGCCGCCGGTCCGGCCGGGTGCCGCGCCGTTACACTATGCCGCGCCCGCCCCACCCGGAACCGACCCGTGCCCACCACCCTGTCCCAATCGAACCTGCCCGGCCTGGAGCTGATCCACCGCGGCAAGGTGCGCGATGTGTATGCCCTGCCCGGCCAGCGCCTGCTGATCGTGGCCACCGATCGCCTGTCGGCGTTCGACGTGGTGCTGCCGGATCCGATCCCGGGCAAGGGCGAGATGCTCACACAGATCTCCAATTTCTGGTTCGCCAAGACCGCCCACCTGGTGCCGAACCACCTGCTGGACGTGCCGCTGGCCGACGTGCTGCCCGCCGGCACCGACCTGGCGCTGTACGCCAAGCGCGCGGTGGTGACGCGCCGCCTGAAGCCGGTGCCGGTGGAAGCGATCGCCCGCGGCTACCTGATCGGCTCGGGCTGGAAGGATTACCAGCGCACCGGCGCGGTCTGCGGCATCGCGCTACCGGCCAGCCTCAAGCAGGCCCAGCAGCTGCCCGAGCCGATCTTCACCCCGTCGACCAAGGCCGCCGTGGGCGACCACGACGAGAACGTCAGCTTCGACGCCGTGGTGAATGCGGTCGGCCGCGAGCTGGCCGACAAGGTGCGCGACGCGACGCTGGCGATCTACCGCTGGGCCGCCGCCTACGCCACCGAGCGCGGCATCATCCTGGCCGACACCAAGCTGGAGTTCGGCACCGACGAGGACGGCAAGCTGTACGTGATGGACGAGATGCTCACGCCCGACTCCTCGCGCTACTGGCCGGCCGACCAGTACCAGGTGGGCATCAGCCCGCCCAGCTACGACAAGCAGTTCGTGCGCGACTACCTGGAGACGCTGGACTGGAACAAGACCGCGCCCGGCCCGCACGTGCCGCCGGAGGTCATTGCCGGTACCTCGGCCAAGTACGCCGAGGCGCTGCAGCGGCTGGCCGGCATCTCCATCGACTGAACACCCCGCGGGAGGCACGCCATGCGCACCATGCAGGACTGGCTGGACAGCTACAGCGCCGATCACCAGCACCCGGTCAACCAGCGCCTGCACTGGCTGTGCGTGCCGCCGATCGTGTGGAGCGTTGTCGCGCTACTGTGGACGATCCCGGTGCCATCGCGCTTCCTCCAGCCGGGCGCGTGGGCGGTGCTGGCGATGGTGCTGGCCTTCGCCTGGTACTGGAAACGCTCGCACCGGCTCGGCGGCGCGCTGCTGCTGGCCTTCGCGCTGCTGGCCCTGCTGACCGGCCTGCTGTTCAACCGCTACGGCGCGACTTACCTGCGCTGGAGCGCGCTGATCGTGTTCGTGGTGGCGTGGATCGGCCAGTTCGTCGGACACCAGTTCGAAGGGCGCCGGCCGAGCTTCCTCACCGATCTCTCATATCTGCTGGTCGGACCGGCGTGGCTGATGGAAAAGCTGCTGCGCCGGCTCGGCTTCAAGGCTTCTGCATGACGACCCTGCTCACCGTGCTCAGCACCCTCCTGTGGTGGGTGCTGTACAGCTCGATCTTCGCCCTGTTCTTTTCGCTGATCGCCTGGCCGCTGCTGCGCTGGAACGAGCGCATCGGCGTGGTGTTCAACCGCGTGTACCTCGCCTGCCTGCTGTGGACCATGGCCGGCATGGCGATGGTGGGCGCGGTAGCCGTGCACGAGGGCCACGTGCGTCCGCCCTATGGCGCGCTGCTCACCAGCAACGCGCTGCGTGGCGTGCTGGTGGTGGACATGCTGATCGGCGTGGCGCTGCTGTGGCAGCTGATTCCGCGCGTGGACGCGCGGCGCATCCGCCCCACCAGCGCCTGCCTGGCGGTGGCGGCGGTGATGGCGATCGCCTTCGGCGTCGCCACCAGCCTGGCCTGATCCCGCTTTCGCCGGCGACGAGGGCGCGTCACCACCCTCGTCGCATCCGGTTGCTCAGTGGTGCATCGACATCACGGCCGCGCCGAACAGCACGGCCATGGCGATCGCCAGCAGCACGCCGATGACGATTTCCATCACCAGGTAGACCAGCTGCACCAGACAGGCCTTGCCGTAGCCAATGCGCAGGCCGGTGCCGTCCAGCAGCAGCCAGTTGACCATCGCCGCGCCCACCAGAAACTGCACCACGAAGGCCAGCAGCCGGCCGCCGCCGAGCAGCGCGTGAGCCAGGCCGAGCGCCACCGCCGAGGCGAGCGCGGTGAGCACTACCGCTCCCATCGCTCGCAGGTACGAGGGCATCGAGCCCACCACCAGCCGGAACGACACCGTCAGCAGCAGCGCGGCGATCGCGATGCCCACCACCACCACGAGCACGATGGCCAGCAGGCTCATGCCTGCCAGCACTCCGAAGACACTCCCCATGACATCCCCTCAGGCGAAATGACCCGCGTCGCCGACCCCTTGCCGGGCGATCGCGTCCCGGCCAGCGTAGCGCGGCCGCCCGGATCGGGGAATCAGCCGGCCGCCTGTCGCTCCAGCCAGCGCCAGCCGTAGAACGCGGGCACGCCCAGCGCGATGATCAGCAGGCTCATGCCCGCATCGCGCGGCGCATGGATCGAAGTGGCGATGATCACGCCCAGCACCGTCACCACGAACACCAGCGGCAGCACCGGGTAGAACGGCACGCGATACGGCGAGGGCTCCTGCGCCAGATGCCGGCGATACCAGAACAGCGTGGCGATGCCGAACGCGTGCGCCAGCCACTCGCCGACCGTGGTGTAGTCCAGCAGCTGGCCGAAGCTGCCCGACAGGGTGAGCACGATTGCCCACGCGCCCAGCGTGGCCAGCGCTACCTGCGGCGCACGGCTGGTCGGATCGATCCGCCCCACCGCACTGAAGAACATGCCGTCGCTGCCCATGGTCTGCAGCACGCGCGCGCCGCCGGCGATGGCGATGGCGCAGTAACCGAAGGTGGAGCAGGCGATGCCCAGGGCCATGATCGTGGCGCCGGACGGGCCGAGCAGATCGCGCAGCAGATCGGCCGCCGGTGCCGCGCTGGCGGCCAGGCCGGCATGCCCCAACCCGGCCAGATAGGCGAAGTTCACCAGCAGGTAGCTGCCCACCACGCCGGCCATGCCCAGCCCGAGCGCGCGCGGCAGCGTGCGCTGCGGGTCACGCACTTCCCCGGCCAGGTCGTTGAGATAGTGGAACCCGCCGTAGGCGAACAGGACCGGCAGTAACGCGCCGAGGAAGTCGCCGGGCGAGGCCAGGTGCACGGGATCGGCCGCCAGCGCGCTGCCCAGGTGGCCGCGCGCCAGGATCAGCCCGACCACCACCAGCAGGGCAATCGCCGCGAGCTTGAGCACGGTGAAGATGTTCTGCACCCACGCCCCGGCGCGGATGCCGAACAGGTTGATGCCCACGATGAAGGCGATCGATCCCACCGCGACGGGTTTGACGAAGCTGCCGGGAAATCCCAGCGCCGCGCAGAAATAATCAGCGAACGTCGTCGCCACCGCGGCGACGCTGCCGGGGTAGTTGATCAGCGCCATGGTCCAGCCGAACAGGAACGCAGGCAGCTTGCCGAACGCCTCGCGCAGGTAGACATAGGTGCCGCCGGCTTGCGGACGGCGCGCGCCCAGTTCGGCGTAGCACAGCACGCCGGCCAGCGTGAGCAGGCCGCCGATCGCCCACAGCAGCAGCACCTGCCAACCCGCCGAGGTGCGCTCGGCCACGGTGGCCGGGTTGCGGAAGATGCCGGCGCCGATCACGCCGCCGATCACGATCGCGGCAGCGTCCCAGGTGCCGAGGCGGCGAAGATAGGTCGGTGAGGAAGATGCTGTCGTCATGGCGTCGCTGGGCGTCACTGGCGAGAAGGACCAACGCATAGCCTGACACGATGACCGCCCGTTGTGCCCGCTTCGTTGGGCGCATGTGCCGCGCGTCATGTCATCCGCTCCGTCGCAATGCCTTTCGCCGACATGCTACACGCGCTGCCGCGGGAGCCAGCCGCAGCCACCGATCACGACGGCCCGGCTGCGCGCGTTTAGAATCGCGCCTTGCTCCCTGGCTCGACCATGCCCACACCGCCCACCTTCCCGTACGCACCCACGCCCTGCCCTCCGGGCTCCGCTTCGCCTTGGCCGGCATGGCGGCAGGCGGGAGCACGCGAGTGAGCAGGAGCCCGGCGTCGAAATCGTCCGGCGGCGCGTCGCCGTGGATGCGCTGGCTCTCGCTGGCGGCGGCCGTGGCGATGCTGTCGGTGGCTGGCTGGCTCATGCACCGCTACTTGTCGCAGATCTCCTGGCGTGCCTTTGCCGCAGCCTGGGCGCAGCTGCCAGCCACGCGGATCGCCGGCTCGGTCGTAGCGGCTGGCGTCAGCTTCGCCATGCTCGCCGTATTCGAGATGCAGGCGGCTGCGCTGACCGTGCCGGGGCGAGTGTCGATGCGTCGCGCGGCGTTCGCCGGAACGGTGGCCAATGCGCTGGCCAACACGCTGGGCTTTCATGCGCTGACCGCCAGCGCGGTGCGCTTCCGGATCTATCGGGCCGGCGGACTGAGTGCCGGTGACACCGCACGCATCGTCGGCGTGGCCGGGCTCGGCGTGGGACTGGGCTTCGCCGTGGTGATCACCGGCGCATTGTGCTGGGAGCCGGCGATTACCCGCGGCTGGGGCCGCATTCCGGGCCTGGCCCTGCTGGTGACGCTAGGGGCGCTACTGTTCTGGCTTGGCCGGCGCCCGCGTTCGCTGCGGATCTTCCGCTGGACCCTGGTCTTTCCCAACGGTCGTGCGGCGGCGCTGCAGATGCTGATCGGCGGCGTGGAGATGAGCGCGGCGATCGCTGCGCTCTACATCCTGCTGCCGGCGTCCATCGCGCCGCCATTCGTCGACTTCCTGCCGATCTACGTCGGTGCCGTGCTCGCCGGCTTGATCAGCCATGCACCTGGCGGTCTGGGCGTGTTCGAATCGATCATGCTCGCCTCGTTCACCCAGGCGCAGCGCCCCGACCTGCTCGCAGCCATGCTGTGCTATCGGCTTACTTACAGCCTGCTGCCGTTCGTGCTGGGCAGTCTGGCGCTGGCGGCCTTCGAGGCCACGCAGCGCTGGGGCGGGCGCTCCCGCCGCGGTGCATCGACTCAGTTCGACGGCGGATAGCGGCGGATCAGCCGCTGCTGGCGCAGGTGATGCCGCACCAGCGCGAGCGCGCCGACCGGCTGGAATCCGCGCCGGCGGTTGGCCGCCCCGAGCTCGAACAGCACCCGCTGCTTGGCGAACACCATCGCGTAGGCTTGCCGCACGCTGTATCGGGGATCCCACGCATGCACCGCCTCGGAACCGGCACCGTTCACTTCCATGATGGTGAAGCGGCCTTCGCGCAGGTCCGCCACGGTCGCGAAGCGCACGTCGAAACGTCCGACATGGAAGCGCGGCATGTCGCGGGCCACCGCCTCCACGGCTGTGAGCAGGGCATCGGTGGCCAGCGTCGAGCCGTCCTCGTAGCGGCCGCCTACGCGCGTCGACCCGATCAGCGAAAGCCGCACCACCCCCCCTGCCGCAGGGACGTGCGCGGGATCGAACGCGCATTGATGCTCGCGCGGGCGCGCCAGGGCCCGTTGCAATCGCGGGTCATGCGCCACCAGTTCGCCCACGCTGTGCAGACCGTCGCCGATCACCTGCGGGTAGTGGCGCAGCAGGATGCCCAGTAACTGCCCGCGCGGCTCACCCGGGCGACGAACGTAGAAGAGGCCCGCCTCGCCCGGCTCGTCCAGGTAACGCTGCAACATCAGCGCCTCACCGGCCGGGTAGCGGGCGAGATAGTCCGTCAGCGCCGCTTCGTCATCGAGGCGGCGCACGCCGAAGCCGCACCAGCCCAGATCCGGCTTGGCCACCACCGGAAAGGCGAGGCCCGCGTCTGCCATGGCGGCCAGCGCTTGCAGCACGCTCCGTGCGCCATCTGCCGTAAACAGCGCGAACGGCGCCACGCGGGAACGCGCGTGCGGGCCCATGGCGGCGAAATATTCCGACTTGGTATCGCCCACCAGGCCGCCCGCGGTGATCGCCGGGTTGGCTGCCGACGGCAACGTGAGGCTGCGATAGCGCAGGCCCAGCCATACCCACTGCACCACCATCGGCACCAGGTTGAGCCACTTCGGAATGCGCTCAATGACGCCGGTACTCGATGCGGCGGGCCTGCGACGAATGAAGAGCGCCCGCTCAGCCACCAGGCAGCACCTCGTACTGGATCGGCTTGTAGGAAAAGTTGTTGGACTGACCGGCCGAGCACGCGGTGAGCCCGATCAGCAGGTCCATCTGCGCTTCGAACACGGTGTAGTCGCCGGCACGGCTCAACGGCGGTTCGACGCGGATCGTCCCGGTGAGCGGATCCACCGGCACGTTCATGAACACGTTGAACGCCGTGGGGATCGCGTCGGGTGCAACGCCGTACGGCGCCAGCGCGGCGGCCAGGTTGCCGAAGCAACCGCGATGCGGCCGCTCGTCGCCGTAGATGATGCGGAACATCTCGGCCGAACAGGGCGAGAGGAGGAAGTCGTGGCGCCCCACCGTATCCTCGCCGATACGCAGCATCACGCGGGATCGGTTCGAATAGATCGGATCGCCGGTGGAAAGGTAGATGCGACTGGCGTAGTCGATGCTGCGACCGGAGGAGATCGCCTCGCCGAGGTCGTGGCGATTGAATGCCACCAGGTCGGCCACCTGCTCGCCCTGCGGATCGATCACCCGCAGGCGCTCGCCCTTGCGCAGCGCGAAGGCCACGCCGCTGCGCGGCTCGATGGTCTGGATCATGGCCGGTCTCCGTCGCCGCCGGGGGCAAACGGGCAGACCCAGTCCGGCCCCACGCGGCGCCCGCTGTACTGGCGCGCCTCGGAGCTGCGTCCGTGCACCGCGAGCATCGGGTTGGGCGAGCCGGCATAGGCCACGTCGCGCCGCACGATCGCCTGGCGCAATTTGTCGTAGCGCCCATCCGCGCGCAGCTGCTCGAACTGGCTGTGCAGGTTGAACACCAGCACCGGGCAGCGGAACCGGCGCGCCGGACGGCTTGCCGCCGGATGCAGGCCCACCACGTAGAACGCCTTGCCGCCCACGCTCATGCTGAAACGCGGCGACGCTGGATCATCGCTGACGCGGGGGTCCCAGCCGTAACGGCGGCGATCGATTGCGTGGATGGCGGCCAGCCGATCCCACAGCGCACGCTCGAACGCCGCCTCGTCCAGCGCTGGCGACGCCGGAAACAGCACGGCCACGCTGGTGAACGAGGGGCCCGCGGCAGGCTCGGGCAGCGACTGCAGTTGGCGGGTGATCGCATCATCGTCATCGGCCCGAGTCAGGTCGCGCACCCGCAGCAGATGTAACTCATCGCGGGCGTGCGAGGCCTTGGCCCCCAGGCAGGGAAAGCCCGCCGCCTCGATGAAGGCGTGGAAGGCGGCCTCGACAGAATCGACGGAGCCCAGCGGGCAAGCACGCACGGCGGCGCCCGGTAAGCGCGATGGAGCGACGTTGACCTGCATGATGTCTCCGTAGCAGCGGCGGCAGCAGACGCCGCCGTATCGGCATGGCCCTGTGTCCGTGCAAGCTACGAAGCCGGACGACGGGACGGCGTGAAAGCGCTTGCCTGGAGCTGAATGGCCGGCGCTGGCCGATGGCTAGAATGGCCGGGTGTCCCCCACGCATTCGCCCGTGTCCGCCCCTATCCGCAAGATCCTCCACATCGACATGGATGCGTTCTACGCATCGGTCGAGCAGCGCGACGACCCCGCCTTGCGTGGCAAGCCGGTGGTGGTCGCCTGGCGCGGCGCGCGCTCGGTGGTGTGCGCGGCCAGCTACGAGGCCCGCCCGTTCGGGGTGCGCTCGGCGATGCCGGCCGTACGTGCCGAGCGGCTGTGTCCGCAGGCGATCTTCGTCCCACCGGATTTCCCGCGTTACAAGGCAGTCTCGCGGCAGATCCGCGAGATTTTCGCCCGGCATACCGACCTGATCGAACCGCTGTCGCTGGACGAGGCCTACCTCGACGTCACCGTGACCAAGAGCGGTCTGGGTTCGGCTACCGCGACGGCCGAAGCGATCCGCGCGGCGATCCGCGAAGAGACCGGACTGACCGCCTCGGCCGGCGTGGCGCCGAACAAGTTCCTCGCCAAGATCGCGTCGGACCACCGCAAGCCCGACGGCTTGTTCGTGGTGCGGCCACACCAGGTCGACGCCTTCCTGTTGCCGCTCAAGGTGGGACGCCTGCCGGGCGTGGGCAAGGTGATGGAGGCGAAGCTGGCCGAGCTCGGCATCGCCACCATCGCGCAGCTACGGACCTTGCCGCTGGCCGAAATGGAGCAGCGCTTTGGCCGCTGGGGGCGACGTCTGCACGAGCTGTCGCTCGGCATCGACCATCACCCGGTGCAACCGGAACGCCCGAGCGTGCAGGTGTCGGCGGAAGACACCTTCGAGCACGACCTGCTGCTGGACGAACTCGAACCGCACATCCGGCGCCTGGCCGAAAAGACCTGGGCCGGCCACCAGCGCGAGGAAGGACGGGTGGCGCGCACGGTGGTGCTGAAGCTCAAGACCGCCGACTTCCAGACCCTCACCCGCAGCCTCACCCCGGCCAGCCGCCCGCGTTCGGCGGAGGAACTGGCCGACATCGCGTGCGCGTTGCGCAGCCGCGTGGAGCGACCGGCCGACAGCCGCTACCGCCTCGTGGGCGTGGGGTTGTCCGGCTTCGTCGACGCAGACGACTACGCGGCGCAGACCGACCTGTTCGGAATGCTCACGCCGGATTGAGGCGTCACCGGCTCCGGAATAAAGGTGCTTGCTATTAGATAGCGTGCTATGTATATTGCGAACCCATGAGCACACGCCGTTCCCCCGAGACCAAGCCTGCGCCGCTGCGGCTCGACCAGCAGCTGTGCTTTTCGCTGTATTCGGCACAGCTGGCGATGACCAAGGTCTACCGCAAGCTGCTCGCCGACCTCGACCTCACCTATCCGCAGTATCTGGTGATGCTGGTGCTGTGGGAGGGCGATGGCCTCACCGTCTCGCAAATCGGCGAACGGCTGTTCCTCGACTCGGCCACGCTCACGCCCCTGCTCAAGCGACTGGAGGCCGCCGGCCTGCTGAGTCGACGGCGCGCGGCCGAGGACGAGCGCCAGGTCGTCATCTCGTTGACCGCCGAGGGCCGCACACTGCGGCACAAGGCTGGCGCGGTGCCCGCAGCCGTTTTCTGTGCCACCGGCTGCGAGCTGGACCAGCTGCTGGAACTCAAGGCGCAGCTGGACGGGCTGCGCGCCCGACTGGCCGAGCATCCGTGATCCCCTCCGCGCGCCATAACCTTGATCGCATACGCACCAAATAAATAGTGCACTATTAAATAGTAAGCAATATCCATTCAACCCGAACCACCCATCAAGGAGACACCCCATGTCCATCGAAAACGTTCTTTACCGCGCCCACGCCCAGGCCACCGGCGGCCGTGATGGCCGCGCCATCTCGTCGGACAACGTGCTCGACGTGAAGCTCACCACGCCCAAGGAGCTCGGCGGCGCCGGCGGCACCGGCACCAATCCGGAACAGCTGTTCGCCGCCGGCTACTCGGCGTGCTTCCTGGGCGCGATGAAGTTCGTCGCCGGCCAGCAGAAGATCGTCCTGCCCGCCGACACCCGCATCGAGGGCAGCGTCGGCATCGGCCCGATTCCGGCCGGCTTCGGCATCGAAGTGGCACTGACGATCAGCGTGCCCGGTATGGAGCGCAGCGCCGCCGAGGCGCTGGTGGCCAAGGCGCATGAGGTGTGCCCGTACTCCAACGCAACGCGCGGCAACATCGACGTCACCCTCACCGTGGTCTGAAGTGGACACCGCCGCCGTGGCCAGGCCGCGGCGGCGGCGTTCTACACTGGGCCGCATGACCTCAGCCACGGCCTGGCCGCTTCCCGATGCGCACGACATGGCGTGGCCCGAGTCCGGCCAATGGTGTCTGTATCTGATCGAGTGCATCAACGGCGCCTGGTACGCCGGCATCAGCAACGCCCTGGCCGCCCGCTACTCGGCCCATGCCGCCGGACGCGGCGCCCGATACACGCGCGCCAATCCTCCCCGCCAGCTGCTCGGCTGGCGCCCCTACCCCGACCGCGCCAGCGCTTCGCGCGCCGAAGCGGCGATCAAAAAGCTTCCGAAGGGGCAAAAGATGGCGTTTCTCAGGGCTGACGACGGCGCCGGGAAAAAATCTTAGATTGCGTTCAAGCCATTCATTCCCATCGATTTTTCAGCTTGGCAGCGCTGATTTTCGAAAATCGGCCAAAAATAAATAAGGCATTGCCCGCGGCAGATAGAGTACGCTGGCGAAGTAGTGCTTGAGGCTGAGTTCGGCTGCACTGCGTCATCCTGCGGCGAGTCTGCCTCACTCCACGCCGTATACATCCATGTGTCAAAGGTTAAAGCGTCATGTCAAATCGTCAGAGCGGTACCGTCAAGTGGTTCAACGATGCCAAGGGCTTCGGCTTCATCAGCCCGGAAAGTGGTGACGACCTGTTCGTCCACTTCCGCGCCATCCAGGGCACCGGCTTCAAGTCGCTGCAGGAAGGCCAGAAGGTCACCTTCGTCGTGACCAAGGGCCCGAAGGGTCTGCAGGCGGACGAAGTCCAGGCTGTCTAAGCCACCGCCTGGTTCGCCAGGCAAAGAAAAGCCCGCGCTTGCGCGGGCTTTTTCTTTTTCTGGAGTCCGCTGCCGTGCCGATGGCGGTTCCATCGACACGGCGACCAGCTCACTTCTTCTTCGGGATGTACAGGTCGGTGATGGTGCCCTCGTAGACCTCGGCCGCCATCCCCACCGATTCGCCCAGCGTGGGATGAGGGTGGATGGTCAGGCCGATGTCGGCGGCTTCCGCGCCCATCTCGATCGCCAATGCGATCTCGCTGATCAGGTCGCCCGCATGGGTGCCCACGATGCCGCCGCCGACCACGCGATGGGTTGCCTCGTCGAACAGCAGTTTGGTGAAGCCCTCGGTGCGGTCGTTGCCGATGGCGCGACCGCTGGCCGCCCAGGGGAACTTGCCCACGCCGATCTTCAGGCCCTTTTCCTTGGCCTCGCGCTCGGTGACGCCGACCCAGGCGATCTCCGGGTCGGTGTACGCCACCGACGGAATCACCCGCGCATCGAAGTGGCTCTTCTGCCCGGCGGCGGCCTCGGCGGCCACCTTGCCCTCGTGCGTGGCCTTGTGCGCCAGCATGGGCTGGCCGACCAGGTCGCCGATGGCGAAGATGTGCGGCACGTTGGTACGCATCTGCGTATCGACGTTGATGAAACCGCGCTCGGTGACCGCCACGCCGGCTTTCTCCGCGCCGATCTTGGCGCCGTTGGGCGAGCGGCCCACCGACACCAGCACGCGGTCGAACACGGTGTCGGCCGGGATGCTCTCGCCCTCGTAGCTCACCTCAATGCCCTGCTTGGTGGCCTTGGCCGAGGTGACCTTGGTCTTCAGGTGGACGCCCTTGAGCTTCTTGCCCAGGCGCTGCGCCAGCGGCTTGATCAGGTCGGCGTCCGCGCCGGGGATGATCTGGTCCATGAACTCGACCACGGTCACCGCGCTGCCGAGCGCGGAATACACGGTGGCCATCTCCAGGCCGATGATGCCGCCGCCCACGACGAGCAGCTTCTTCGGCACGTCCTTCAGTTCCAGCGCGCGGGTGGAGTCGAGCACGCGCTCGTCGTCCCACGGGAACATGCCCAGCTTCACCGACTGCGAGCCGGCGGCGATGATCGCCTGCTCGAAGCGGATCAGCTTCACGCCGTCGGCCGTCTGCACTTCCATCTCGTTGGGCGACACGAATGCGCCCACACCCTGCACCGTGCGCACCTTGCGCTGCTTGGCCATGCCGGACAGCCCGCCGGTGAGCTTGCCGACCACCTTGGACTTGAAGTCGCGCAGCTTGTCGATGTCGATGCTCGGCTTGCCGAAGCTCACGCCATGCGCGGCCATCGCCTCGGCCTCGTCGATCACCGCTGCGGCATGCAGCAAGGCCTTGGACGGAATGCAACCGACGTTGAGGCAGACGCCGCCGAGCGTGTCGTAGCGCTCCACCAGCACCGTATCCAGGCCCAGATCGGCGGCGCGAAAGGCGGCCGTGTAGCCGCCGGGGCCGGAGCCGAGCACCACCATCTGGCAGGTGAGGTCCGCCGTGCGCCCGGATGCGCCGGCTGCCTGGGGAGCGGCTGCAGCTGCGGTGGCGGGCGCCGGAGTGGCCGGAGCCGCAGCGGGGGCAGCTGCAGAGACCGGTGCCGCGGCTTGCTCCTCGCGGCTTTCCAGCACCGCGATCAGCGTGCCCTCGGACACTTCGTCACCCACCTTCAGCTTGAGCGCAGTGATGACGCCAGCGGCCGTGGAGGGGATCTCCATCGTCGCCTTGTCCGATTCCAGCGTGATCAGGCTCTGATCCTTGGCGACGGTGTCGCCCTCCTTCACCAGTACCTCGATCACCGGCACGTTGTCGTGACCGCCGATGTCGGGAACCTTGATGTCGATGGTGCTTGCCATGGGGAATCCTTGGATGTTCTTGTTCGCGGCCGGGCGCCTCTCACGAGACGCGGCCCTCACCCACCCGCTCCCGGCCAGAGAGCAGGCACCGGGGCGTCAGAGCAGCAGGCGGCGGATGTCGCCCAGCTGCTGCGCGAGGAAGGATGCAAAGCGCGCGGCGAGCGCGCCGTCGATCACGCGGTGGTCGTAGGACAGCGACAGCGGCAGCATCAGTCGCGGCGCGAAATCCTTGCCGTTCCACACCGGCTTCATCGCCGCCTTGGAGACGCCGAGGATCGCCACCTCCGGTGCGTTGACGATCGGCGTGAACGCAGTGCCGCCGATGCCGCCCAGCGAGGAGATCGAGAAGCAGCCGCCGGACATGTCGGCCGGGCCGAGCTTCTTGTCGCGCGCCTTCTTGGATATCTCGCCCAGCTCGCGGGCGAGATCCAGCAGACCCTTCTTGTCGACGTCACGGATCACCGGCACCACCAGGCCATCGGGCGTGTCCACCGCGATGCCGATATGGAAGTACTTCTTGAGCACCAGCTTCTCGCCGGTCTCGTCGAGCGAGGCGTTGAACTGCGGGAATGCCTTAAGCGCTGCCACCACCGCCTTCATCTGGAACACCAGCGGGGTGATCTTCAGATCCTTGTTCTCTTCGCCGAGCTTCTTGCGGAAGGCTTCCAGCTCGGTGATGTCGGCATCTTCGTGCTGGGTGACATGCGGGATCATCGCCCAGTTGCGCGCCAGGTTGGCGCCAGAGATCTTCTGGATGCGCGAGAGCGGCTTCTCTTCGATCTCGCCGAACTTGGCGAAGTCGACCTTCGGCCACGGCAGCAGGTTGAGCCCGCCACCGGCCGCCACCGGCGCGCCCTGCACCGGACGCGCGCCCGAGGCGAGTGCGTGCTTGACGTAGGCGCTGACGTCCTCGCGCTGGATACGGCCGCCGCGGCCCGAGCCTTTCACCTGGCTCACGTCCACGCCCAACTCGCGGGCGAACGCGCGGATCGCCGGGCTGGCGTAGGGCGCATCGCCCGGCATGACGATCTTGGCGTCGAACGGCGGGCGCGCCTGCGGCGCCACATCGCCTTCCGGCACGTTGCCCGGCAGCACGCCCCGCGCGGCGATCGGCGACGGCTGCTCCTGGACCTTCGGGCCGCCCTGTGCCACCGGCATGCCGGCAGCGGCGGGCGCGGCGGCAAGCGCGGCGCCCGGCGCGCTCTCGCCGGCGGCCTCGATCAGCGCGATCAGGCTGCCCTCGGACACCTCGTCGCCGACCTTGAGCTTGAGCTCCTTCACCACGCCGGCGAACGGCGCGGGCACTTCCATCGTGGCCTTGTCCGACTCCAGTGTGACCAGGCCCTGGTCCTTGTTCACCGTGTCGCCGACCTGCACCAGAATCTCGATCACCGGCACACCATCGAAACCGCCGATGTCTGGCACGCGGGCCTCGCGCACACCGCCGGACGCGGCGGCCGGGGCCGGGGCCGGGGCCGGAGCGCTCTTGGCCAGCGCCTCGGCCTTAGCCGGTGCAGGCGCCGGAGCCGGAGCCGCCGCAACGGCGCCCTCGGCCTCGATCATCGCGATCACCGTGCCTTCGGCCACCTCGTCGCCCAGCGCCACCTTGAGCTCCTTCACCACGCCGGCGAACGGCGCGGGAACCTCCATCGTGGCCTTGTCCGACTCCAGCGTGATCAGACTCTGCTCTTTTTCGACGCGGTCGCCGACCTTGATCAAGATTTCGATCACCGGAACCTTGTCGCCGCCGATATCCGGAACGCGTGCTTCTTTGAGGTCGGCCATGGGGACTCCTGGGGGAATGGGGGCGGGCCGCGGGAAACGGGCCACGGCAAGACTTCCATCATAACCAAGGCGCGCTGGCGACGGGACTGAAAACGTGTGCATCGCCACCGTTCGCCCACGTATGGCATGACCTTGGGCGCATGCCGGCTCTGGCCCGGGCACGTACGCTGGACCCGCAGGCGCCGCATCCGCAGCGCAGGAGGGAACCCATGCTGGCCATTCGCGACCTGTCCAAGACCTACGCCAACGGCGTGCGCGCGCTACGCGAGGTGACGCTCGACATCCCGCACGGCATGTTCGGGCTGCTTGGCCCGAACGGGGCCGGCAAGTCGTCGCTGATGCGCACCATCGCCACTCTGCAGGATCCGGACTGCGGCAGCATCACGCTGGACGGCCAGGATTTGCTGGCCGACAAGCCAGCCGCGCGGCGCCTGCTCGGCTACCTGCCGCAGGAGTTCGGCGTCTACCCGAAGGTGTCGGCCGAGGCGATGCTGGACCACTTCGCCGTGCTCAAGGGCGTCACCGTGCGCGGCGAGCGGCGCGAACTGGTGCATGCGCTGCTGCGCCAGGTGAACCTGTGGGACGTGCGCAAGCGCAAGCTCGGCACGTTCTCCGGCGGTATGCGCCAGCGCTTCGGCATTGCCCAGGCGCTGATCGGCGCGCCGCGGCTGGTGATCGTCGACGAGCCCACCGCCGGTCTCGACCCGGAAGAGCGCAACCGCTTCCTCAACCTGCTGGCAGAGATCGGCGAGCGCACGGTGGTGATCCTCTCCACCCACATCGTGGAGGACGTTACCGACCTGTGCCCGCGCATGGCGATCCTCGCCCAGGGCCAGGTACTGCTCACCGGCGAACCGCTGGAAGCGATCGCCAGCCTCGAAGGCCGCGTGTGGCGACGCACGATCGACAAGCACGAACTGGACGGCTACCGCGCCCGCATGACCATCCTCTCCACCCGCCTGATGGCCGGACGCACGCAGATCCACGTGCTGGCCGACAGCTCGCCGGGCGAGGGCTTCGTCGCTGTCGCGCCGGACCTGGAGGACGTGTACTTCGGCCGCCTGCGGGCGCAGGCCACGACCCGCGCCGCCTGACCGCGCCGCCACGCAGGGACGAGCCCATGTTCTTCGAAATCTTCCGCTTCGAATGGCGCCAGCAGCTGCGCTCGCCGCTGCTCTGGGTGATCGCGGCGGTGTTCGCCGCGATGGCCTTCACCTTCACCAGCACCGACGCGGTGGCGCTCGGCGGCGCCACCGGCAACGTCTGGCGCAACGCGCCGATGGTGACGGTGAAGCTGATGTCGGTGCTCACCGTGTTCAGCATCTTCCTGGTGGCGCTGTTCGTGGCCGGCGCGGCGCTGCGCGACTTCGATCTGCGCACCGCCGAGCTGATGTTCACCACGCCGGTGAGCCGGCGCGCCTACCTCGGCGGGCGCTTCGCCGCGGGCTACCTGGCCTGCCTGGCGATCCTCCTGGTGTGCGCGCTGGGGCTGGCCGCGGGCGGGTTGATGCCGTGGCTGGATGCGGCGCGGCTGGGGCCACCGCGCGCGATCGGCTACCTGTGGTCGCTGGCGGTGATGGTGGCGCCCTCAATGCTGTTCATCGCCGGGCTGCTGTTTCTCATCGCCACCACCACGCGCTCGCTGCTGGCCACCTATGTGGGCGTAGTCGTGTACTTCGTGCTGCAGGTGATCACCGGCGCGCTGACCCGCGACGTCGACAACCATTGGCTCGCCGCCCTGCTCGATCCGTTCGGCGGGCGCACGCTGGCGATCGTCACGCGCTACTGGTCGGCCGACGAACTCAACCACGCGCTGCCGCCGCTGAGCGGGATCCTGCTGTTCAACCGGTTGTTGTGGGGCGGCGTGGGGCTGGTGCTGTTCGCGGTGGCGTTCGCGCTGTTCCGGCCCGACCGCGAAGGCCTGTCGCCACCCCGGCGCAAGATGCGCGCCGAGCCGCCGCTGCTGCGACCGGCTACCAACGCTGCCATCGATGCCACGCTGGTGCGCGGCTGGCGCGCCACGCTGGCCCAGCTGCGCGCGCAGTGGCTGTTCGACACGCGCGCAGTGCTTACCGGCGTGCCGTTCCTGGTGATGCTGATCCTGGCGCTGGTCAATGTGCTGGCGATCCTGGCGCTGTCCGGCCAGCTCTACGGCACCGCCACCTATCCGGTGACCCATCGCATGGTGGAGACGGTGGAAGGCGGCTTCCAGGTGATGCTCTACATCATCCTCACCTTCTACGCCGGCGAGCTGGTGTGGCGCGAACGCGCCGCCGGCGTGGCCGCGGTGAGCGACGCTTTCCCCACCCCGGACGGCGTGCCGCTGGTGGCCAAGCTGCTGGCGCTGTTCACAGTGGTGGGGGTGTTCCTGGCCACCGGCAGCATCGTGGCGATCGGCTGGCAGCTGGCCCACGGCTACACGCACCTGGAGCCGGGCCTGTATCTGGCCATGCTGGCGCTGGACGCCCTGCCCTACCTGCTGCTGGCCGCGCTGGCGGTGTTCTTCCAGGTCATCGCGAACAACCGCTTCCTCGGTTACCTGCTGACCATCGTGTGGCTGGTCGCCAGCCTGATCGGCTTCGGCCTGCTGGGCTGGGAGCACCACCTGTACAACTTCGGTACCGCGCCGGCGACGCCGTATTCCGACCTCAACGGCTTCGGCCACTTCCTGCCCGGCGCGCTGTGGTTCGACGGCTACTGGACGCTGCTGGCGATTGCGATGACGGTGGTGGCGGCGCTGTTCTGGGTACGTGGCAGCGTGCAGGGCTGGCGCGAGCGCAAGCGCGAGGCGCGGGCCCGGTTCACGCCGCCGATACGGCTGGCGCTGATCCTCGCGCTCGCCGGCTTCGCGCTGTGCGGTGGCTGGATCTTCTACAACACCAACGTGCTCAACACGTACCGCACCGGCGACGACGCCAACCGCCAGCGCGCCGACTACGAGAAGCAATACGCCCGCTACGCCGGGCTGGCGCAGCCGCGCATCACCGCGGTGCAGGCCGACGTCGACCTCGACCCGGCGCGTCGCCACCTTCACATGGTGGCGCACATGACCCTGGTGAACCGGCACGACGCGCCGATCCGCGAGCTGCACGTCAACACCGATACCGACTTCACCACCACGCTGGCGTTCGCCCCGCACGAGGCGGTGACTGTCGACGCGCGTCTCGGCTACGCGATCTACCGGCTGAAGACGCCGCTGGCGCCCGGCGCCTCGATGCCGTTCGACGCCACGCTGGATTACGCGCCCAAGGGCTTCACCAACGCGCCGGAGGGTCAGTTCCTCGCCCACAACGGCACGTTCTTCAACAGCACCGTGCTGCCGCGCTTCGGCTACCAGCCGGACAATCAGCTCACCGACCGCAACACCCGCCGCAAGCTCGGCCTGAAGGAAGACGTGCCGCGCATGCCGCGGCTGGGCGACGAGGCGGCACGCGCCAACACCTACATCAGCAACGACTCGGACTGGATCCACTTCGACACCACCATCACCACCGCCGACGACCAGATCGCGATGGCGCCGGGTTATCTGCAGAGCGAGACCCGCGCCGACGGCAAGCGCACGTTCCACTACGTGATGGACAAGCCGATGCTGGACTTCTTCTCGTGGATATCTGGCCGATACGCGGTCAAGAAGGACCGCTGGCACGACATCGCGCTGGAGGTCTACTACAACCCCGCGCACGCCTGGAACGTGGACGACATGCTGCAGAGCGCGAAGGATTCGCTGGCCTACTACGAGGCGAATTTCTCGCCCTACCAGTTCCGCCAGCTGCGCATCCTGGAGTTTCCCAACTACGCCAGCTTCGCGCAGTCGTTCGCCAACACCATTCCGTTCTCCGAATCGGTGGGTTTCATTGCCGACCTGCGCGACCCGTCGAAGATCGACTACGCCTACTACGTCACCGCCCACGAGGTGGCGCACCAGTGGTGGGCGCACCAGGTGATCGGCGCGAACATGCAGGGCTCCACGTTGCTCAGCGAATCGCTGGCGCAGTACTCGGCGCTGATGGTGATGAAGCACAGGTACGGCGCCGACCAGATGCGTCGCTTCCTCAAGTACGAGCTGGACAACTACCTGGCCAGCCGCGCCGGCGAGCCGGTACGCGAGGAACCGCTGGGCAAGGTGGAGAAGAACCAGACCTACATCCACTACCAGAAGGCGTCGCTGGTGTTCTACGCGCTGCAGGATTACGTGGGCGAGGACACCGTCAATGCCGTGCTGCGGCAGTTCCTGCACGACAAGGCGCTCCAGACGCCGCCGTACACCACCTCGCAGGAGTTCGTCGATGCGTTGAAGCGCGGCGTCGATCCGAAGTGGCACGGCCTGATCGACGACCTGTTCTGGAAGATCACCTTCTTCGACAACCGCCTCACCGAAGCCACCGCCAGGAAGCTGCCGGACGGGCGCTACCAGGTAACCCTGCAGGTGCACGCGGACAAGAGCTACGTGGACGGCACCGGCAAGGAAACCGCTGCCGTGCCGGACGTGCCGGTGGCGATTGGCGTGTTCGCCGCCTCCACGCGCGCTGGCGTGGACGGCAAACCGCTGTATCTGGAAAAGCGCGTGCTGCCCAAGGGCGACAGCACGGTCACCGTGGTGGTCAGCGGCAGGCCGGCCGAAGCCGGCGTGGACCCGTACAACGAGCTGATCGACCGCATCCCGGCCGACAACCGGCGCGCGGTCAGCCTGCAGCCCTAAGCGCGGGCGCGATGCCCGCGCTCAGCCGGCTCAGCTCTGCCGTTCTGCGGCGGGCGGCAGGCTGCCCTGGATCACCGTGAGCTCGCGCTGCGGGAACGGAATGCTGATGCCGGCGCCATCGAAGGCCTCCTTGATCGCGCGCAGGAAATCGGTCTGCGTCGCCCACAGGTCATCGATGCGGGTCCAGCCGCGGATCACCAGATCCACCGAGCTCTCGCCCAGCGAAGAAGTCCACGCGCCCGGCGCCGGGTCTTTCAGGATGCGCGGATCGGCCTCGAACAGCTTCTCGATCTCGGCCATCGCCGCACCAATGTCGTCCTTGTAGCCGATGCCCACGGTGAGCTCGAAGCGTCGCGTACCGCGGCGATTGAAGTTGATGATCGCGTCGCCGCCGATCTTGGCGTTCGGGATGATCGCCTCGCGACCGTCGGGCATCACCAGCTGCGTGTACATCAGGTTGATTGCATCGACGCTGCCCATCGTGCCGCCCACTTCGACGAAATCGCCCACCCGGAACGGGCGGAACAGCGCCAGCAGCACGCCCCAGGCCAGGTTGCTCAGCGAGCCCTGCAGCGACAGGCCGATCGCCAGGCCACCGGCGCCCAGTGCGGCCACCAGCGGCGCGGACGGCACCCCGGCCACCTGCAGCGCGGTGACGATGAGCAGGGCGATCAGAATTCCGTACAGCAGATTGCGCAGGAAGCTGGCCAGCGTGACGTCGAAACGGGCGCGACCAAAGGCACGCTCGGCCACATTCGCCAGCCGCCGCGCCACCCAGATGCCCACCAGCACCACCAGCAGCGCGGCAGCCAGGCGCAGGCCGAGCTGGATGGCCTGGTCGCCGTAGCGGGCGAGGTCCTGCTGCGAAAAGGGAAGCGCGAGCGCCGCGGTGCGGCCGCCGAGGGCGTGCTGCATGGCCTGATCTCCTTAAGAACCCGAAAGGGATCAGCCTAGGCGGGGCGGCCGCGGAAACCAAGCCGGCGTGCGGCAGGTGGCACGACAACGCCGCCGCAACGGGTGCGGCGGCGTGAAGGGCAGCGGCCGCTCAGCGCGCGGCGACCTTGTCCTTGTCGACCTCGTCGTGGTCGCGACCGATCAGCTGGAGCGCGGCGCCGCTGGGCAGACGGAAATCCAGCTGCTGCTGCAACTGATCGAGCGCGGCGAGCTTCGGACACAGCGCCTGCGCCCGCACCTCGAGTTGATCGGCACGCGCGTCCACTTCCTTATCGATGGTCTTGTCGAGTGAATCGGCGCGCGCCTCCAGCGCCGCGATGCGCGCCTGGTCGCCGCTCAGCGCTGCCTTCACGGCACCGGCGGTCACCGTGCTGACCAGTTCGGACACGGCGCCCTCGACGCTGTCGCCGATGGTGTCGCCGAGGTCGTGCTGGGTCCACACCCCGCTGCCGAGCCCGGCGTCGATGCGCGAGAGCGCCTGGGCGTGATCGCGATTGAGGCGCGCCAGCAGGCGGGAGCGCTCGTCGCCATCTTCGGCAAACGTGGTGGCCACCGCGGTCAGCGCAGAGAAGCCGATATCCAGCCCTTCGCGGGCGATGCCGGCCACTTCGGGCAGCAGTGCGCGCACGGAGCGCTCGTAGTCGCGCAGGCGCGCGGCGTCCGCTGCGCTCACGTCAACTGCGCGCCCGTCCACGCGCAGCTGCCCGTCATGCATGAACACCTTGGTGGGGGCGCCGTCGTCACGATTGAAGGCGACCCCGGCGGCGTCCACCCGCACGTCGTAGTCGGTACTGAAGCTGCACTGATGATCGACATGGACAAGGCGGTCGTGCGCCTGGGCCTGCGAACCGAACGCGACGCCGATGGCCAGCGTCAGCAATGAGATTGTCTTGCGCATGTGCGTATCCCCGTAGTGACGGCGAGCCCCCAAGGGCTGACCTGCAGTTCAGGATGCGCGGTGGCATGCGCCCGCCCATGGGCCAGGCGTCATGCCGTGCCATCAGTCACAACGGGCCTCAGCTGCGGCGATCGTCGATGTTGGCCACTTTCCCACCCAGCACGGTGACCGTGATGACGTGCCCGTCGCGGCTGTACTGCCAGCGCTCGCCCAGCCACGCGCCGTACTCGTTGTTGATCGGCTCCCGGTACACCGGTTTACCCAGCAGCTCGATCACGCGCGTGGCGGTATCGCCCACGACCAGCACGTGGCTGTCCACGCGCAGCGTGTCCCCTGCGGCTGCAGCGTGCCAGGGCCCCACGAGGACGGCGAGTAACAGGTATCGGCATCGAGCACGCATGGTCCATCTCCGTTTCGGTCCATTGCGGTCGGGCCAAGCCTAGCAGCCCGCTTTCCCAGCCCGATTCCCTGGCTGCGCTTCGCTGGTCCCGAAGGGGAATCAGCGCGCCGCGAGCGCGAGACTGTGCATGTCCAGGTGCACTGCGTGCACGCGCCCGGACAGCCGGCCGAGCTCCTTCGCCGCTTCGTGGGGCGCCCGCTCCAGCACCTGCTCGAACTGCGCCAGGAGGGCGGCTTCGCGGCGCGCCAGCAGACGGATCCACTGGCCATCGCTCAAGGTCATGCGGCGCACCCACCAGGTGGCCGGCCGCCAGGGCCGAGGCGTGTTCCAGCGACCGTGGGTCGCCGGGCGACCACCCTGGGCGGCCAGCTGCATCTGCAAATCGAGGATCAGCAGCTCCAGGGCCGCGGCGTTTTCCTGCAGCACCACGCGCAAGCCCGGCTCCTCCACCTGCTGTGCCGCCTGCTGGCACAGGCGCTGCAGGTCGATGCTGCGGCGGATCAGGGCGTTGTAGAGCGGCTGCGATGCCAGCGACACGGCGCGTGGCCTCCCGTCGGTGGAGGTGGAAAAGTACCGACATGCTCGCGCCCGGCCGCTTACCCCCGGGTTAACCCGGCCGCCCCCGGCAAGGCGGGCTTTAGCTACGGTTCGCTTTCGCGCGAGTCAGTGCCCGCCCACGGTGAGCAGGTTCAACGGCCGCCCGGCGCCGTCACGCACGCCTTGCTGCAGCTCGGCGAGGCGGCGGATCGACGGGCATAGCGTATCCACCTGGGGCGCCAGCGCCTGCATGCGTCGTTCCAGCCGCGGCCGCAGCGCGGTGGCGAGGTCGGAGGCCTGGTCGCGCAGGCGCGCCGCGGTCTGCAGATCCCCGCTCATCGCGGCCTGCAGCGCCTGCTGGCCCAAGTCACCGGCAACGATGGGCGCAAGGTCGCCGGCGATCTGGTTACCCAGCGCCTGCGCCGCGTCACCCTGCCAGTCGTGCGTGCTGCGACTGCTGTCGATGCGCTGGTGCAGCTGCGCGGCGTCGGCGGTGAGGCGCTGATCGAGTTCGGCACGCGAGGCCGCGCTGAGCGCCATGCCGGCCGCCTCCTCGCGCAGGGCCTGAACGGCGAGATCCACGCCGCGCTTGCCCACCGCACGCACCTTCGGCACCAGCGCCCGCAACTCCCGCTCGAACAGCGACAGACGGTCCTCGTCCTCGGCGTTCAGAGGCACCGGCACGCCATCGGCCTGAAGTTGACCGTCGCGGAGCACCAGCCGCTGCGGCGCAGGCGCGGCGCGATCGAAGATCAGGCGGTCCGGCTGCACCGTGACATCGAAGCTGCTGCTGGCCTGGCAACGGGTGGCGAGCTGCTGGGCGGTGGCCGGCTGACAGATTGCCAGCGCCGTGATCAGGATCGGGACAAGGATGCGCATGGAGCCGGTATCGGTCGACAAAGATGCCTACCGATACCGGCTCGGGAGTCAACGCCGACTGAACCAGGCCGCGCCAGGGCGAATATCACGAACCGCTCAGCTTCGACCTCAAATGCGGGCTGCTGGCGTTGAGCAAGTAAACGCCGTCGTCAGGCAAGGCGTCGCCGCTCCCCGCGACCATGGCAGCAGTATTCAACCACGGCACCGCATAGCGCGGCCCTGGGACATACAGGTCCCAGTGTCCGGGGCTGCCGGGCATCGCGTGTGCACCCGCACCCGGGCCGACATTCAGCACGTAACTGACGGGAACCATGGCGTAATGGTCTCCCGCCCCGGCAAACATCCGCGGATCGAACACCCAGCTACGGGCCGCCTCAAGCGCGGGGTCCGCCAGCAAACGTCGATAGCGCTCCATTTGGTGATCGTCGCCCGCGATGCGCAGATTCACCTGCTCAACCATCGCATCCATGACATGCCCCTGTGCGTCAATCTTCAGCGCTAGGTAAACGGTGCCGGAGACTCTGTCCCGGATGGCTTGCATCGGATAGCGCGGCTGCGTGCGCCGGGGGGCGTCACTCTTCAAGGGCTTGTTGTCTGCGCTGAAGTAAGCGCCGGCCAGGTACAGCCGGTAGCGTTTGTCGCCCAACGGATGCAGCACGACACGCAGGCTCATGCGCGACCTGACGTTCACCGGCTTGCCGTCGCGAACCATAGGGTCGAACTGCCACGTTGGAATGGCCTGCTGCAGCAGGTTGCTCACCGCAGCGGGTAGATTCTCCGGGTTGTCCAACTGGTAGCCCGACACCGACCCGTTCGGTGCCACCGTCAGCGTGCCGACCACCACCATGCTGGCTTCGGCCTGCCGGGCTACCTCCTGAGCGCTGGCGGCAACCGCAGGCGAGCTGACCGCCACGCCGCACAACATCAGCCCCGAAAGAACGTACGACAGACGATTGAAGTGCATTGCCCCAGCCCTCCCCTTGGTGGACCTGCAGTCTATGCGCACACCGCGCCCCCGTCATCAGGACCAGACAGGGCTTAGCGCTCAGGCATCACCAGGCGCGTTGAGCAAAGACAGTCCCCGGTCCGTACCGAAGAAACACAAACCGATCACGCAACATCATGCTGCGTAACGACCGTCGCCTCATCAGGCCAACATCTTCGTGGACAGTGGTCGCGAGCGCAGCTCAGCACCGGCGACGAAACTGCGCGCGCACCGACGGCTGGCCCAGTCGCCACACGAGCCAGCTCAACACCACGATGCCGATTACGTCGAAGGCGAGCGAGAGATGCACGCGACGCGCCTCCTGCGCCACCAGCGCCGCGGCGTCAGCCATGCCGTGCGCCTGGCCGCTCCAGTCCAGCCAATGGCGATACAACAGCACGCCGCTCAGCAGCAGGCCGAGCGCAAGCAGGACGAGCGCCACCCGCAACACCGGCCGCGCCCAACCCTGGCGTAGGATGCCGGCGGCGCAGAACACCACCAGCGCCGCCGCCGCGATGAAGTACGCCGCATCCCAGCCCAGCATGGCGTGCAGTGCGGCGCGTCCCTCGTCGTCGAGCGTCGCGCTCCCCAGCACCGACCACACGCGCTGGCCGTGCACGCCGTACTGCATGGCGCCGAAGGCGGCAAGCAACAAGATCACCCACAGGCCGAGGCGCCACCACGCGAATCGCGGATACGTCGCTGCGTTGTCGTTTGCCACGGTCAGCCCCCCGCCTTCAGCGACGCGAGGTCGCGCAGCACCTGGGCAGAGTTCTTCTCCGGATCGACATCCTCATAAACCTTCGCCACCGTGCCCTGCGGATCGATCAGGAACGTGGTGCGGCGCGCGTAATGAAAGCCGACCGTGGACGAGAGCACGCCGTAGGCGGTGGACATCTGATGCGCGCTGTCGGCGAGCAGGGGGAACGGAACGCGGTACTTCTGCGCGAATTTCGCGTGCGACGCCATGTCGTCCAGGCTCACGCCGATCACCTCGGCACCGGCCTTGCGCAGCTTGGCGACGTCATCGCGAAAAGCGCATACCTCGGTAGTACAGCCGGGGGTGAAGTCCTTCGGATAGAAGTACACCACCAGCCAGTGCCCGCGGTAATCGGCCGGGGTGCGCCAGTGGCCGTTCTGGTCCTGCAGGCGGAAAGCGGGCGCGGTGGCGCCGGGCTGCGGGGTGGCGGCGCGCGCGGTGATCGTGGTCCCGCACAGCAGCGCAATCGCTAGCAACAGCAAGAGGCGACGCATCGAGGCAGCTCCGTATCGGTGGCGGAACGGCGAAGTGTAGCGCTGCCCATGCACAAGGGCGCCCGAAGGCGCCCTTGGCAAAAGCAGGCTCCGCCGACACGTGCCGGCGGAGCCGGACTTACTGGCGGCTGATGGTGAACTTGCCCACAGAGATGCCGAGATTCACGCCCTCACCCGTGCCGGCAAGCGCCAGCGAGGTGGTGCCCTTGGTCAGCACCTGAGCCGTACCGCTCTTGACCACGCCGGCCTCGGCGCCGGCCTGGGCGTAGTCGCCGAACACCTCGTCGATGCCGTGCACCTTGCTGATCTCGCCCTTGCCGTTGTCGATGTGGTACTTGCCGGCGGTGAGACCACCGCCGACCACCGCGATCTTCACGCGAGCCGACTGGCCGTTGTCGCAGGTGACCATGCCGTTGCCCTCGGCATGCTTGTAGAGGATCGACCAGCCCGACAGGTTGTACGTCAGGTCGCACTTGACGGTGGCCTCGGCGGCCTGGGCACCCGTGGCGCCCATCGCGCCGGCCGTAGCCAGCAGAAGGGCGGCGAGAGCGTGATTGCGCTTGATCATGGTGAACTCCTTGTGGATGAACGTTCTATGCCGGGTTGAACCGGGAGCCTCGAGACCGACCGCGGCCCGGCCAGGGTCCCGAGTGGTGGGGCGCAGCATCGGCACGGCCGCGTGAGGACTTCGTGCACCGCGGGCGAGGATTCAGTGAGTGCGCGCAGGTAGGGCATCCGCGGAGCGCAGTCGTCGGCCAACCGTTCACATTCGGGCCGCGGCGCAGCCATCATCGTGGCGTCCCTCCCAAACGGAGACCCCCGTGCCAGATCCCGACGTCCCGATCTCGCCAATGCATCCCGCCCTGCGCAAGGGTTTGGCAATAGTGCAGCGCACGGCCCAGGGCTTTGCGCACGACGAACTGTCGACGCGGGCGGCGGCGCTGGCGTTCTATTCGGCGCTTTCCTTCGCACCACTGCTGGTCCTGCTGCTATGGGTAGTGACGTCGCTGGAGCCGGCCTGGCAGCAGCAACTCGTCGTCTCGCTGCAGCACCTGCTGGGGCCGCGCGCCGCCGACGCGGTCACCCTGGTGCTGGACAACGCCCGCGAGCGTCCCGGTGTGGGCAGCTGGGCCGGGCTGTTCGGGCTGGGCGTCACGCTGGTCGGTGCGTCGGCGGTATTCGCCCAGCTGCAGGGCGCGATCAACCGCGTGTGGAATCTCGCCCCGCGGCCGGGTGGTGCGGTACTGGACTGGCTGCGCGCCCGCATGCTGGCGCTGGGCCTACTGCTGTCGCTGGCGTTCCTGATGGTGGTTTCGTTCGCCGCCAGCGCGTTGATTGCGGTGTTCGTGCGCGGCGACACGCTGGCCTGGCAGGTGCTGGAGGCGCTGATCAGCCTCAGCGTGTTCACCGCAGTCTTCGCGGCGATCTTCAAGGTGCTGCCCGATGCCACCATCGCCTGGACGGACGCCGTGGTCGGCGCCGCGCTGACGGCGGTGCTGTTCGCCGCGGGCAAGTTTGCGATCGGTCTGTACCTCTCCCGCAGCAACGTGGGCGGGGCCTACGGGTCGGCCGGCGGCGTGGTCGTCCTGCTGGTGTGGGTCTACTACTCCGCCCTGATCCTGCTGCTGGGCGCCGAGCTCACCCAATCGGTGGCCAAAGTGGGTGGGCGGCCGATCGTGCCGCGCGCGCATGCGGTCGTCCGGCGACGCGGCGCGGACACGGCCTGATGACGTTCGGTGCACTACGAACTCACGGCACCGGCCGGACACTACTGGCGTGTTCCCACCCACTCCCGGAGGCCATCATGTCCCGTCGATTCCTGCTCCCTGCCCTCGCCGCCCTCACGCTCGCGGCCGGGGTGCCCGATGTGCACGCCCAGCATCGCGGCCGGCACCAGGTGTGTGAAGACGTACGCGTAGCTGACGCCCCCGCCAAGGACCGGCACCAGATCGCCGGCACGGCGGTCGGCGCCGTCGCTGGCGGCCTGCTCGGCCATCAGGTCGGCGGCGGCAAGGGCAAGACGCTCGCCACCATCGGTGGCGCCGTCGCTGGCGGCTACGCCGGCAAGAAGGTGCAGGAGCACCACCAGGAAAAGAACGCCGGCACTCACATCGAGCGCCGCTGCCACTGGGTCGACGACTGACAATGCCCCGGGTCGGGCGCCATTGCATTCGCGGCCTGCGTGGCATGATCGCTCTGCAGATCACGCAGGCCGCGGAGGTGCCCGATGTTCAAGTATTCACTGGTCGGTTATGACGGTTCGGACACGTCCCGGCGCGGCTTCGAGCTGGCCATGGCGTTGGCGCGCCTCAATCACGGTCGGGTCCGCGTAGTGTCCGTGCTGCAGGTGACCGAGGCCGGGGCCGACGCCTGTGCGTTGATGATGGCCGACTCCGGCACCGCGCGGGCGCGCGAACTGCTGGAAGAGCTCAAGGCGCTGGAACCGGACGCCGAGGCGCTGGTGGATGTGGAGCTGACCCACGGCAGCCCGGGCGACGTGCTGATCAACCAGCTCGAGCAACATGGCTGCGACCACATCGTGATCGGCCATACCGAGCGCGGGGCGCTGGCGCGCTTCCTGCTGGGCTCGGTGTCCGGCGACGTGTTGGCGCGCGCCCACGTGCCGGTGACGGTGGTGCGCTAGGCACCACCGCCGTTTCCTGCAAGGTTTAGGCGGCGTCGCGCAGCGAGGCCATGTCGATCACGAAGCGGTACTTCACGTCGCTCTTGAGCATGCGCTCGTAGGCCTCGTTGATGTCCTGCATGCGGATCTGCTCGATGTCCGACACGATGCCGTGCTCGGCGCAGAAATCCAGCATCTCCTGCGTCTCGGCGATGCCGCCGATCAGCGAACCGGCCAACGCGCGGCGGCCGAAGATCAGCGAACCGGCCGCCACCGTGGGCGGCGCATCGGGCACACCGACCAGGGTCATGGTGCCGTCACGCTTGAGCATCTGCAGGTAGACATTGAGATCGTGCGGCGCCGAGACGGTGTCGAGGATGAAGTCGAAGCTGCCGGCGTGCTGCTTCATCTGCTCCGGATCGTTCGACAGCACCACCTCGTCGGCACCCAGCCGCAGCGCATCCTCGCGCTTGGAGGGCGAGGTGGTGAATTGCACCACCTGGGCACCGAACGCGTGGGCGAACTTCAACGCCATGTGGCCCAGACCGCCCAGACCGATCACGCCGACCTTGGAACCCTTGCCGACCTTCCAGTGCTTGAGCGGGGAATACGTAGTGATGCCGGCGCACAGCAGCGGTGCGACGGCGGCGAGGTCGAGCTTGTCGGACACGCGTAGCACGAACGCCTCGTCCACCACGATGTGGGTGGAGTAGCCGCCCTGCGTGGGCGTACCGTCGACACGATCCTTGCCGGCGTAGGTGAAGGTGGCACCCTTGAGGCAGAACTGCTCCAGGTCGTCCCGGCAACTGGCGCATTCGCGGCAGGAATCGACCATGCAGCCGACGCCGGCCAGGTCGCCCTGCTTGAACTTGGTCACCGCCTTGCCGGTGCGCAGAACGCGGCCGACGATCTCGTGGCCGGGCACGATCGGATATTCACCGGTGCCCCACTCGTCGCGCACGGTGTGCAGGTCGGAGTGGCACACGCCGCAGTAGAGGATCTCGATCACCACGTCGGTGTCGCGCGGCTCGCGGCGTTCGAAGCGGTACGGCGCCAGCGGAGCGCGGGCAGCGGGGGCGGCATAGCTGAAAGTGGGAATCATGGAAGCTCCATCGATGGGAAACGGCACGCCACGGTGGCGCAGCCGGGGCAACCGAAGGGTGTGGGGTCGGCCGCGGTTAATTCCAATGCGCGGCCAACGCCGTATGCTTGTGTCATTGATTTGTCACCTCGCGCGCGCTACGGCGCGCGCACGCCTTTGCGACAAGGAACCCACCCGTTGAGCTACGACAGCCACACGCTGCCCTGGACGCTGGAAAGCATCGACTTTTCGCGCATCGACAAGGCGCGCATCCGTCACAACGAGGATCTGTTCTTCCTGCTGTGCAGCTCGTCCTTTGTCGAGAGCGGCTCGGACCTGTACACGCACAACCTGGTGAACCACTTCGCCGGTGACGAGGCACTGCAGACCTGGCTCAGCCAGCACTGGGAGCATGAGGAGCTGCAGCACGGCCGCGCGCTGGCCACCTACGTGCGCACGGTGTGGCCGGAGTTCGACTGGGAGGCCGGCTTCAAGGCGTTCTGGGACGAGTACGGCGCGGTGTGCACCGCCGAACAACTGGAGCCTTCACGCGGCCTGGAGCTGGCCGCGCGCTGCGTGGTGGAGACCGGTACCGCCAGCCTCTACCGCGCGCTCAACGACATCACCGACGAGCCGGTGCTCAAGCAGCTCACCAACCACATCAAGAGCGACGAAGTGCGCCACTACAAGCACTTCTACCAGCACTACCGGCTCTACCGGGAGCGCGAAGGCTTCGGTCGCACCAAGGTGCTGCGCGCGATCCTACGCCGGGTCAACGAGATCAAGAGCGAGGACAGCGACATCGCCCTGCGCCACGTCTTCAACCAGTGCTACCCCGACGGCAGCGACACGCAGTTCCGCCAGATCAGCAACCGCGCGCAGGGCCTGCTGCGGCGGAACATTCCGGCCGAGATGACGGTGAAAATGCTGCTCAAGCCGCTGGACCTGCCGATGCGCGTGCAGAACGCACTGGAAAAGCCGCTGGCGAGGATCGCCGAGAAGCTGTTCCTGCACTGAGCCCCACGCCGCTGCTGCTCAGCCGTCCGCGGCGGGCGTGGCTTCGCGCGGTTTTTCCTCGATCGTGCGCCGCTCGGCCTGGCTGGCCTTGAGCTGCTTGACGTTCACCGGGCGGATGCCGGTGATGGTGCAGGGGAAATCGCGCCGCCCTGTAAGCACCTTGTCGAAGCCCACGCTCACCTCGTGCAGGTTCGAGGTCAGCCCGATCGCATTGGTGTATTCGAGGTTGATGCAGCCGCCCGTGGTGAGCAGCCAGGCCTCGTTGGGGCGGGTGTAGACCACCAGCAGATCTTTCCCCAACGGCTCCCACGACCACAGATTGCCGAAGAAACGGAAGCTGCGCTGACTGGGGCCGGCGGCGGCCTCGTAATCTGCGCGTCGCTGCGCCTCGCGCTCGGCACTGGGCCAGCTCGCGCAGCCGACCAGCGCCGCCGCCAGGGTGAGGCATCCGATCACACGTTGCAGGACCATGCTCGCTCTCCTCTCGCCAGTGACGCGCCGGGACACGCCTGCGCGCTATTTTTTCGTCTTGGGCAGCGGCAACCACTTCGCCGGGTCGAAACCGCCCACCTCGTACACCAGTTCCTCGCTGCGCCCGCTGTCCTTGGGGGTCACGGTGAGGCTGATCTTCTGCGCCTTCTTCAAGAGCGCGATGAACGCCTTGTCGTCGCTGATCATCAACGCCGGCTCGCCGCTGGGCGGCGCGAACGCCTTGATGCCCATCGCCTTGCCGTCCACTACCGCCGGCAGCGTGCAGGTGGCCTTGCAGACAAAACCCTTGCCGCTGCCGAACAGGAAGGCGTTCTGGCCCCACTGCGTGTGCCGGCGCAGCACCATGCGCACCTTGTCCGCATCGACCGGCTGGCTGTTGTAGATCACCGCGGTGGACTGAGTGCCGCCGGCCATCGGCGCCACCTGGTACAGCCAAAGGCCGGCCAGGCGATTCTTCTCGGCATTCTCGTGATAGCGCTTGCTGATCTGCGGCAGGCTCTCCTGCACCTCCTTCGCCGCGGCGCTGCCGGGGTAGTCGTGCACAATCTTCTGGCCGAAGGTGGTGGCCATCTCGTCGTTGTGGATGCGCACCAGCTGGCGGTAGGTATCCAGATCCTGCGCCGCGGCCGCATCGCTGGCGGCGGCCTGCCCCGCCGGCTTGCCCGCGCTGGACGACGAGCCGCCGCCGTTCTGCGAACAGCCGGTCGCGAGCAGCGCAAGGCCGAGCATCAGGGCCAGGGAACGGGTAGGCACAGGCAACATGGCGAACATCCACGGCAGGAAACGGGCGCCTAGAGTGGAACGAGGCCCGCGCACGGCGCAACCGTCGGCGCAGCCGTCGACCGATCGCAACATCGTCCGACCGTGCACGGACCGCTTGGCCGGGCGCGGTGGGGATTCGATAATCGCGATCCACGCAAGGACCCACGATGCGCCCCTCCCCCACCGCTCCCACCGACGCGTTGTTCCGGCATCGCGCCTTCGTCGCCTTCTGGTTTGCCCGCATCGCCTCGAGTTTCGGTTTCCAGATGCTCTCGGTGGCCGTGGGCTGGCAGATCTACGCGATCACCGGCCGCGCGCTCGACCTGGGCCTGATCGGCCTGGCGCAGTTCATCCCTTCGGTGCTGCTGGCGCTGCCGGCGGGCCACGTGGCCGATCAGTTCGAGCGCCGCCGCATCGTGCTGCTGGGGCAGGTGGTGGAGTGGGTGGCGATCGCGCTGCTGGCCGCGCTCACCCTGATGCATGACATCCACGAGGCCGGCATCCTCGCGCTGGTGTTCGTGATCGGCGTAGCCAAGGCGTTCGAGTTTCCGGCGATGCAGTCGATGCTGCCGGCGCTGGTGCCCGCGCCGATCCTGCCCCGCGCGATGGCGGTGAACGCCTCGGCCGGCCAGGCGGCGATGATCATGGGGCCGGCGCTGGGCGGCTTTCTCTACGTGGCCGGTCCGGGCGTGGTGTACGTGATCGCCGGCGCGCTCTACCTGGCCTCGGTGGTGCTGATGGCGAAGCTGCGCTACGAGAGCGCGCCGCCGCGGCGCGAACCGGCCACGCTGAAGACGGTGTTCGCCGGCGTGCACTTCATCCGCCAGCGGCCGGACGTGCTGGGCGTGATCTCGCTGGACCTGTTTGCCGTGTTGCTCGGCGGCGCCACCGCGCTGCTGCCGATCTTCGCCAAGGACATCCTGCACACCGGCCCCTGGGGCCTGGGCCTGCTGCGCGCGGCGCCGGCGGTGGGCGCGCTGTTGATGTCGCTGTGGCTGGCGCGCCACACCATGCAGCGGCGCGTGGGCATGACGATGTTCGCCTCGGTGGCGGGCTTCGGCGTGGCCACGCTGGTGTTCGCGCTGTCGACCACGCTGTGGCTGTCGATGGCCGCACTGTTTGCGCTGGGTGCGTTCGACATGGTCAGCATGGTGATCCGCGGCGCGCTGGTGCAGCTGGACACGCCGGACGACATGCGCGGCCGGGTGAGCGCGGTCAACGCAATCTTCATCAACACCTCCAACCAGCTCGGCGAGTTCGAGTCCGGCCTGCTCGCCGCGTGGGTCGGCGCCGTGCCGGCCACCTTGATTGGCGGCGTCGGCACGCTGCTGGTAGTGGGGCTGTGGATGGCGATGTTCCCCACCCTGCGCCGGCGCCAGCGGCTGCACAACGAGCCCGAACCCGTATCCGAGCCGGCCGACCAGACGCTCTGAGCGCCGCATTGCCGCGACAGTGGCGGCCGCAGGGCGGTGACCGCTAGCATCGGGGGATGACTCCCGCCCATCGCCTGCTTCTGACGCTCGCCGCCGCCCCCCTGGCCGCTGCGCCCCTCCACCTGCACGCCAACGATGCAGGGGCCACGTCGCCGCGCATCGAGGTGAGCTTTGCTGCGGCGGCACACGCGCAGCCGATTACGGGCCGCGTCTACGTGGCGGTGAGCCGCGACGGTGCGAAGCCGCCGATCGAACAGACCGACATCACTGGCGTGCCGTTGTTCGGGCACGACGTGACCGGCCTCAAGGCCGGCCAGTTCGCGGCTATCGATGTAAACGATTACGGTGCGCCGCTGGCCAGCTTGCGTGACCTACCCGCCGGCGACTACTGGATGCAGCCTTTCGTCAACGTCTACACCGAGTTCAAGCGCGCCGACGGCCACACGCTGTGGATGCACATGGACCAGTGGGAAGGCCAGGACTGGAAGCATTCGCCGGGCAACCTCTACGGCAAGCCGGTGAAGGTGCACTACGACCCGGCCGCGGCCACGCCGATCCGGCTGGTCGCCGATCAGGTGATCGCGCCGATCCCGTTTCCGAGGGACAGCGAGTACGTCAAGCGCTTCCGCATCCAGAGCAAACTGCTGACGAAGTTCTGGGGCCACCCGATCTACCTGGGCGCCACCGTGCTGCTACCCGAGGGCTACGAGCAGCACCCCAACGTGCGCTACCCGGTGGTCTACGACCAGGGGCACTTTTCCACCGACGCGCCGTTCGGCTTCGAGAACGAGAAATCGAAGCTGAGCGCGTTCTGGCTGGATAGCGCGAAGAAGCCGCGGGTGATCCTAGTGACGTTGCAGCATCCCTCGCCGTACTACGACGACTCCTACGCGGTGAATTCGCCCAACCAGGGCCCATTCGACGACGCCATCCACCAGGAGCTCTACCCGGAGATTGCCAAGCGCTTCCGCACCATCGAGCAACCGTGGGCGCGCATCCTCACCGGCGGCTCCACCGG
This sequence comes from Dyella sp., assembly GCF_051962475.1. Classification (GTDB taxonomy): domain Bacteria; phylum Pseudomonadota; class Gammaproteobacteria; order Xanthomonadales; family Rhodanobacteraceae; genus Dyella_A. Next base: position 115,655 of record NZ_JBQCCF010000069.1, read on the forward strand.
TGGCTGGATCGCGGTCGCGCAGCAGTTGTTCCACCCGCGCTACTACGGCGGCAGCTTCGCGATGTGTCCGGACTCGCTGGACTTCCGCCACCACCAGGTGGTGAACATATACGACGACGCCAACGCCTACACCGTCGACAAAGGCTGGGTGAAAGTCGAGCGTGTGGACACGCGCCAGCCCGACGGCAACGTCGACGCGATGATGAAGGACGAGAACCACTACGAGCTGGCGGTGGGCGACCACTCGCGCTCGGGCGGCCAGTGGGACATCTGGGAAGCGGCCTGGGGGCCGATCGGCGCGGACGGCTATCCGCAGCGCATCTGGGACAAGCGCAGCGGCGCCATCGATCACGCTGTGGCCGAGTACTGGAAGCAGCACTTCGACCTGCGCTACATGCTTGAGAAGAACTGGGCCACGCTGGGCCCGCTGGTGACCGACAAGCTGCACATCTACGTGGGCGATGCGGACACCTACAACCTCAATATGGGCGTGCGCGCGATGGACGCGTTTCTGAAGGCGGCGACCAACCCGAGCTTCCAGGGCTCCATCACCTATCAGCCGATGGCGCCGCACTGCTGGGGCCCGCCCGGCGAAGTGCTCTACGACACCATGACCCGCTTCATGCAGAAGCACGCGCCCAAGGGCGAGGCCGCCTGGATCTACTGAAGCGGCAGCCCTTTCTCCGTGGCAGCCGCCGGGCTGCCGACGGCGATCCGCTGGCGACGAGCAGGAGCAACGTCGCCGCCATCGAAGCCACGCCACGCCCGGGCACGGAACGTCCGTCAGGCCATCTCCGGACCCATGCCATGTCAGCACGCTTTCATCCACGTCTCCGTCTCGCCCTGGCGCTCGCCGCCGCGCTCGCCACCCAGGTCGCCAGCGCGGCGGTAAATCCACAGGCGCGGACCTGGGCCAACCCGATGGACGTGGACTACCGCTACAACTTCGAGCAGATGAACCAGGGCATCTCCTACCGCACCGGCGCGGATCCCGCGGTGGTGCGCTACGGCGGTGCGTACTACCTGTTCCAGACCCTGGCCGACGGCTACTGGCACTCCACCGACCTGGTGCATTGGGATTTCGTCTCACCTGACAAGTGGCCGTTCGACAGCGAAGTTGCGCCGGCCACGCTCGTTGCCGACGGCAAGCTGTTCCTGCTGCGCTCCACCACCGACCAGGAGCCACTGCTCTATTCCACCGATCCCGCACACGGCCACTGGAAGTTCTGGACCCGATTGATGCCGCCGTTGCCGAACGCGGTGACGTCCTCCACCGAGTACAAGATCAAGCAGGGCCAGTTGCCGCCGGGGCCTTGGGACCCGGGCCTGTTCCAGGACAACGACGGCAAGGTGTACATGTACTGGGGCTCGTCCAACGTCTACCCGATGTACGGCCAGCAGATCGATCTCAAGCTGGGGGACGGGGCGCAAGGCGAAGGCAAGCGGCTGGCCTACGTGGGTGAGACGACCACCCTGCTGCGGCTGCACCCGGACCAACACGGTTGGGAGCGCTTCGGCCGCGACCACCGCGACGAGAAGACCCTGCCCTTCATGGAGGGCGCCTGGATGAACCGCCACGGCGACCGCTATTACCTGCAGTACGCCGCGCCGGGCACCGAGTACAACGCCTACGCCACTGGCGTGTATGTCGGCGAGCATCCGCTGGGCCCGTTTACCTACGCGCCGTACAACCCGGTCGGCTACAAGCCGGGCGGCTTCGTCGAGGGCGCCGGCCATGGCTCCACCTTCGAGGACGCCTACGGCAACGTATGGAACACCGGCACCAACTGGATCGGCCTGAACTGGAACTTCGAGCGGCGCATCGATCTCTATCCGGCCGGCTTCCACGACGACGGCCAGATGTGGGTGGACACCCGCTTCGGCGATTTCCCCCAGCGCATGCCCGACCACAAGCTCCAGCCCGGCGAGAGCACGTTTACCGGCTGGATGCTGTTGTCTTGGCACAAGCAAACCACCGCTTCGTCGCAGATTCCCGGCCACGGTCCGGACCAGGTGACCGACGAGAATCCACGTACATTCTGGGGCGCCGCGTCCAACACGCCCGGGCAGACGCTTACCGTGGACCTGGGCGGCCCGCGCACGGTGAACGCGATCCAGGTGAACTACGCCGACGACCGCTCCGACCGTTACGGCGACGCGCCCGACTTGGTCACCCAGTTCATGCTGGAGGGCTCGACCGACGGCCGCCACTGGCAGACCCTGGCCGACCTCTCGCATGAGACGCGCGACCACGCCAACGCCTATGTCGAACTCGATGCGCCGGCACGTATCCGCTACGTGCGCTACGTGCACAAACACGTGGGCGCAAGACACCTGGCGATTTCCGACCTGCGCGTGTTCGGCCACCAGGACGGCCCGCCGCCGCCCGCACCGGAGCTGCTCTCAGCCACCCGCGACCAGGACACCCGCAACGCCACCATCAACTGGAAGCCGGTGCCGGGCGCGGTGGGCTACAACGTGCGCTGGGGCCTCACCGCCGATCGCCTGCACGAAACCTACCAGCGCTTCGCCGACCAGCCGACCACGCTGCAGTTGCGCGCACTGAGCAAGGGCGTGCGCTACGTGGTGGCGGTGGAGGCGTTCGACGAGCGCGGGGTGTCCGCGCTCTCGCGCACGATCACGCTGAACCCCTGAAGGAGCGCCGATGATCAGACAGGACCGATCGCCACCGGCGGCGGGTTGCGTTCGGTGAACTGGCCGTTCCAATAGGGGTAATAGGGATACGGCGGCGTGACCTGGCTGGCCCGATCCAGTCGCTGCATCTGCGCGGCGGTCAGGTTCCAGCCGATAGCCCCCAGGTTCTGGCGCAGTTGCTGCTCGTTGCGGGCGCCGATCAGCACGCTGGACACGGTGGGGCGCTGCAGCAGCCAGTTGATCGCGATCTGCGGCAATGACCGGCCGGTTTCCTCTGCCACGACATCGAGCGCCTCGACCACGCGGTACAACCGCTCCTCGTCGATGGGTGGTGCGAACGCGGCGGTCTGGTGCAGGCGGCTGCCCTCGGGCCAGGGCTGGCCGCGCCGGATCCGCCCGGTCAGGCGGCCCCAGCCGAGCGGGCTCCAGACCAGGGCACCGACGCCCTGGTCCAGGCCCAGCGGCATCAGCTCCCACTCGTAATCGCGGCCGATCAGCGAGTAATAGGTCTGGTTGGCGATGAACCGCGTCAAGCCGCGTTGGTCGGCAATCGCCTGCGACTTCATCAATTGCCAACCGGCGAAGTTGGAAGCGCCGATCATGCGCACCTTGCCCGCGCGCACGAGATCGTCCAGCGTCGCCATCACGCTTTCGACCGGCGTCATTGCATCGAAGTGGTGGAGCTGCAGGATATCGATGTAGTCGGTGCCCAGTCGTCGCAGCGCCTTCTCGGTCGCGTCGACCAGGTGATGGCGCGAGGCGCCGATGTCATTGGCGCCGTCGCCTGCGCGAAGGCTGAGTTTGGTCGAGAGGATCACCCGCTGGCGTCGACCCTTGATCGCTGCACCGAGCACCGACTCCGACGCACCCTCCGAATAGACATCCGCCGTGTCGAACAGATTCACACCCGCATCGAGGCAAATGTCCACCAACCGTGTCGCCTCGGCGACGTCGGTGCTGCCCCATGCGCTGAACATCGGCCCCTTGCCGCCAAAAGTCCCGGCACCGAAGCCGAGCGCAGGCACCTTGAACCCGGAGGTGCCAAGAAAGCGATATTCCATGAAGCTGCTCCTTTAGTGAGAAGGTCGCGCCTGATGAAGGCCGCGATGTAGCGCCAAGGCTGCAAAGTGAGACTGGCTCGAGTTGCCGTCGCACCTGCCCCATGTAGTCGCTGCCGATGTGCATGGGCCAAGGCTTGGCGAGCCGCGGTGAACGATTGGATTAGCCGCATTCGATGCATGCCGTGCCTGCATGGCAACCTGACATCAGGCGAATTCACGTGCCCTCCTGTCAAAGCGGGATGCGACAGCCTAAGCATCCGGATACTCTCCTCCAACCATCAGGCGCGACAGGCTTCTTCAACTTTTTTTTGATAATGCGACATACCGATGACATCGCCCTGTTCCTCCGCGTGCTCGACCTCGGCTCGATCAGTGCGGCCGCCCGCGAACTGGGGTTGTCGGTAGCGGTCGCCAGCAAGCGACTGAAGCGCCTGGAGCTTGAACTCGGCGTACGTCTCCTGCATCGCACCACCCGCCAGTTGCGCGCGACTCCGGAGGGGTTGCAGCTTGCCGAGCAGGGGCGGCCTCTGATCGAGGACCTGGAGGCGCTGGCCGACGCCCTGCGCCAGGATGGCGTCCGGGTCAGCGGCACACTGCGTCTGACCGCACCGGCCTCGTTCGGCAGCCGGTACCTCTCGCCACTTATGGCGATGTTCATGGCACGACATCCACAGGTGCGGGTCAGCGTGGACCTCACCGACCAGGTGATCGATCTGGTCGGCGCGGGGCTGGACCTGGCCGTACGCATCGGCGAACTGGCGGATTCGCGGCTGGTGGCGCGACGCCTGGCCGTGAACCGCCGTGTGCTGTGCGCCTCGCCGGCGTACCTCGCCCGACACGGCACGCCAAAGACGCCGGCCGATCTCGCCGGGCACCAGTGCCTGCGCCTTTTCGGCAGCCAGGGCCGACAGGATGTGTGGCAATTGACAGGTATCGATGGCAAGCCGGTTTCAGTACGCGTGGGCGGCCGCTTCGAGAGCAACCACGGCGAGCTGCTGCGCGACGCGGTCCTGAACGGATTCGGCATCGCGCAGCATTCCACTTGGCACATCGGTGATGACCTGCGAGCAGGCCGTGTCGTGGCCGTGCTTCCCGACTATCCACTGCGCGACACAGGCATCTATGCCGTGACTCCACAGCGACATCTGGTGCCCCCACGGGTCAACGCCTTCATCCATTTTCTGGCTGAGAACTTCGGCGACCATCCACCCTGGGATCGCGATCTTCTGTTCGAACACAAGCGCCGCCCTCGATCGGCCAAGGGCTCTACATGATCACCCTCCACCACCTCAACAACTCGCGCTCGCAGCGCATCCTCTGGCTGCTCGAAGAACTGGGCGTTCCCTACCAGATCAAGCGCTACCAGCGCGACGCGAAGACCATGCTGGCTCCGCCGGAGCTGCGCGCCGTGCATCCGCTGGGCAAGTCGCCGGTGATCACCGACGATGGGCTGACCGTGGCCGAGTCCGGCGCGATCGTCGAGTACCTCGCCGACCGCTATGGCCACGGCGACCTGCTCGCCCCGCACGGTACGCCCGAGCGCCTGCGGCAGAACTATTGGCTGCACTACGCCGAGGGCTCAGCGATGCCGCCGCTATTGCTCAAGCTGGTGTTCCAGCGAGTGGCCCGCACGCCGGCGCCGTTCTTCGCCCGGCCGGTGGCCCGTAGCATCGCGACCAAGGTGCAGGCGCGCTTTGTCGATCCGCAGATCGCGCTGCACCTGGATTACCTGGAAGGCGAGCTGGGAGCGAGCGAATGGTTCGGCGGCGAGGGGTTCAGCGCCGCGGACATCCAGCTCAGCTTTCCGCTGGAAGCGGCCGCCGCGCGCGGCGGGCTGAGCGCCCAGCGGCACCCGCGGCTGGTGGACTTCCTCGCGCGCATCCATGCCCGCCCGGCGTACCAACGCGCGCTGGCGGCCGGCGGCGATTACCGGCTGGGCTGAGCTGCCAGCTGAATGCCTGGCAGGGGGCCAGCGCCCTTCGACGCAGTTGTCACGCATCGCGGGGCACAGTATTGGCCCACGACCCCTCGACAGGCCCGCAGCGCGGGCCGCGCCATGCAAGGAGTTCACCGCCATGAGCCGTACCCGCGACATCGAACGCAGCCTGCACGAAACCACCGAGCGCGTGAGTGACCACATGCGCCAGGTAGCCAACGGCGCCGCAGGCACTGCCCACGACCTGGTCGAGCGTGGCCGCCGCGCCACCAGCCGTTTCGGCAAGCACAGCGACAGCTACCGTCGCCAGATCGGCCGGGCGGCCGAGGATTTCGCGGACGAGGCGAACTACCAGTACCGCCGGCTGCGGCGCCAGGTGAATCGTCACCCGGCCGCCACGGTGGCGATCGTGGCCGGCACCATCGGCGCCTTCCTGCTGCTGCGCAGGGCGTTCGGCGGCCGCGACGAAGACTGAGCGCCGCGGTCACAGTCTCTCCAGACTGCTTGGGATAAAAAAGCCCGCCATACGGCGGGCTTTTTTTGCTGAAGCGACCGCACCGCTCAGACGGTGAGCGGGTTCGGCTTCTCCGGATCGAGCTTGTACTCCTTGATCGCCCGCGCCACGTCCTTGGCGTTGACCAGGCCGTCCTTCGCCAGCGACGCCAGCGCGGCGTGGGCGATCCAGTAGCGGTCCACCTCGAAGAAATCACGCAGGTGGGCGCGAGTGTCCGAACGGCCGAAGCCGTCGGTACCGAGCACCGTGTAGCGCTTGCCCTCGGGAATGAACGCGCGGATCTGGTCGGCGAACTCGCGCACGTAGTCGGTGGCGGCGATGACCGGACCGGCACGATCCTGCAGCAGGCCGGTGACGTACGGCACGCGCTGCTCGGCTTCCGGATGCAGGCGGTTCCAGCGCTCGGCATCGAAACCGTCGCGACGCAGCTCGATGAAGCTGGGGCAAGACCAGATGTCGGCATGCACACCGAAATCCTTCTCCAGCAGCTCGGCGGCGGCGATCACCTCACGCAGGATCGTGCCCGAGCCCAGCAACTGCACGCACGGCGCCTTCGCCTTGCCCTTGCCCTTTCCATTCCCGTTGGTCGACATGCCGCAGTCGCGGAACAGGTACATGCCCTTGATGATCCCGTCCTCGCAACCGGCCGGCATGTCCGGGTGCTGGTAGTTCTCGTTCATCACGGTCAGGTAGTAATAGATGTCTTCCTGCTCCTGCATCATCCGGCGCGTGCCGTCCTGCAGGATCACCGCGACCTCGTAGGAGAAGGTGGGGTCGTAGGACTTTACGTTGGGGATCGCACCGGACATCAGGTGAGAGTGGCCGTCCTCGTGCTGCAGGCCCTCGCCATTGAGCGTGGTGCGCCCGGCGGTACCGCCCACCAGGAAGCCGCGCGCGCGCATGTCGCCCGCCGCCCAGCACAGGTCGCCGATGCGCTGGAAGCCGAACATCGAGTAGTAGATGAAGAACGGCAGCATCGCCACGTTGGAGATGCTGTAGCTGGTGGCCGCCGCCATCCACGCGCCCATGCCGCCGGCTTCCGAGATGCCTTCCTGCAGCACCTGGCCCTTCTGGTCTTCGCGGTAGTACAGCAGCTGGTCGGCGTCCTGCGGGCGATACTTCTGGCCGAACGGCGCGTAGATGCCGATCTGGCGGAACATGCCTTCCATACCGAACGTGCGCGCCTCGTCGGCCACGATCGGCACCACGCGCTCGCCCAGCTGCTTGTCGCGCAGCAGCAGGTTCATGCCGCGCACCAGCGCCATGGTGGTGGAGATCTCGCGCTCGCCGGTGCCCTTGGTGATCTGCTCGAACGCGGACAGCTCCGGCGCCTTGAGCTTCGCATCGGCCTTGCGGCGACGCTGCGGCAGCGAACCGCCCAGCGCGGCACGGCGCTCGAGCATGTACTGCACTTCCGGAGAATCCTTGCCCGGATGGAAGTACGGCACGTCGCCGAGCTTGTCGTCCGACACGGGAATGTTGAAGCGGTCACGGAAGTGGCGCACCGCGTCGGCGTCCAGCTTCTTCTGCTGGTGGGTGGGGTTCTGCGACTCGCCCGCCGCGCCCATGCCGTAGCCCTTGACCGTCTTGGCCAGGATCACCGTGGGCATGCCCTTGGTGTTCACCGCCGAGTGATAGGCGGCGTAGACCTTGTGCGGGTCGTGGCCGCCGCGATTGAGGCGCCAGATGTCGTCGTCGGACAGGTTGGCGACCAGCTGCGCGGTTTCCGGGTACTTGTTGAAGAAGTGTTCACGCGTGTACTTGCCGCCGAACGCCTTGCACGCCTGGTACTCGCCGTCGACGGTTTCCATCATCAGCTTGCGCAGTGTGCCGGAGGTGTCGCGTGCCAGGAGCGGATCCCAGTAGCTGCCCCAGACCACCTTGATGGCGTTCCAACCGGCGCCACGGAACACGCCTTCCAGCTCCTGGATGATCTTGCCGTTGCCGCGCACCGGGCCATCCAGGCGCTGCAGGTTGCAGTTGATCACGAAGATCAGGTTGTCCAGGCCCTCACGGCCGGCCAGCGAGATCGCGCCCAGGCTCTCCGGCTCGTCGGTCTCGCCGTCGCCCATGAAGCACCAGATCTTGCGGTCGCTCTTGGGGATCAGGCCGCGATGCTCGAGATACTTCCAGAACTGCGCCTGGTAGATCGCCTGGATCGGACCTAAGCCCATCGACACCGTCGGCACCTGCCAGTAGTCCGGCATCAGCCACGGGTGCGGATAGGACGACAGGCCACGGCCCTTGCCCGCCACTTCCATGCGGAACAGATCCATCTGCTCTTCGGCGATGCGGCCTTCGAGGAAGGAACGCGCATACACGCCCGGGCTGGAATGGCCCTGATGGAACACCAGGTCACCGGGGTGGTCGGCGCTGGGGGCACGCCAGAAGTGGTTGAAGCCCACGTCGTACAGTGTGGCCGAGGAGGCGAAGCTGGCGATGTGGCCGCCCAGCTCGCCCGGCTTGCGGTTGGCGCGCACCACCATCGCCATTGCGTTCCAGCGGATCAGGCTGCGGATGCGCCATTCCATGGTGGCGTCGCCCGGCATCTTCGCCTCGTTCTGCGGCGCGATGGTGTTGACGTACTCGGTGGTCGGGTCGAACGGCAGGTAGCCGCCGGCGCGACGCGTGGAGTCGACCATCTTCTCCAGCAGGTAATGCGCGCGTTCGGTGCCGTCGTGGCTGATCACCGCATTGAGCGATTCGATCCACTCTTTTGTTTCGGTGGGGTCGATGTCCTGGTGGAGGATGTCGTCGAGCTGATCCATGAAGGTCTCCGCGGCGCCGGGGAGGCGCGCCTGAAAGGGGGATGCATCGCCGGGGGTGCGGTGCAGCAATGTTCGAGTTTAGCGGCCGCGCGAGGCGGCCGCCAAATGGACGTCCATGCGCTCGCGCATGGGCTCATCCCGCCGTCCCTGGCGGCAGCGGCGCAGGCCAGCCGCGCCGCTGCATCGATCAGCCGCGCCGCTCGCTCTGCGCGGCACGGATCTGCGCATCCACCGCGGCCACGGCGGTCATGTTGACCACGCGGCGGGCGGTGGAGGCCGGGGTGAGGATGTGCGCGCTCTTGTCCACGCCCATCAGGATCGGGCCGATCGCGACGCCGTCGGTCATCACCCGCACCATGTTGTAGGTGATGTTGGCGGCGTCCAGGTTGGGCATCACGAACAGGTTGGCGCGGCCGGTGAGCGTGGTATGCGGGAACATGCGCTGGCGCAGCGTCTCGTCCCAGGCGGTGTCGGCCTGCATCTCGCCGTCCACCTCGAGCTTGGGATAGCGCGCCTTGAGGATCTGGTAGACCTTGCGCATCTTCGCCGCGCTGGGGTTGTCGTGGCTGCCGTAGTTGGAGTGCGAAAGCAGCGCCACCTTCGGCTCGATGCCGAACAGCTTCAGGCGGTAGCTGGCCTGCAGCGTGGCCTCGGCGATCTGCTCGGCGCTGGGATCGACCTGCACGTGGGTGTCGACGAAGAACCAGGCGCCGCGGTCGTTGATCACGCCGGTCATCGCCGAGGTGCACTGCACGCCCGGATCGAGGTCGAACACGCTGCGCAGGTAGCCGAGCTTCTTGTGGAATCGCCCCACCAGGCCGCAGATCAGCGCATCGGCCTCACCGCGTTCGACCATCAGCGCCGCGATCAGGGTGGAGCGCGAACGCAGCAGGTTCTTCGCCGCCGCCGGCGACACGCCGCGGCGCTCGGTAAGCGCGTGGTACTGCTGCCAGTAATCGTTGAAGCGCGGATCGTCGTTGATGTTGGTGAGCTCGAAATCCACGCCCTCGCGCAGGCGCAGGCCGAGGCGCTGGATGCGGGTGTGGATCACGTCCGGGCGACCGATCAGGATCGGGAACGCCAGGCGCTCGTCCACCACCGTCTGCACCGCACGCAGCACCACTTCTTCCTCGCCTTCGGCGTAGGCCACGCGCTTGCAGTCGCCGCGCGCGCGCTCGTACACCGGCTTCATCAGCAGGCTGGTGCGATAGATGAACTGGCCGAGCTTCTCGCGGTAGGCGTCCATATCGGCGATCGGCCGCGTGGCCACGCCCGATTCCATCGCCGCCTGCGCCACCGCCGGCGCCAGCATCACCAGCAGGCGAGGATCGAACGGGCGCGGGATCAGGTACTCCGCGCCGAACGAGGGAATCTCCTCGCCGTACGCACCGGCCAGATCGGCCGCCTCCTCGCGTGCCAGCTGGGCGATCGCGCGCACGCAGGCGAGCTTCATCGCCTCGTTGATGCCGGTGGCGCCCACGTCCAGCGCGCCGCGGAAGATGTACGGGAAGCACAGCGCGTTGTTGACCTGGTTCGGATAGTCCGAGCGCCCGGTGGCGATGATGCAGTCCGGGCGTACCGCCTTGGCGTCCGCCGGGGAAATCTCCGGGTTCGGATTGGCCAGCGCCAGGATCACCGGCTTGTCCGCCATCGTGGCGACCATCTCCGGCTTGAGGATGCCGCCGGCCGAGAGACCCAGGAACACGTCCGCACCGGCCACGATCTCGGCCAGAGTGCGCTTGTCGGTGTCTCGCGCGTAGCGCGCCTTGTCCGGGTCCAGGTGCTCGCGGCCGGTGTAGATCACGCCGTCGCGGTCGAAGGCCAGGATGTTCTCGGGCTTCAGCCCCAGCGCCACCAGCATGTCGAGGCAGGCAATGCCGGCCGCACCGGCGCCGGCGGTGGCGAGTTTCACGTCCTCGATCTTCTTGCCGACCACTTCCAGCGCGTTGAGTACCGCAGCACCGACGATGATCGCGGTGCCGTGCTGGTCGTCGTGGAACACCGGAATCTTCATCCGCTCGCGCAGCTTGCGCTCGACGATGAAGCACTCCGGCGCCTTGATGTCCTCGAGGTTGATGCCGCCGAAGGTCGGCTCCATCGCGGCGATGATATCGACCAGCTTGTCCGGGTCGCGCTCGTTCAACTCGATGTCGAACACGTCGATGCCGGCGAACTTCTGGAACAGCACGCCCTTGCCTTCCATCACCGGCTTGCCGGCCAGCGGGCCGATGTCGCCCAGGCCGAGCACCGCGGTGCCGTTGGTGATCACCGCCACCAGGTTGCCGCGGGCGGTGAGCTGGCTGGCCGCGTGCGGATCCTCCACGATCGCCTCGCAGGCGTAGGCCACGCCGGGCGAGTAGGCCAGTGCCAGGTCGCGCTGGGTAACCATCGGCTTGGTCGCGCTGACCTTGATTTTGCCGGGCGGGCACAGCCGGTGGTATTCGAGCGCGGCGTGCTTGAGTTCCTCGGGGGGATTGGCCATGGGACGAGTCGATGATCCAGAGCTGCGAAGAGGCCAAATGGTAGCACCGCGCACCGCACCGACCGCTGTCCGGCGCCACATTGCCGCGGTGTTTCACAGGCCGAGCGAGAGCTCCTCCGCCTGCACCCGGCCCATGTGGATGCGATTGGCGAAAAGCGAGAACGCCAGCTTGCCGGCCAGGCCATGCACGTGCTGCATCCATGGCGGCAGCCAGCGCGGCGGAGCGATCGCCCCGGAGGCGAAATGCGGCTCCAGCGCCACCACGTCGTGCAGCGTCAGCTTGCCGGCAAACAGATGGCGCAGCAGGTCCATCCGCCGCTGCTTCAGCGCCCAGCGAAAGAACGTGTGTACGGCCAGCAGGCCAGCCAGATACACGTTGTCCTTGGCGAACACCGCGCCGCCGGTCAGCGGCACACCGCGGAACACTCGCTGCGTCGAGTGGAAGCTGTCAGCCACGCTCTGTCCGCGCTCCAGGAAGAACCGGTAGACCTCGACGAAATCCGCCCCGCGCAGCGCCATGTCGATCGCCAGGATGCGCAGGCTGATGCGCTTGAGGCGCGAAATGTCGATGGCGCCGGACATCAGCTCGGCAAACACGGCCAACCCTTCCTGGGTGGCGGTGACCCGCGGCGAGGTGCGGGCCAGCGAAGTCAGCAGCGGCTGCGCACGGCCGTTGAGCGCGGTGAGCGAGTGCACGAAGGCCTCGTGCGCAAGAAGCTGATGGCGGTCGTAGTCGCTGAAGGCAGTGCCGCCACGCAGGCGAATGCGGGTGGCGCCGGCAGCCGCTTTGGCAGTGAGTTCGGCGTCGACTTCCACCGCAATCAGGCCCGGGCCGAAGAAGCCGTCCAGGGTCTGCGCCAGGTCGACGCGCAGCACCTCGGCGGGAATGTCCGCGGTGACATCGTCGGCCAGCAGGTCGGCGCCCAGTTCGTCGGCGAGCTCCACGAAATAGCGCGCCGCGTCGAGGTTGCTCTTGCTGCTGCCGGGAATGAGGTCGCCCGGATGGCCGTACAGCACGATCGACGGCGCGGTGACCCCGGCCGTACCCACGGCCTCGAGCATTTCCGCAGCGATCCGCCAGGATTCGGCAGTGCGACACAGGTACTCGCCCAGCGGATCATCATGCCCGGCCTCGCGCTCGATCGCGGCCAGCTCGGCGCGCGCCGCGGACAGATCCGGTGGCACGTACGACACCTCCGGCAGGCTCAGCCGACCGGTCGCGTAGGCGTCGATCATGCGGCCCTCCAGCGACGCCGGCCAGGCCACCGTGGGCAGGATGCGGATCGGCCGCACCGCGGCCAGCAGCCGCTGGTCGAGGCTCGCGTAGCGCTGAAGTTCCGGGGCGACGACCGGGCGCGCGTCCACGCTCAGTCCCGCTCGCGCTGGCCGCGATGGCCGTGCGGGCGGTCGATCGGGCGCCCGCCGCGCTGGCGGCGCAGGCGGGCCTCGAGCGTGGCGGCCTGGTCTTCGCGCTCGTCGCGCAGCTTGAGGTAGTTGCGCCAGCGCTCCGGGGCGAGGTCACCACTGTCCAGCGCGCGCTGCACGGCGCAGCCCGGCTCGCTGCCGTGGCCGCAGTCGGCGAAGCGGCAGGTTTCGGCGAGCTCGTCGATGTCGGCGAACAGGTCGAGGTTCTCCTCGCCGGTGAGCTTGAGTTCGCGCATGCCGGGCGTGTCGATCAGGCAGCCGCCGGTGGGCAACTGCAGCAGCGCGCGATGGGTGGTGGTGTGGCGGCCGCGGCTGTCGTGCGCGCGCACGGCGCCGGTGGCCAGCTTGTCGGTGCCGAGCAGAGTGTTGGTGAGTGTCGACTTGCCGGCGCCCGAGGACCCCACCAGCACCGCGCTGTCGCCCGGCTTCAGGTACGGCGACAGCAGCTCGACGCTGTCGCGGCTTTTGCCGTTCAGGGCGTGGATCGGCGTGGTGCCCGGCAGGCGCGCGCGCAGCTCGGCCAGGCGTTCGGCTGCGTCGTCGAGCAGGTCGAGCTTGCTCAGCAGCACCACCGGCTGGGCGCCGGAATCCTCCACCAGCGAGAGGTAGCGCTCGATGCGCGCGGGGTTGAAGTCGCCGTCCAGGCCGGTGAGCACCAGCACGTAGTCTATGTTGGTGGCGATGATCTGCCGCTCGTAGCGCTCGCCAGCGGCGGCGCGCGACAGCACCGTGCGCCGCTCCAGCACCTGCTGGATGTGCGGCGGAGCGCCCGGCTCGAATTCCACGAAGTCACCCACTGCCGGGCGCGCCGAAGGATCCAGGCCGCGCTTGAGGAAATGGCCGGCCGGCTGCGCACCGAACAAGTGCTCGCCATCGTGCAGTTCGTAGCCGGCCCGGTGCTGGGCCACCACGCGGGCGAGCCGCAGGCCGTCGGCGGGCAGACGGGTTCCGCGCCAGCCGATGCGGCGCAGACGTTCGATGATCAGGGCATCGCTCATGGTTGCCCGATTATGCCCTGCCCCGCCGCCGGCCGATATCTCACCCGGAAACGGCCCCACGAGCACCATCGACGCTGCTAGCATGCTGCGACTGCCGGCCGCAAGCGCCGGTGCAGCAAAGCGAAGGAATCCCGTCGTTGGCCCCGATCAAACCCAGCACGCACCTGGCGAACGTGCGCTACGAAATTCGCGGCGCGCTGACCCGCCGTGCGCGTGAGCTCGAGGCCGAGGGTCGGCCGATCATCAAGCTCAACATCGGCAACCCGGCCCGTTACGGATTCGACACGCCCGCCCACCTGCGCGAGGCGATCGCCACGCACCTGGGCGACAGCGAGGCCTACGGCCACGAGCAGGGCCTGGAAGAGGCCCGCGCCGCCATCTCCGCCCAGCAGCGCGCACGCGGCGCGCAAGGCGTGGATGCCGAACGCATCTTCATCGGCAACGGCGTCAGCGAGCTGATCGACATCAGCCTGCGCGCGCTGCTGCAGCCGGGTGACGAGGTGCTGCTCCCCAGCCCGGACTACCCGCTGTGGAGCGCCGCCACCATCCTCAACGGGGGCAAGCCACGCTATTACCGCTGCCTGCCGGAGAACGGCCATCAGCCGGACCCGGCCGAGATCGAGGCCCTGGTCACGCCGCGCACCCGCGCGCTGGTGCTGATCAACCCGAACAATCCCACTGGCGCGGTGTACTCGCGGGCGCTGCTCGAGCAACTGGTGGCGATTGCCGCGCGGCACCGGCTGCTGTTGCTGTGCGACGAGATCTACGACGAGATCCTGTACGACGGCGCGGTGTTCCAGCCACTGGCCGAGGTGGCCGGCGACGTGCCCTGCCTGAGCTTCGGCGGGCTGTCGAAGGTGCATCGCGCCTGCGGCTACCGCATCGGCTGGATGAGCCTGTCCGGCGAGCCGTCGCGCACCGCCGGCTACCGCGACGCGCTGCAATTGCTGGCCGCGCTGCGCCTGTGCCCCAACGCCACCGCGCAGTGGGCGGTGGCGCCGGCGCTGGAGAGCGCGCCGACCATCCACGCGCTGACCTCCCCCGGCGGCCGCCTGCATGAGGCGCGCCGGGCGGTGATCGAGGGCGTGGCGGCCAGCGATTACCTGCAGCTGGCCGCGCCCGAGGGTGCGCTGTACGCCTTCCCCGAGGTGCGGGCCGATCGCCTGCCGGTGTTCGACGACGGCGACTTCGCCCTGCGCCTGCTCGAGCGCGAATCGGTGCTCGTGGTGCCGGGCGCCAGCTTCAACGTGCCCACCAGCCGCCAGTTCCGGCTCACCCTGCTGCCGCAGCCGCACGAACTGCGCGAGGTGTTCGTGCGGATCGAGCGCGTGCTGGCCCAGATGGCCGCCGAGCAGGCATCGTCGCGCGCCGTCGCGGCCGGCTGAGCGCCCATTGGCATGAGTGCATCCGATCAGGCGGCGCAGCCGCTGCGCCATCTTGCGCTGGGCGACTCCTATACCATCGGCGAGGGTGTGCCGGAGGCCGGCCGCTGGCCAGTGCAACTGGCGCAGCGGCTGATCGCGGAAGGCATCACGCTGGCGCCACCGCGCATCGTCGCCACCACCGGCTGGACCACCGACGAACTTGCCGCCGGCATGGACGAGGCGCAGCTGGCGCCGGCGTTCGACCTGGTCAGCCTGCTGATCGGCGTGAACAACCAGTACCGCGGCCGCAGCGCCGAGGAATACATCGCCCAGTTCGGCCAGCTGCTGGCGCGCGCAGTGACGCTGGCGGGCGACCGGCCTGGGCGTGTGCTGGTGGTGTCGATTCCCGACTGGGGCGTCACTCGCTTCGCCCGCGAGCACGGGCACGATGCCGCGGCCATCGGTGCGGCGCTGGACCATTTCAACGCGCTGGCACGCACCGCGGCCGAAGCGGCCGGTATTGCCTTCGTCGACATCACCGACCTCTCGCGCGCCTATCCGGACGAGCTGGCCGACGACGGCCTGCATCCGGACGCCCGGCAGTACGCGCGCTGGGTCGAGCGGATCGCGCCGGCCGCGCGCCGCGCCCTGCGCTGAGGCGGCGGCAACCGCACTGCAACCTCGCCGCCATCGCGCGGTGATCCGCCGTACCGACACTGGTGCCCCGGATCACCACCGGGACTCGCCGCCATGGCTACCGTTCGCTGCCGCAGCGCCTTCATCTCCGACGTCCACCTGGGCACGCCCGACTGCAAGGCGCGCTACCTGCTCGACTTCCTGCGCCAGCTGCGCTGCGAGCGGCTGTACCTGGTGGGCGACATCATCGATCTGGAAGCGCTGGGCAAGCGCATGTGGTGGCACGCCGACCACGGCGCGGTGATCGCCGAAGTGCTGGATATGGCCCGCCGCGGCGTCGAGGTGACCTACCTCCCAGGCAACCACGACGCAGCGCTGCGCGGGCTGGTGGGGCAGGATTTCGGCGGCGTACGGATCGCGCTGGATGCGGTGCATGAAGGCGCCGACGGGCGCCGCTACCGGGTCAGCCACGGTGACGAGTTCGATCCCGAGCAGATCGGCCGCGGCTGGATGCTGCATCTGGGCGAGGCGATGCATCGCTTCATCTGCTGGAGCAACCGCCGCGTCAACGCATGGCGCCGACGCATGGACATGCCCTACCTGCCGCTGTCGATCATCGTGAAATCGCACGTGCGCAAGGCGCTGGCATACATCCGCGCCTACGAGCAGCGCGTGGCCGACGACGCCCGCGAGCGCGGCTTCGACGGCCACATCTGCGGGCACATCCATTTCGGCCAGGTGCGCGAGGTGGACGGCGTGCTCTACCTCAACGACGGCGACTGGGTGGAGCACTGCACCGCGCTGATGGAGGACCACACCGGCGCGATGGAACTGATCCACTGGAGCGAACAGCCCACCGCGCTGGGCCGCGCCAGCCGCGAGCTGGTGCTGCCCTCGCCAGCCGCGGCGCTGGCGCTGGCGCCGCTGGCGCGCCGTCGGCGTGATTTAGGCGAGCTGCGGCCGGCGGCCTGATCAGTTGCGCATCAGCACGCCTGCCACTCGCGCGGCGACGTTGCGAGGCATCAGCCGCGTACCGTGCGCCATCAGCGCATTGACCCAGCCGGTGATGACGCCGCTGCGGCCGGCCAACATGGCCTCCACGCCCTGCCGCGCCACCGCGGGCGCCTGCATGCGGGTGAAGCGCTGATACCACGTCGCGCGCTGGCCGGAGACAGCGAGGAACTGCGTGGCGGTTACCCCGGGCGACACCACGGTGCAACGCACGCCGCTGCCGCGCAGCTCCACGTCCAGCGCGTGCGAGAACGCCAGCACATAGCTCTTGGCGGCGGCATATGCCGCGTAGCTGGGCGTGGGCTGGAACGCCCCGGTGGACGCCACCTGCAGCACGCGACCGAAACCGCGCGCCCTCATCGCCGGCACGAACAGCCGGGTGAGGTGGGTCAGCGCCACCACGTCCACCGCCAGCATCGCGTCCAGGCGCTCCCACTCGGTGTCCGCGAAGGCACCGAACACACCGAAGCCGGCGTTGTTCACCAGCACGTCGATGGCCAGGCCCTCGGCCTCGAGCTGAGCGGCCAGCGCGGTGCGCGCCGCGGCGTCGGCGAGATCGACGCAGCGCACGTGCACGGTGGCGCCGGTGGCGCGCAGTTCGCTCGCGAGCGCCTGCATCGGCGCCTCGCTGCGCGCGGCCAGCACCACCGCGGCGCCCCGCCTGGCCAGGTCGCGGGCGAACTCGATGCCCAGCCCGCTCGACGCGCCGGTGACGAGCGCAGTGCGCCCGATGAGGGAACCACTCATGGTGACGACTCCGTAGCGCCCTGCATGCCGCGGACCACCGTCGCCAACAGGGCCTGCAGCTCGGTGGTGAAATCGATGAGGAAGCCGGACAGCGCGGCATCGCTGCGCAGAGCGGCGTGCAGCGGGGCTGGCGGCGCGGCCATCTGCGCCAGCCCCGGCACCACCGCCTGCAGCCACAGCAGCAGGCGCGCGCCATCGCCGCCTTGCAGGCCCAGCGATTGCTCCAGGGCCGCACCGCTGCGCTCCACGCGCTCGGCCAGCGCGCGCTTGAAGGCGAGCACCTCGGCCACTGGCACATTGGTCTCCAGCACTGCGTGCAGCACCGCCACCAGACGCAGGAACAGCGGCCGCGCCGCCAGTTCGCGCGCCGTCCAGCCGGCCCATTCGTGCGCACCGCGCACGGGCAGCGCGCAGCGGGCATCCAGCGCATCGAACCAACGCTGGTAGTTCTCGCCCAACAGCGTGAGAAACAAAGCCTCGCGGGTGGGGAAATACAGATACGTGGTGCCCTTGGCCACGCCGCCGGCGGCGGCCACGGCACTCATCGTGATCGTCTCGTAGGGCTGGCGCTCAAGCAGGCGCAGCGCGGCGGCGAGAATCTCCTCGCGACGCTGCGCCTTCATGTCGACGCTGACCGCGCGGCGGCGCGGGCCGAGCGGGGTGGGTTTTTTGATGACCATGGGTCATTTATAAATGACCATTGGTCACTTTGCAACAGAGGCTTGCCTCCGGGCCGCCGCGCTACCATGTAGCGCTCTCCCGCCTTCCCACGGAACACCAGCATGTCTCTTGCACCCGCGACCCGCGACCGCATCCAGTCCCTGCTCAACGCGCACCGCGTCGTGCTGTTCATGAAGGGCAACCGCCAGCAGCCGATGTGCGGCTTTTCCGCCGCGGCCACCAACACGCTCAACGAGCTGCTGAGCGACTACCACACGGTCAACGTGCTGGAAGATCCGGAGATCCGCGAAGGCATCAAGATCTACGGCGAGTGGCCCACCATCCCGCAGTTGTACGTGGACGGCGAGCTGGTCGGCGGCTCGGACATCATTCGCCAGATGTACACCAGCGGCGAGCTGCACACCTTGTTCGGCGCCGCGCCGCCAGACCGCACCCCGCCGGAGATCACCATCACCGACAAGGCCGCCGAGATGATCCGCCAGGGCACCGCCAACGCGCAGGGCGTGGCGATCCACCTGGAGATCGGCCCGGACCACAGCGCCGGCTTCCAGCTGGCGCCGGCCGGCGACCACGACATCGTCGCGGTGTCGAACGGGCTTGAGATCCACTTCGACCCGGCCAGCGCGCAGCGCGCCAAGGGCATCGTGATCGACTGGGTTTCCACGGTGCAGGGCGAGGGCCTCAGCCTGAAGTTCCCGGGCGCGCAGGAGATCAAGTCGCTCACCGTGCAGGAACTGCAGCAGCGCCTGGCGGCCGGCGACATCACCCTGATCGACGTGCGCCCGGCCAGCGGCCGCGCGCAGGCCGCGCCGCTGGCGCAGGCCCGCGTGCTGGAGGAAGAGGGCTATGACGCGCTCGCCGCGTTGCCCAAGGACACCGCGCTTGCCTTCATCTGCCACCACGGCGTGTCCAGCCGCGGCGTGGCCGAGCGCTTTGCCGCGCACGGCTTCAGCAACGTGCACAACGTGGAAGGCGGCATGGACGCCTGGGCCGAGCAGATCGATCCGAGCGTGCCGCGCTACTGATCGATCGCCCGCCCAAGCGGACAGAAAAAAGGCCACCGTCACGGTGGCCTTTTTCGTTCAAGGGTCCAGCACCGCGGGCGGCTACTCGATCTCCTCCTCGAACCGCAGGTGTTTCACGCTGCGGCCGTGGCGGCGCACCAGCTTGAGCGCCTCGATGCCGATGCGGATGTGCCGCTCGACGAACTGGCCGGTGACCTGCTTGTCGCTGGCCTCGGTCTTTACCCCTTCGGGGATCATCGGCTGGTCGGACACCAGCAGCAGCGCGCCGCAGGGAATCTTGTTGGCGAAGCCGGCGGCGAAGATGGTGGCGGTCTCCATGTCCACCGCCATGCAGCGGGTGCGGCGCAGGTAATCCTTGAACGCCTCGTCGTGCTCCCACACGCGGCGGTTGGTGGTGTACACCGTGCCGGTCCAGTAGTCGTAGCCGAGGTCGCGGATCATCGTGGACACGCCGCGCTGCAGCTGGAACGCCGGCAACGCCGGCACTTCCGGCAGCAGGTAGTCGTTGGAGGTGCCCTCGCCGCGGATCGCGGCGATCGGCAGCACCAGGTCACCGATCGCGTTCTTCTTCTTCAGGCCGCCGCACTTGCCCAGGAACAGCGCCGCCTTGGGCTCGATCGCGCTGAGCAGGTCCATCACGGTGGCCGCGTTGGGGCTGCCCATGCCGAAGTTGATCAACGTGATGCCGTCGGCGGTGGCGTTGGGCATGGGCCGGTCGCGGCCTTGCACCTCCACCCCGTGCCACTGCGCGAACAGCTCCACGTAATGGCCGAAATTGGTCAGCAGGATGTGCTGGCCGAACTGCTCCAGCGGCGTGCCGGTGTAGCGCGGCAGCCAGTTGGAGACGATCTCTTGCTTGTTCTTCATGGGACCTCTGCGGGTCGGCGCGACGGGTCCGTCGCGCGTTACCGGCGACGCCACGCCGGCACGATGCCAAAGTCGGTGCGCCATTCTAGGGGCGCCCACGAGGCGCCGCCAGCCAGCGGTGCGGGGACGCTCAAGGCCCGTCCACCGATGGCCGACAACCGAGGAACGGGAAGTCGCCGGCACGCCGCTTTGCGGGCTGGTTCACGGCATCACGGCCCGTGTTATGTTCGGCGCGCCTTCCGGAGGGTGACACGTATGCGAATGGGCCTGGCCATTGATGCCTCCTGCGACCTGCCGCAGGCCTTCATCGAGGAGCACGATATCGCGGTGATGCCGATCGCCGTGAAGATCGACAAGGACGTGTTCAAGGACAACCGCGACCCGGCGGAAATCCAGCGCTTCTTCGACCTGAAGATGGGCAGCCGCAGCCACTCCGCGTCCACTGAGCCGTGCTCGGTGGAAGACGTGCAGAAGCTGTTTCTGGAAAAGCTCGTCCTCGAGAAGGACTGCGTGTTCTGCCTCACCATCACCGCCACGCGCAGCCCGATCAACGACCACGTGATCAAGGCCAGCTTCGCGGTGCTCAAGCACTACCGCGACGTGCGCGACCAGACCACGATGCCCGGCCCGTTCCTGATGCGGGTAATCGATACGCGCTCGATATTCGCCGGTTCCGCGCCGGTGATCGTGGAGGCCGCGCGCCTGTTCAAGACCGGCCAGACGCCCGCGGCGATCCGCGAGCGGCTCACCTACATCGCCAACAACTCCTACGGCTACATGCTGCCGCGCGACCTCTACTACCTGCGCGCGCGCGCCAAGACCAAGGGCGACCGCAGCGTGGGCCTGTTCAGCGCGGTGATGGGATCGGCGCTGGACATCAAGCCGCTGCTGCGCGCCTACCGCGGCGAGACCGGACCGGTGGGCAAGGTGCGCGGCTTCGAGCATGGCGTGGAGGTGCTGTTCGACTACGTGATCAAGCGCGTGCACGCCGGCCTGCTGGTGCCGGCCGTGTGTCTGAGCTACGGCGGCGACCTGGCTGACGTGCCCAAGCTCCCGGGTTATGAGGCACTGCGTGACGCCTGCGAGGAGTGCAAGGTCGACTTGATGCTCGCCCCGATGAGCATCACCGGCATGGTCAACGTGGGCGAAGGCGCACTCACCGTGGGCTTTGCCGCCGAAGAGCACGTCGCCGAGTTCTGAGCGGCGGTCCGGACACACCACAACCACCCATGACCTCCCTGCGTGCCCTGATCTTCGGTTGCCTGCTGCTTGCCGGCACCACGTCGGCGATCGGCGAGACCGTCTACAAGTGCACCGGCGCAAATGGCGCGGTCACCTATCAGGATGCGCCCTGTCCGCGGGCGCACAAGCAGCAGTCGATCCACCTGGTGGATAGGCAACCCGCTCCCACCCCGGCAGAGCCGCCGGCACCCGCGCCTGCTGCCGCCGATGTCGCGACCGCACCGCGCGCCGCCACCGCCCCTGCGGCGCCCCTGCCGGTGCTGTACCAGTGCCAGCGCGCCACCGACGGCAAGACCTACCTCAGCCGCAACGGCGATCCGCAGCCCTACCAGGCGCCGTTCGGTGTGCTCGGCGCGGTGCAGACGCCGCTCGCCTCGGTGTATGGCCCCGGCGGCGGCGGTGGCGCCTCCGCGCCCGAGCTCAATCGCGGCAAGGTGACCAGCGGTCTGGTGGCCAACAACTACGTGTGGGTGCAGGACGTGTGCCGCGCGCTCGGCCCGGAGGAAACCTGCGAGGCGCTGCAGGACGAATACGACGAGAACGAGCACAAGCTGAAGCAGGCGTTCAAGAGCGAACAGGCGCCGTTCGAGAAACGCGAGGCAGAGCTGCAGGCGCAACTGCGCAACTGCGGCGGCTGAGCGCACTGCGCAGAACGTACGCAAAGTGATGCAAGTGGCCGCCACCGCAGCCGCGACGACCGCTCACCCACAGGCTTGTCCACAGATCATCCCCGGCGACGCGGGATAACTCGGCGCCCGCTGGCGAGGGCGTCATCAATCCGGTGAAAACGCCGGTGCGGCGCGGGCTTGCGACATCGCTCCACAGACTTGTCCGCGAGCTATCCACAGCCGCTGTGGACAAACCCCGGGCTCAGAATCCGTAGTTGACGAAGCCGCCATCCACCGCCAGCACCTGGCCGGTGATGTAGCTGGCCGCAGGCAGGCACAGGAAGGCGATTGCCGCGGCCACTTCCTCCGGCTCGCCGATGCGGCGCAGCGGGGTGTGGTCGAGCACTTCGTCCAGGTAATCCGGATCGGCCAGCGCGCCATCGGTGCGCTGCGTGCGGATGTACCACGGCGCCACCGCGTTCACCCGGATGCCGTCCACCGCCCACTCGGCGGCGAGGTTGCGGGTGAGCTGGTGCAGCGCGGCTTTGGTCATTCCATAGGGCGAACCGGTGCGCACGTGGGTGATGCCGGACACCGAGCCCACGTTCACGATCGCCGCGTGGGCGTGCTGCACCAGTTGCGGGTGGGCCAGGCGACACATCTCGAAGGCGGAGAACAGGTTCTGTTCGAAGATCGCGCGATAGTCGTCCTCGGCGTAGTCGAGCGTGGCCATCGGCTGGTTGCCGCCGGCGTTGTTGACCAGCAGCGAGAGCGGCGCGCCGAGATCCGCGATCCAGTCGAACACCGCCAGGCGCTCCTCCGGCTCGGTGAGGTCGGCGCCGAAGGCCAGCACCTTGATGCCGGGAAAGTCGTCGGCCAGTTCGGTGCGCACCTGCTCGAGGTAATCCTCGTCGCGCGCCACCAGCAGCAGATCGGCGCCCAGCCCGGCCAGCTCGCGCGCGGTGGCGTAGCCGATGCCCTTGCTGGCGCCGGTCACCAGCGCGGTGTGCCCCTGCAGTTGCCATGCATCGATGCGTGTATTCATGCGCCGAGCTTAGACGGCCGCGCGGACCCGGGCCAGCCACCTTGCCCCGACCGGCCGCGCGGCAGGACACTCGTGGCCCTGCCCCTTCCGGACCTCCTGCCATGTCGCCACGCGCCGCGTTGATCCCCCTCGCCTCCGCCCTGCTGCTCGCCGCGTGCTCGGGCAAGCCGCCCGCCCCGCAGGCCGAGACCAAGCCGGCGCGCGTGGCCACGCCGTGGGACGACATGAAGAAGGACGAGCAGCGCGCCAAGGACGTGCAGAAGACCGTCGATCAGCAGGCCGCCGAGCAGCGCAAGCAACTGGAAGCCGCCGAGCAGTGAGCGCTTCGCGCGATGCTCCATCGGCGGACGGCGCCGAGGCGCTGCTGGAGATCGACCGGGCGACCGTGCTGCGCGATGGACGACCCGCGCTCGACCAGCTCAGCCTGCGCGTGGCCTGCGGCGAACACACCGCGATCCTCGGTCGCAACGGCTCGGGCAAATCGACCCTGGTGAAGCTGGTCGCCCGCGAGCTGCATGCGCTGGCCCGGTCCGATTCGCCACCGGTGCGCGTGTTCGGCCAGGAACGCTGGAACATCGCCGACCTGCGCGGCCGGCTCGGCATCGTCTCGCCGGCCCTGCAGCAGCAATTGGGCGGTGAGGCGCGGGTCGAGGTCAGCGATGCGGTGGTGTCGGCCTTCTTCGCGGCGCACGACAGCTGGAACCGCACCGTGACCGCGCCCATGCGCCAACGCGCCGCCGAGGCGCTGGCGCGGGCCGGCGCGTCGGAGCTGGCCGGTCGCTCGCTGGCCAGCCTGTCGACCGGCGAGGCCAGGCGCGTGCTGATCGCCCGTGCGCTGGTGCACCGGCCGCAGGCATTGCTGCTGGACGAACCCTGCGCAGGATTGGACATGACCGCCCAGCGCAGCTTCCTCGAGCAGCTGCGCGCACTGGCCCGTGCCGGCACCACCCTGCTGCTGGTGACCCATCACGTGGAAGAGATCCTGCCGGAGATCGGCCGCGTGGTGCTGCTGCGTCGCGGCCAGGTGCTGGCCGACGGACCACCCGAGCGGATCCTCGCCGATGGCCCGCTCAGCGCCGCGTTCGACGCACCGGTGACGGTGGAGCAGCGCGGCGGGTGGTACCGCGCCACGCTGGCACCGGACTGAGCCGAAACGGCGCGCTCAGCGCGGCGCGCAGAAGCAGTAGGCGTACACGTTGGGTCGCCCGACGCGAGCGTTGCGCAGCAGCTTGAGCTCCGGCATGGCGCGCGGCAGCTCGGCCATCCAGCTCGGCAGATGCAGGCCGTAGCTCTGCGCGATGCGCACCGTGGCGCTCTGGTTGAGACCCACCATGAACTGCTCGAAGCCGCCCAGCGGCTGCTCCACGTAACGCACCGGGAAACCCTTGGCCAGCTTCGCCTGCTGCGCAGCGTAGGCGATGGCGCTGTCGAGCCCGCCGAGCTGGTCGACCAGCCCGCGGTCCAGCGCCTGCTGGCCGGTCCACACGCGGCCCTGGGCGATCGCGTCGATCGCGTCGTAGTCCTTGCCGCGCGCCTTGGCCACGCCGCCGACGAAGTCGTGGTAGCCCTTGTCGATGATTGCCTGGATCACCTGCCCCACGCGCGGATCCAGCGACCGGGTGATGTCGAACGCGCCGGCCATTGGCCCGGTGGCCACGCCGTCGCTCTGCACGCCGAGCTTGGCCAGCGTGTCGGGGATCGAGTAGTACATGCCGAAGATGCCGATCGAGCCGGTGATGGTGTTCGGCTCGGCGAAGATGCGATCGGCGTTCATCGAGATCCAGTAGCCGCCGCTGGCCGCCACGTCGCCCATCGAGACGATCACCGGAATGCCGGCCTTGCGGGTCAGCTCCACTTCGCGGCGGATCTGCTCGGCGGCATACACCTCGCCACCGGGCGAGTTCACCCTGAGCACCAGCGCCTTGGTCTTCTTGTCCTCGCGCGCGGCGCGGATCAGTGCGGCGGTGGATTCGCCACCGATCTCGCCCTGCGGCTGCTTGCCGCCTGCGATCTCGCCCTCGGCCACCACCACCGCCACGCCGGGCTTGAACAGCGCGTCGGTATCGTCCGGCAGCTGCGCGACATAAGCGGCCAGGTTGACGGCACGGAAGCCACGCCCCTGCTTGCCGGCCGGCACGCCTTCGCGACGCATCATCGTCTCGACATCGGCCTCGGTGGCGAGCCCGTCGACCAGATGCTCGTCCAGCGATAGCTGGGCGAGGTTGCCATGAGTGCGGCCGATGTTGTCCGGCAGCTGGTCGATGTCGTTGCGCAGGGTGGCCGGGTCCAGCTTGCGTCGCTTGGCGACGCTGGCCAGGTAGTTGTCCCACAGCCCGCCCATCCAGTAGCTGTCGGCCTCCTTCGATTCGGGCGAGGCGTGGTCGAGGATGTACGGCTCGGCCGCGCTCTTGAACTGACCCACGCGGAACAGGTGCACCTGCACGCCGAGCTTGTCCAGCAGGTCCTTGTAGAACAGCCGGTAATTGGCCAGGCCCGTGATCATCACGCCGCCCTGCGGATCGACCAGCAGGCGGTCGGCATGAGATGCGAGGTAGTACTGGCCCTGGTCGTAATTCACGCCCCAGGCGATCACCGGTTTACCGGCGGCGCGGAAGCGATCGAGCGCTGCGCCCACCTCGCGCAGCGCGGCGAAGCCGCCGGCCTGCAGCTGGTCGGGCAGCAACAGGATGCGGGTGATGTGCTTGTCGTTGGCGGCTGCGTCGATCGCGCGCACCAGATCGCGCACCTGCACTTCCTTCGGCTCGTTGCCGGACAGTCCCGACACCACACGCTGCAGCGGCGCGATGCTGTACTGCTCCACCAGCCGCCCCTCCGGCTTGATCACTAGCACCGAATCGGCCTGCAGCCCCAGCCCGGCGTGGCGCCCGGCGAACAAGCCGGCCACCAGCAGCAGCACGATGAACAGCAGGCCGAAGAACACCGTGTTGATGATGACCAGCCGCAGCACGTTCAGCCCGCGCCCGAAAACGCGGAGGAAGGCCCAGAAGCCGTTGGGGCGCGAAGCGGTCATGCAGCCATCCTGAGCAAAGGCGGATTAAGGATCGATCGGCAGCGTACCGGCTTGCACCGGCGCGGTCATGTGTGGGTCGTCAGGCTGCGTCGTCTTGACCCAGCGCTGGCGCCAGGCGCTGCGCCAGAAGCGGGTGAACAACATCACCGCCGACACGCTCAGGCCGGCGATCAGGCCCATCCACATGCCGCGCGCGCCCAGTCCCTGATGGAACGCCAGCCACCACCCGGTCGGCATGCCGACCACCCAGTAGGCGAACAAGGTGATCGCCATCGGCACGCGGGTGTCCTTCAGGCCGCGCAGTGCGCCGTTGGAGGCGACCTGGATGCCGTCGGAAAACTGGAACACCCCGGCCAGCAGCAGGAGCTGCGCGGCCAGATCCACCACCTTCGCCTCATTGGTATACAGCCCGGCGATCCAGTGCGGGGCGCCGAACATTACGGCCGCCGACACCAGCTGGGTGACCAGGCTCAGCCCGATGCCGCAGAACCCCGCATAGCGCACGCCGCGCGCGTCGCCGCGGCCGACCGCGTTGCCCACCCGCACGGTGATCGCCATCGCCAGCCCCAGCGGGATCATGAAGAACAGCGACGCCACGTTGAGCGCGACCTGATGACTGGCCACTACCTCGTCGCCGAGCCGACTGATGCCCAAGGCGACCGCGACGAACAGGCCGGCCTCGGCCAGGAGGCTCACCGCCATCGGCACGCCGACATGCAGCAGTTCGCCGATGCGGCGCCAGTCGGGACCTTCGAAATGGTCGAGCAGCCCGAGCCCACGATAGTTGCGATGGCGCAGCACATAGATCGCGAATGCGATCAGCTCCAGCCACAGCACCAGCGCCGTGGCCATGCCGCAACCGCGCGCGCCCTGCGGCGGCAGGCCGAGCTTGCCGTACATGAACACGTAGCCCAGCGGCACCAGCAGGACCAGGCCGCCCAGGCTGAAGAACATCGACGGCCGGGTCAGCGACAGGCCTTCGGACAAGCCGCGCAGGGTGAAGTAGCAGGTGAGCGCCGGGGCGCCCCAGCTGATCGCGCCAAGAAAGGCGGCCACGTCCTCGCGCAGGTCCGGCGCCACCCCGATCCACGCAAACATGGGGCTGGCATGGCGCGCGGCGAACCAAAGCACCGTGCCGGCGATCAGCGCCAGCCACAGCGCCTGGCGGAACACCGGGCCGATCGCGTGGCGCCGGCCGGCGCCATCGAGCTGCGCCACCGAGGGTGGCACCGCCATCATCAGGCCGATGCCGCTGACGATCGCCAGCGACCACACGTTCGCCCCCACCGCGACCGCGCCGAGCACGTGGGTGCTGTAGTGGCCCGACAGCAGCGCATCGATCACGTTGGAACCGATCGCCGCCAGCTGGGCGGCCACCAGCGGCAGGGCGAGGCGCACCGTGGCGGTCAGTTCGTGGGCGACCCTGGCGCGATCGGGGCGAAAGGTGTTCATGGCAGAAACAGTCGACAGGGCCGCGCATTCTAGCCGAGGCACACGGCGCGGCTGATCGTTTCGCGCGCTTGTGACACCATCGGCCGCTTCCAGGGGCAAGGGGCCGATCCATGAACGAGCTGGACCACGTCAGCCAGGTGCGCTGCGCCAACTGCGGCACGCCGATGCAGGGCGAGTTCTGTCACCACTGCGGGCAGTCGATCCACAGCGTGCTCAAGCCGGTGCACCACATGGTGGAGGACACGCTGGACATGGTGCTGCACGTGGACGGACGCATCCTGCACACGCTGCCGCCGCTGCTGCTCAAGCCTGGCTTCCTCACGCTGGAATACTTCGCCGGCCGGCGGGTGCGCTACATCGCGCCGTTCCGCCTGATGTTCGTGCTGTGCCTGCTGGCCTTCGCGGTGTGCCACTTCGCAATGGAAGGGGGCGAGGACCTGCCGCGCCATGCCGTGGTGCTGTCGACGCCGTTCGAACACGCCGACTCGCCGGACAGCGTGCAACGCGCCCTGGATAACGAGCTGGCAAAGGTGGAGGCTGCGCGCAAGGCCGCTGGCGCCAATGCGGTGGGCATCGCCGCTGCCGCTGCCAGCGAGGCGCGTCTGCGAACCGAAGCGGCAAACCGGTTGGCCGAGCTGAGGAAAGAGCAGCACCCGGCCGGTGACGACAAGGCCAGGGAGGCTGACAGCGGTGACCACACCGATGCCAATGCCAGCAATCCGTTCAACACCGCCTGGGATTCCAAGGCCTACCCCGTGCACCTGCGCTGGCTGCCGGCGTTCGCCAATCGCCGTCTGACCCAGTCGCTGGAACACATGCACGCAAATGTCGATGCGCTGTCCTCTGGCGGCGAAGCCGGGGCGTTGGCCAAGGAGCGCATGACCGCGCAGCTGTTCGCCTCGCTGCCGCAGGTGCTGTTCCTGATGCTGCCGCTGTTCGCCCTGCTGCTGAAGCTGTTCTACGTGTTCAAGCGACGGCTCTACGTGGAGCACATGATCGTCGCCCTGCACAGCCACGCCTTTCTGTTCCTGGCGCTGCTGCTGGGCGTGGGCCTGGTGCTGTTGGAGGGGTGGCTGGCCGGGTTCGCCGGATGGGCCACGCGTCCGGTGCGTCTGCTGGAATGGGCGCTGGTGATCTGGGCGCCGACCTACCTGCTGCTGATGCAGAAGCGCATCTACCGGCAGGGCTGGCCGATGACCATCCTGAAATATCTTGCGGTGGGCTGGTGTTACGTCTGGCTGCTGGTTTGGGCACTGGTGCTGGGCGCCGTGCTGACGCTTTCGCACTGAGAACTGGATCACACAATTCCCGCCTACGGGCGGGGTCCGCGTCAATCGGCGCAAGGGTTTTGCACAGCGTCACGAGAGTGTCAACCCAGTCACACGTGCTGTTGCAGCCAGGTGAAGCCCACCTGACCGACAATCGCAAGTCATTGATAAACAGACATAATTTATCATGGCTAAAACTTGCCCATCCCGTCGGGAAAGGCGTCACGACGGGGCTGAGGCGCCCCCTTCCCCCCCGCATCCACAGAGTTATCCACAGCGACTGTGGATAAGCGCAAAAAGGGCCGGGGAGGCGCCACTTACCCCCTTTTTCTAGAGTCCGGCGCAGCAAGAAAGTGCAAAGGCTCGCGGCGCCGCGGGAGCGACGGGAAGATGCGGCGGAGCGACCCCGGCAGGACGTGGCGTGTAGCCCGTTACACTGGTCTGCCCATGAGGTAACCATGCCCACCGTCGTCCGCGTCGCCCTGCCGGTGCCCCTACCCACCCTGTTCGACTACCTGCCGCCCGCCGAGGGCCGCTGGCAGGCGGGCAGTCGCGTGCGAGTGCCGTTCGGACGCGGCAGCAAGGTGGGGATCGTGGTCGACCCGGCCGCCAGCGCGAGTGTGGCCGGTGACCGGCTCAAAGCGGTCACCGAGGTACTCGACCCGGCCCCGTTGCTGGATACCGAGTTGATGCAGACGCTGGCCTGGGCCGCCGACTACTGGCTCGCGGCTCCGGGCGAGGCCTACGCCAATGCGTTGCCGCTGGCCTTGCGCGAGCCGCGGCCGTGGCCGGATACCCGTGACGAGTACTGGCAACTCACCGCCGCCGGTCGCAGCGCGCTGGATGCCGGCAGCCGCCGCGGCGCCAGCCAGCAATTGCTGCAGTTGTTGGCGCCGGGCCCGCAGCGCGCCGACGTGCTGGGCGAGCAACTGCCGTCGTGGCGTGCCGCCGCCCGCCGCCTCGCCCCCGCTGGCCTGATCGAGCGCCATACCGCCGCGGCCGTCACCACGCCCGCGGGTGCGCCGTTGCCGCTTAGTGACGAGCAGCAACAAGCCGTGGCCGCAATTGCGGCCGAACGCCACCGGTTCCAACCGTTTCTGCTGGACGGCGTAACGGGCAGCGGCAAGACCGAGGTGTACCTGGCGCTGATCGAGCAGGCGCTGGCCGAGGGACGGCAAAGCCTGCTGCTGGTGCCGGAGATCGGCCTGGCACCGCAGACCCTGCGCCGGCTGCGCGAGCGCCTGGGCGTGGCGGTGGAAGTGCTGCACTCCAGCCTGGCCGAGGGGGAGCGCGCACGCGCCTGGCTGCGCGCGCGCAGCGGAGAGGCAAAGGTGATCCTGGGCACCCGCTCGGCGGTGTTCACGCCGCTGCCGCAGGCCGGATTGATCGTGGTCGATGAGGAGCACGACGCGGCCTACAAGCAGCAGGAAGGCTTCCGCTACCAAGCCCGCGACCTCGCCCTGGTTCGCGCCCGCGCGCTGGGCGTGCCGATCGTGCTGGGCAGCGCCACGCCGTCGCTGGAGTCGCTGGCAAACGTGGCGGCCGGGCGTTACCGCCCGCTGACCCTGCGCGCGCGCCCGGCGGCCGTCCATCCGCCGCAGGTGCAGATCGTCGACGTACGTTCGCAGCACCTGGATCACGGCCTGTCGCCTGCGCTGCAGGCGGCGGCGCGCGAGACAGTGGCGCGCGGCGAGCAGGTGCTGGTGTTCCGCAACCGTCGCGGCTACGCGCCGGTGCTGCTGTGTCACGCCTGCGGCTGGCATGCCGATTGTCCGCGCTGCGAGCGCCCCCTCACCCTGCACGCGGGGCAGCGCCAGCTGCGCTGTCATCACTGCGACTACCGCAGCAAGGTGCCGGCGGCCTGTCCGGCCTGCGGCGCCGGTGCGCTGTGGCCGCAGGGCCAGGGCACAGAACGGCTGGAGGAAGCGCTCACCGCGCTGTTTCCCGACGTGCCAGTGCTGCGCATCGATCGCGAGACGACCCGCCGCCGCGACGCGTTCGAGCACCTGATCGACGGCCTGCGCGCGGATGGACCCGCGATCCTGGTCGGCACCCAGATGCTGGCCAAGGGCCACGACCTGCCCAATCTCACCCTGGTCGCCATCGTGGGGGTGGACGAGGGCCTGCACAGCATCGACTTCCGCGCCGCCGAGCGGCTGGCGCAGCTGGTGGTGCAGGTGGCCGGTCGCGCCGGACGCGCGGCCAAGCCCGGGCGGGTGCTGTTGCAGACTCATCATCCTGACCATCCACTGTTGCACACCCTGCTCGCCAAGGGCTATGGCGCGGCGGCCGTCAGCCTGCTGGCCGAGCGCGAGCAGGCGGCGCTGCCGCCCTACAGCCACCAGATCCTGCTGCGCGCCGATGCGCACGAACGCATCGCCGTGGACGCCTTCCTTGCGGCCGCTGCCGCTGCGCTGCCGGACGATCACGCGCTGCAACTGGCCGGGCCGATGGCCGCGCCGATGGCGCTGCGCGCGGGGCGCCATCGCGGCCAGTTGCTGATTGAGGCCGCCAGCCGCGCCCAGCTGCATGCCGTGGCGCGGCCGTGGCAGCGTGCTCTGAGCAAGCTGCCCGCCGCGCGGCGTGTGCGGTGGTCACTCGACGTGGATCCGATCGATCTCTACTAAAGCGCTGCGCTCACGGGATCGCTACCCCCGCCTCGTATACTTGGCGGCTGACGTTCAGGAGGTCCCGATGGCATCGCAGCTCGAACAACTTCGCCAGTACACCACCGTGGTCGCCGATACCGGCGACATCGAAGCGATCGCCCGCTACAAGCCGGTCGATGCCACCACCAATCCGTCGCTGCTGCTGAAGGCCGCCGGGATCACCGGCTACGCGCCGCTGCTGGACGAGGCGGTGAGGTGGGCGAAATCCCGCAGCCAGAGCCACGCGCAGCAGATCACCGATGCGGGTGACCATCTCGCCGTCGCGGTCGGCCGTAAGATCCTCGACCTGGTGCCCGGGCGCGTGTCCACCGAGGTCGATGCGCGGCTTTCGTTCGACACCGACGCCACCATCGCCAAGGCCGAGCGCCTGATCGGGCTGTACGAGGACGCCGGCGTGAAGCGCGACCGCATCCTGATCAAGATCGCCTCCACCTGGGCCGGCATCCGCGCCGCCGAGCAGCTGGAGCGACGCGACATCCAGTGCAATCTCACGCTGCTGTTCTCGTTCGAGCAGGCGGTGGCCTGTGCCGAGGCAGGCGTCTACCTGATTTCGCCGTTCGTCGGCCGCATCATGGACTGGTACGTGGCCAACACCGACGCCAAGTCGTTCGAGCCCGAGCAGGATCCGGGCGTGCAATCGGTGCGGCGCATCTACGACTGGTACAAGCGCCACGGCTTCGAGACGGTGGTGATGGGCGCAAGCTTCCGCAATGCGGGGCAGATCCGTGCGCTGGCCGGCTGCGACCGCCTCACGATCAGCCCGGACCTGCTGGAAAAACTCGATGCCAGCAGCGACCCGCTGCCGCGCGCGCTGGAAGACGCCGGCGCCCGCGCGCCGCGTCCGGAACCGATCAGCGAGCCGGCCTTCCGTTGGGGTCACAACGAGGACGCGATGGCCACCGACAAGCTGGCCGACGGCATCCGCAAGTTCGCCGCCGACCAGCTGAAGCTGGAAAAGCTGCTGGCCGCCAAGCTTTAACGATATCCATCTAGCCGCAAGCACCAACGAAAACGGCCCCTCGCGGGGCCGTCTTGCGTTGCGCGTTGTGGCCGGCGATCACGCCGCGGCGGCGAACAACCCGCGCATCTTCTTCATCGCGTTGGCCTCGACCTGGCGGATGCGCTCGGCGGATACACCGTACTCGTCGGCCAGATCCTGCAGCGTGGCCTTGTCGTCGTTGAGCCAGCGACGCTGGATGATGTCGCGCGAGCGGTCGTCCAGCTTCTGCAGTGCGGCCGAAAGCGTTTCCAGCTGGTTGTCGCTCTGGTCGGCGTCGGACACCGAGTCGTACGGATCGGCACCGTCGTCCACCAGGAACGCGGCCGGCGCCGGCTTGGCGTCCTCGTCGGCGTCGGTGGGCGCCTCGAAGCCTACATCTCGGCCGGACAGGCGCGACTCCATCTCGCGAACGGTCGCTTCCGGCACGCCCAGATCCTTCGCCACCGTGCGCACTTCCTCGGAGTTCATCCAGCCCAAGCGCTTCTTGCTCTTGCGCAGGTTGAAGAAAAGCTTGCGCTGCGCCTTGGTGGTGGCGACCTTCACGATGCGCCAGTTCTTGAGGATGAACTCGTGCATCTCGGCGCGGATCCAGTGCACGGCAAAACTAACCAAGCGCACGCCCTGATCCGGATCGAAGCGCTTCACCGCCTTCATCAGGCCGATGTTGCCTTCCTGGATCAGGTCGCCGAGCTGCAGGCCGTAGCCGGAGTAGCCGCGGGCCACGTGGACCACGAAGCGCAGGTGCGACATCACCAGCTTCTTGGCCGACGACAGATCGTTGTCTTCGAGGTAGCGGCGCGACAGCGCCTGCTCTTCTTCCTGGCTGAGCACCGGAATGCGGTGCACCGCCGAGATATAGGCATCCAGACTACCAACGAGGCTGGGTACCGGAATGTTGGCGGTGACCAAGGCCTGGGACATGGGCGGAACCTCCTGAATGGGGAGCAGCTTAGCACTCGGGTACTTGGAGTGCTAAAGCCGACACAAAGTTCCGGCGCGGCAAAGAAGGTCGCCGCGTCGACTTATTGAACCAAATGGTACAGAAAAGCCAACAGGAAGTCCAGTCGGATGGGAAAGACTCACCATTCTCCGCAGCGGACATTCACCCGCCGTGAAGCCGCTTCACCCCGCCAGCGCCGCGCGCGGCGGCAGCGACCAGTCGATCGGCGCCTGCCCTTCCCGCTGCAGCCAAGCGTTGGCGGCGGAGAAGTGCCCGCAACCGATGAAGCCACGGTGGGCGGATAGCGGGGAGGGATGTACCGCGGTGAGCACATGGTGGCGCCGGATGTCGATCAGTCGGCCCTTGCGCTGGGCGTAGCTGCCCCAGAGCAGGAACACGATGCCCTCTCGCTCGCGGTTGAGCGCCTCGATCGCCGCATCGGTGAAGCCCTCCCAGCCCTTGCCCTGATGCGAGCCGGCCTGCCCGCGCTCCACGGTCAGCACCGCGTTGAGCAGCAGCACGCCGCGATCGGCCCAAGGCGTGAGGCAGCCGTGGTCGGGCCGGGGAATCCCCAGGTCGCGGGTGATTTCCTTGAAGATATTGTCCAGCGAGGGCGGCACCGGCACGCCCGGGCGCACCGAAAAGCACAAGCCATGCGCCTGGCCCGGCCCGTGATACGGGTCCTGGCCGAGGATCACCACGCGCACCGCCTCAAATGGGGTGTGATCGAAGGCGGCGAAGATCTCCGGCCCCGGCGGGTAGGTTTCCTTGCCTGCTCGCTTCTCTGTGCGCAGGAAGTCGGCCAGGGCGCGCATCTCCGGGCGCTCGAGATAGTCGCCGATGCGAGCCTTCCAGCCCGGCTCCAGTCGAACGCGCTCGCCGCTCATGCCGGCGGTGTCTGCTTGAGCGAGCGCAGGTGCTGCGACACGCGCAGCTGGAACAGCAGCTTGGTGATCAGCAGGTGCTCTTCCACCGGCTTCTCGACCAGGTCGTTGGCACCCGCCTTGAGCAGGGCCGCCTGGTTGGCCGGGTTTTCGTCGCCGGTCATCACCAGCACCGGCAGCCGCCCCTTGCTGTAGCCGAATTCGGTACGGATGCGTTCGAGCAGATCACCGCCGGTCAGCTCGCCCTTCAGGCTGACGTCGGTGAGCACCACGTCGGCGCCGACCCAGCCGAGTTCGCGGTCCGCCTCCAGCAGGGCCAGGGCATCCTCCACGCTCACCACGTGGCGCACGGTGAGGCCGATCTTTTCCATCATGCGGCGGGTCGCCAGCGCCACCACCCGGCTGTCCTCGACGTAGAGCACCGTGCCGGAGGCGGTTTCCTGCGGGCTGACGTAGCCGCGAATGAACGCGCCCAGCGCCGGAAAGCCCAGCGACTTGTCGAAATAGTCGGTGACGTGCTCGCCCAGCGTGCGCCGGTGCAGGCGATCGTCCACGTCGCCGGACACCACCACGATCGGCACGTAGGCCTGGGGCGCGGACTCGCGCACGTAGCGCGCCAGCTCCAGCCCATCCATGTCGGGCAGGCGCAGCGCCACGGTGATGAAATCGAACGCACCGGCCTGCAGCTCGCGCTGCGCCTCTTCGCCGGTCGCGCAGCCCACCACCTCGGCCGCCGGCAGGTCGCTGGCCAGCACACGCGTGATCAACTGACGCACCACCTTGGAGCCATCGACCACGAGCACGCGCGGCGACTCATCCACGCTGCGGCCGCTGATGCTGCCGCCGCTCATCGTTTCACTTCCCACATGGCGGCTGCCGCCAAGGTCCGCACGTCGATCACTTCCTCTCCCACCCCGATTCCAGGCATTCCGCCGGAATCGTCGATCTTGCAACGTCGCATGCCACCGTGCCTGCGATCACCATCACCAATGCATGGATGCGGCGCATCAGACTGTCGCCCGCCGCAGCTGCCATGCACTTACCAGCCGCGCGCCCAGCCAGCCGAGCACCGCGGCCGCCAGCGGCGTAGCCAGCAACAGCCACAACGGCAAGGCGCCGAGTTCGAGCTGTCCGGCATAGGCCGCGTTGAGCTGCTCCACCGGCGCCACCAGCGACAGCTCGATCGCCACCGCCAGCAGCGAGGCCAGCACACCACCAAACAGGCCGTACCAGATACCCGCATAGAGATAGGGCCGGCGCACGAACGGACCGCTGGCGCCAATCAGCATCAGCACGCCGATCTCCTCGACCCGGCTGGCGATGTCCACCCGCACCGTGTTGCCGACCACCAGCAGGGCGGCCAGCGAAAGCAACAGCGCCAGCACCGCCACGATGCGGTTGCCCAGGCCGAGCAATGCGTCCAGCCGCTGCCGCCAGGTGCCACTGTCCTGCACCATGTCCACCCCGCGCAGATCGCGCAGCTGGGTGACCAGATCCTGCACGGCGGCAGCATTGAGCGCGTCCTTCGGCTGCACGTCGAGCACGTAGGGCAGCGGGTTGTCGTCCAGCGCATGCACCGCGCCGCTGAAGCCCTGCATCGTGGCCAGCTCGTCCATGCCCTGCTGCGGGGTCTTCACCGTCACCGCGGCCACGTCGGCGCGTTCGCGTAGGCTGGTCGCCATGAGCTGGGCCGCCGGCGCACTCTGGCCCGGCTGCAGGAACACGCTGATCGCCTGCCGCTGGCCCAGCGCATCGCCCATGCGCTGCACGTTGCCGAGCAGCAGGTAGAACGCCAGCGGCAGCGCCAGCGCCAGGCCGATCACGGCCACCGTCATCAAGGTGCCGAACGGGCGCGCCAGCAGGCGGCGCAGGCTGGCCGCCGCGCTCCAGCGATGGTGCTCGCTCCAGCTGGCGACGCGGCGCGATTCGCTGCGGCGGCTGCCGCGCTGGCCGGCGGCATCGTCGGCGACCGGTTGCTCGGGACGCGTGCTCACAGCACCTCCTGCGCGGCCACATCGGCCACCAGGCGGCCGTGATCGAGCACGATCACCCGCTTGCGCATGCGCTTGATCAGCGGCAGGTCGTGACTGGCCACCAGCACGGTGGTACCGACCTGCTGGAACTCGGCGAACAGGCCCATGATTTCCACCGCCAGCTGCGGGTCGAGGTTGCCGGTGGGTTCGTCGGCGATCAGCAGGCTCGGCCGCGCCACGATGGCGCGAGCGATGCCCACGCGCTGCTGCTCGCCGGTGGACAAGGTGTCCGGCAACTGCCGTTCGTAGGCAAGCAGACCGACCTTCTCCAGCGCCGCGCGCACGCGCTTGGCGCGTTCGGCCGGGGCCAACGCGCCGATCACCAGCGGCAGCTCGACGTTGGCGAACACGCTGCGGTCCATCAGCAGCCGATGATCCTGGAACACCATGCCGATGCGCCGGCGCAAACCGGGAATGCCGCGCCGACCGACCTTCGCCAGGTTGAGGTGATCTAGATGGATCTGCCCGTGCGAGGGTCGCTCAATCAGCGCCAGCAGCTTGAGCAGCGTGCTCTTGCCGGCCCCGGAATGGCCGGTGACGAAGGCCATCTCGCCATCGCCCACTTCGAACGACAGCTGCGAGATCGCCTCGTGGCCCCCGTCATAGCGCTTGCTTACCTGATCAAAGCGGATCACCGCGTTCCCCGACCTTGCCGTCCCAACCAGCGGCAAGGATACGGGATGCACGCAGCCAGGTGAGCCCCTGCGCCGCGCGCGGAGGCTCACCGTCGGCAAGCGCTCAGCGTCCGGTGAAAAGCCGCGTCAGGCGCCGGAAGAAGCCGGGCTTTTTCGGCACCGACGCCTCGGCCGGCACGCCCGACTGCACCGCTACCTGGCGCGACGGCCGGCCCGCAGCCGCCTCGTTGCCCGCACGGCGCTCGCGCGGGGGACGACGCTCGCCGCGCGGGGCATTGTTCTCGGCCGCCGGCCGGCTGGTCGCCGCGGCACCCGCTTCGGCCGAAGCCGCTTCGCCGTCGCGGCGGTTGCGGCCGCGACCGCCACGGCGGCGGCGCTTGCGTGGCGCGCCGCTGGCGTCGGTGGGAGTGCCGTCCGGCGCGGTGGCCGAATTCGACACGGCGGCCTCGACCACTGCAGCCACGGCCGCCTCGGCGACGGCGGCGCGTGGCGGGCGCGCCTCGGCCGAACGCGGCGGACGTGGACCACGCCCTTCGCGCTTGCCGTCGCCGCTGCGGCTGCGGCTGCCACGCGCACCCTTGTCGCCCTCGCGCGGCTCGACGCGGTCGCCGAAGGCGGCGCTGTCAGCCGCGGCATCGGCGGCGAACTGCGCATCGATCGCCTTGGGCTTGGGCATCACCAGCATCTCCGGATCGACCGAAGCGACCGGGATCTTCTGCCCGATATACGCCTCGATCTCCGGCAGGCTCATCGCGTAGAGGTCGCAGGCGAAGCTGATCGCGTCGCCCTCGGCGCCCAGTCGCGCGGTGCGGCCGATGCGGTGCACGTAGTCCTCGGCGTCCTGCGGCAGGTCGTAATTGAAGACGTGGCTGACCGCGGGAATATGCAGGCCGCGGGCGGCCACGTCGGTGCACACCAGCATGTCAAGCTGGCCTTCCTGGAACCGCTGCAGCAGCTTCTGGCGCTTCAGCTGCGGCACGTCGCCGGACAGCGCGCCCACGCGGTAGCCCTGGCGCTTGAGCCGGTCGGTGATGCGCTCGGCGGCGGCTTTGGTATTGACGAAGATGATGCTGCGCTCGGCCTGCGTGCGTTCGAGCAGATTCAGCAGCAACGGCATCTTTTCTTCCTTGGCCGGGAAGTAGACGACCTGGCGCACGCGGTCGGCGGTGACGTTGTCGGTCTCCACCACCAGCTTCTCGGCTTCGTGCATGTGCTCGTAGGCCAACTCCAGCACGCGGTGGCTCAGCGTCGCCGAGAACAGCAGCACCTGGCGCTGTTCGCGCGCCGGCAGGCGGCGGAAGATGAAGCGCACATCCTTGATGAAGCCGAGATCGAACATGCGGTCCGCCTCGTCGATCACCATCACCTCGACGCTGTTCAGGCCGAACACGTTCTGCTTGTAGTAGTCGAGCAGACGGCCGGGCGTGGCGATGATGATGTCGCAGCCGTCCTTGAGCTGCTGGCGCTGTTTGTCGTAGTCGACGCCGCCATAGATCAACGCGGTGCGCAGGCCGGTGTGGCGGCCGATCGACTGGGCATCCTTGTCGATCTGGATCGCCAGCTCGCGGGTCGGCGCGATCACCAGTGCGCGCGGGTCCGAGTCCTTGCGGTCGGCGGCCGCCGGCTGGGTCAGCAGGCGGTTCATCATGGCGACCAGGAAGGCGCAGGTCTTGCCCGTGCCGGTCTGCGCCTGGCCGGCGACATCGCGGCCGGCCAGCGCGATCGGCAGGGTCAGCTCCTGGATCGGTGTGCAACGGGTGAAGCCGGCATCGTCCAGACCCTGCTTGAGCAGCGGGTGCAGGTCGAAGTTGGCAAAGAAGGTATCGGTGAGAACGGTTTCGGACATGGGAGGCCAGTTTCGCTGCGGGCGGCGCAAGGCGGCTCGCCCGGTCCCGCCGCCGGGTGGCCTTGGGACAGGTGGGTGATGCGGCGCTAGGGAGTGGCGTGGGCGCCGCCCCGCCCCGAGGGCTTGGCGCGGCAGCCGACAGCCGTGACGGGCGCCGGGGTGGAACGGCCCGAACCGGCGGTTCCGCTGGCATAGGCAAGGCGGTTGGCAGGAACACCACTGCGCAGAAGCCTTGCCTATGTCAACGGAACCACTAGCTGGCCGGCCCCTTGAATCGCTTGAATCGCGCCCCGAGTTAGGCTGGAATGCACGGGCGCCGCAACGGCGATCGCGCTTCCCCAAGTCCGGTACGACCCGCGTTTCATGGGCACCGCAGTGTAGCCGATGCCGTCCGCGCGGTCGCCCCCATCCCACCGCCTACCCTCGGAGAACCCCGGTGAGCGACCTCATTACCCACGTAAGCGACGCGGCCTTCGAGCAGGAAGTGCTGAAGTCCGATACCCCCGTACTGCTCGACTTCTGGGCCGAATGGTGCGGCCCGTGCAAGGCCATCGCGCCTGTGCTGGACGAGCTGGCCAAGCAGTACGAGGGCAAGCTGCGCGTGGTCAAGATCAATATCGACCAGAACCAGCAGACCCCGCGCACCTACGGCGTACGTGGCATCCCGACGCTGATGATGTTCAAGAACGGCAAGGTCGAGGCGACCCAGATCGGTGCCGTCGGCAAGGGTCAGCTGACCCAGATGATCGACAAGGCGCTCTGACGCGCCCCGGCACCCGCTGCCGCGCTTTACGGCGCCGCGTGGCGGGTGCTAGATTCCTCCCCTGTTCGGAACAGTCCTGTTCCGCCGCGCGTTCTGCGCAACGTGTCCTTCCTCCCTCCTGTACCAACGGCGCCCCCACGAGGTTTGCCCGTGTCCGATATCGAAAGCAAAGAACCCAACGACGCATCGAGCGCCGAGTCCCGGCCTGCGGGCGAAACGCGCCAGCGCGCGCCACGCAAGTCCGCCGCCAAGGCGGACAAGCCTGCGGCGGTGGCTCCGGCCCCGAGCGAAGCGCCCCGCGCCGCGCCGGCACCCGAGCAGGGCAGCCTGCCGGTGGACCGCGGCAATGAGCGCGCGCCGGCCGAGCGCCCCACCCCGTCCACGGACGGCAACAGCCGTCCCGCCCCCGAAGCCCGCGAGGGCAATTCCTCCGGCGGCCAGACGGGCGGCGGCAGTCCGGCACCGCAGAATGGCAACCAGGGCGGTCAGGGCGGCCAGAACCAGGGGGTCCAGAATCAGGGCGGCCAGGGCGGCGGCAACGGCGAGCCCCGCCGCAACGATCGCAATGACCGCAACGATCGCGGTCGCCGCCGTCGGCACGAGCGTGGCCAGCGCGGCAACCAGGGCGGTGGTGGCGGCGGCCAGCGCAACCCGAACGGGCTGCCGATGGATGACGACGAGACCGGCGACGTCGGCAGCAACGACCGCCTGATCAACCTCACCGAACTCAAGCGCATGAAGGCGCCGCAGCTGCTCGCCTACGCCGAGTCGCTGGGTATCCAGGAAGGCGTGGCGCGCCAGCGCAAGCAGGACGTGATCTTCAACGTGCTAAAGGCGCACGCCCGCTCCGGCGGCGGCATCTGGGCCGAGGGCGTGCTGGAGATCCTGCAGGACGGTTTCGGCTTCCTGCGCTCGGCCGACGAGAGCTACCTGGCCGGCCCGGACGACATCTACGTCAGCCCCAGCCAGATCCGCCGGTTCAACCTGCGCACCGGCGACTACATCACCGGGCGCGTGCGCCACCCGAAGGAAGGCGAGCGCTACTTCGCCATGCTGCGCGTCGACGACATCAACGGCGATCCGCCGGAAGCGTCGAAGAACAAGATGCTGTTCGAGAACCTCACGCCGCTGTTTCCGCGCAAGGCGTTCAAGCTCGAGCGCGGCAACGGCTCGAGCGAGGACATCACCGGCCGCATCCTGGACCTGATCGCGCCGATCGGCCGCGGCCAGCGTGGTCTGATCGTCTCCCAGCCCAAGTCGGGCAAGACGATGATGCTGCAGAACATCGCCCAGGCGATCACCTACAACCACCCCGACGCGCACCTGATCATGCTGCTGATCGACGAGCGCCCGGAGGAAGTGACCGAGATCGCCCGCACCGTGCGCGCCGAGGTCATCAGCTCCACCTTCGACGAACCGGCGGTGCGCCACGTGCAGGTGGCCGAAATGGTGATCGAGCGGGCCAAGCGCCTGGTCGAGCACAAGAAGGACGTGGTGATCCTGCTCGATTCGATCACTCGCCTGGCCCGCGCTTACAACACTGTGGTGCCCAGCTCCGGCAAGGTGCTCACCGGCGGCGTCGACGCCAACGCGCTGCAGCGCCCGAAGCGCTTCTTCGGCGCCGCGCGCAACGTCGAGGAAGGTGGCAGCTTGACCATCATCGCCACCGCGCTGACCGATACCGGCAGCAAGATGGACGAAGTGATCTACGAGGAGTTCAAGGGCACCGGCAACATGGAAGTGCACCTGTCCCGCCGCATCTCCGAGAAGCGCGTCTATCCGGCCATCGACATCAACCGCTCCGGCACCCGCCG
This sequence comes from Dyella sp., assembly GCF_051962475.1. Taxonomy (GTDB): domain Bacteria; phylum Pseudomonadota; class Gammaproteobacteria; order Xanthomonadales; family Rhodanobacteraceae; genus Dyella_A. The sequence continues at coordinate 157,055 of NZ_JBQCCF010000069.1, forward strand.
CGAGGACCTGCTGATCGACCCGGACCTGCTGGCCAAGATCTGGATCCTGCGCAAACTGCTGCACCCGATGGACGAGTTGGCCGCGATGGAGTTCATGCTGGACAAGATGAAGAGCACCAAGTCCAACGACGAGTTCTTCAACTCGATGAAGCGCTGATCCCGAGCGCCAAGGTGATACAGAAAGAGCCGGCCGCTGGCCGGCTTTTTCTTGGGCGTCGCTGCGATACCAGGCCGCACCTACTGCCCGCCACCGGCCGTGGCGGCGAGGCGTCGCGGCATGTGCGTCGCTTCTGAACTCTCGCGTACAATTATTTTTCGCGCACCCCTTGGGCCGCCGCGCGCCGTCCCCATAACCGCCGTTTCCACCGCAAAGGCTTGCACCGTGTCCATCCCCAGTGCCGTCAAGAGCACCCCGATCGCGGGTCGCCAGCAGCTCGTCGACTACCTTGCGGCCGGCGAGAAGCCGCGCGAGGCGTGGCGTATCGGCACCGAGCACGAGAAATTCGGCTTTCGCACCGACGATCTGCGCCCGCCGACCTATGAGGGCGAGCGCGGCATCCGCGTGTTGTTGGAACAGTTGGCCGCGCGCTACGGCTGGGAGATCGCCCGCGAGGGCGAGCTGCCGGTGGCGCTGGCGCGCGACAAGGCCTCGATCACGCTGGAGCCGGCCGGCCAGCTGGAGTTGTCCGGCGCGCCGCTGGCGACCATCCACGAGACCTGCCGCGAAGTGAATGCACACTTGGCCGAGGTGCGCTCGATAGCCGAAGGCCTGGGGCTGGGCTTCCTCGGCATGGGCTTCCAGCCGAAGTGGCGTCGCGACGAGATGCCGTGGATGCCCAAGGGCCGTTACAAAATCATGCGCGAGTACATGCCCAAGGTCGGCTCGCTCGGCCTGGACATGATGACTCGCACCTGCACCGTGCAGGTGAACCTGGATTTCTCTTCCGAAGCGGACATGGTGAAGAAGTTCCGCACCAGTCTGGCCCTGCAGCCGATCGCCACGGCGCTGTTCGCCGATTCGCCGTTCACCGACGGCCAACCCAACGGCTACCAGTCCTTCCGCTCCCAGGTGTGGACCGACACCGATGCCGACCGCACCGGCATGCTCGATTTCGTGTTCGCCGACAGCTTCGGCTACGAGCGCTACGTCGACTACATCCTCGACGTGCCGATGTACTTCAGCTACCAGGGCGGCAGGTACATCGACCTGGCCGGCCAGGACTTCAAGCGCTTCATGGCCGGCGAGCTGGCGGCCATTCCAGGCACGAAGGCCACCATGAAGGACTGGGCCGACCACCTCACCACCGCCTTCCCCGAAGTGCGGCTGAAGCAGTACCTGGAAATGCGCGGTGCCGACGGTGGCCCGTGGGGTCGCCTGTGCGCACTGCCGGCGCTGTGGGTCGGCCTGCTGTACGACGACGAAGCGCTGGATGCGGCGTGGGACCTGGTCAAGGATTTCTCCATGGCCGAGCGCCACGCGCTGCGCGACGGCGTGCCCAAGCACGCGCTGAAGCTGCCGTTCCGCGGCGGCACGGTGCGCGACCTGGCGCGCGAGGCGCTGAAGATCGCCACGCACGGCCTCAAGCGCCGCGCCTGCACCAACGACGGCGGCGCCGACGAGAGCATCTTCCTGCAGCCGCTGATCGAGATCGTCGAGGCGAACCTGACTCCGGCCGAACGCAAGCTCGAGCTGTTCCACAGCGCCTGGGGCGGCAGCGTCGATCCGGTGTTCCGCGAGTTCGCCTACTGACCGGTTGTCGTAGGAGCCCGCTCGCGGGCGATGCTTTCGCTCCTGATCCACATCGAAGCCAAGAGCATCGCTCGCGAGCGGACTCCTACAAGGGGCGGCATAGATAAGAAAAGGGCCGGCTTTCGCCGGCCTTTTTCGTTGATGCACACGCGGCGCCTATTTGCCCTTCGGCGCTTCCTTGAGGCCGCGGTCGATCAGCATCGGCTCGACGCTGGGCGCCTTGCCGCGCCAGGTTTCGTACATCTTCTCCAGGTCCTCGGTGTTGCCGCGCGAGAGCACCATGGCGCGGAAGCGGTCGCCGTTGGCACGGGTCAGGCCGCCGTGTTCCTTGAACCACTCGAAGCCGTCGTCGGCCAGCATCTCGGTCCACAGGTAGGCGTAGTAGCCGGCGGCATAGCCGTTGCCCCAGATGTGCTGGAAGTAGCTGGAGCGGTAGCGCGGCGGCACGTAGCTGAGGTCGATCTTGTCGTCCTTGAGCGTCTTGGCCTCGAACGCATCGGCATCCTGCTTGGGCGCGTCGGCACCCAGCGTGTGCCAGCCCATGTCCAGCAACGCCGCAGAGACCAGCTCGGTCATGTCATAGCCCTTGTTGAAGCTGGTCGCCTTCTTGAGCTTGTCCACCAGCGCCTGCGGCATCGCCTCGCCGGTTTTGTAGTTCTTCGCGTAGTGGGCGAACACCTTCGGATCGGTCGCCCAGTGTTCGTTGAACTGCGAGGGAAACTCGACGAAGTCACGCGCGGTAGCCGTGCCGGAGAGCGTCGGGTACTGCTCGTCGGCGAACATGCCGTGCAGGGCGTGGCCGAACTCGTGGAACATCGTGATCACGTCGTCGAAGGACAGCAACGCCGGCTGACCCGCCACCGGCTTGGTGAAGTTGGCGACGTTGTAGACCACCGGCTTGGTGCCCAGCAGCTTGGACTGACCGACGAAGTTGTCCATCCACGCGCCGCCACCCTTGTTGTCGCGCTTGAAGTAGTCGCAGTAGAACAGCGCCAGCGACTTGCCGTCCTTGTCGAACACCTCGAACACGCGCACATCCGGCTGGTACACCGGCAGGTCCTTGCGCTCCTTGAAGGTCAGCCCGTAGAGCTGGTTGGCGGCGTAGAACACGCCGTTCTGCAGCACGTTGTCCAGCTCGAAGTACGGCTTGATCTGGTTCTCGTCCAGGTCGTACTTGGCCTTGCGCACCTGTTCGGCGTAGTGCTGCCAGTCCCAGGCCGCGACCTTGAAGCCGCCCTTCTGGGCGTCGATCACGTCCTGGATGTCCTTCGCCTCGCGCGCGGCGCGGGCGGTGGCCGCAGGTACCAGGTCCTGCATGAATTTGATCGCCGCGGTCGGCGTCTTAGCCATCTGGTCTTCCAGCTTCCATGCCGCGTAGTTGGGGAAACCCAGCAGCTTGGCCTGCTCGGCACGAATCTGCGCGATGCGCTCGATGGTCGCGCGGGTGTCGTTGGCGTCGCCCTTCTCGGCGCGGTTCCACGATGCCTTGAACAACGCTTCGCGGGTGGCGCGGTCATCCAGCCCCTGCAGGGCCGGCTGCTGCGTGGTGTTCTGCAGGCTGACGACGTACTTGCCGTCGAGCTTGCGCTCCTTAGCCGCGGCCGCCGCGGCGGCAATGTTTCCGTCGGGGAGGCCGGCCAGCTTGGCCTTGTCGTCCACCACCAGCGCGCCGTCCTTGGTGGCGGCGAGCAGAGTGTTGGTGAACTTGGTGCTGAGGGTCGACTCCTCTTTGTTGAGGTCCTTCAGCTTGGCCTTGTCGGCGTCGGACAGCTTGGCGCCGTGGTGCACGAAGTCGCGATAGACCACCTCGACCAGGCGCAGCGACTCAGGATCGAGCTTGAGCGAGGCGCGCTGGTTGTAGACCGACTCGACCCGCGCAAACAGCTTGCTGTTGAGATAGATCGCATCTTCGTGCGCGGCGAGCTTCGGCGCCTCGTCCTCCTGCACCTTCTGCAGCGTGTCGTCGGTGTTGGCGCCGGTGACGCCGTTGAACACCGCCATCACCCGGTTGAGCAGTGCACCGGATTTCTCCATCGCCACGAAGGTGTTGTCGAAGGTGGCCGGCTCCGGGTTGTCGGCGATCTTCTCGATCTCCGCCAGGTGCTGGCGCATGCCCTCTTCGATCGCCGGCTGGTAATCGGCGTCGGTGATCTTGTCAAACGGCGGCGCCTGGAAATCCAGCGTGCTGGCCTGGGCGAACGGGTTGGCAGCATTGAAGGCGACACCCGCCACGCTACCGGCCGGAGCCGGGGCCGGCGCGCTGCTCGCCGGTGCTGCGGCTGACTTGGCAGCGTCGTCACTGGCCTGCTGCGAGCAGGCGGCCAGGGCGATCGAGGTGGCGATCACGAGAGTACGGAGTCGGAGCATGCGGGTTCCCTTGGAGGCGCGCCCGACCACCGGGCGCTTGGATACGGCAAGCCCGCGACTCTAACGATTCGAGGCCCCCGCTTCCAAGCCGCAGCGCGCCATCGACGCGCTCAGGCGGCGCGCATGTCGCGCAGGCTCCAGTGCTTGCCGATCAGCAGATTCAGCCGGTGGCGCACCACGCTCATCGGCAGCGACGTGACCAGGTCGACGTCCACGCGCTGCATGTCATCCACCGAGGCGCGCGCCTCGGCGGCCGCATCGGTGACGCCGAGCGCCGGGTCGACCTCGTCCGGTTCCTCCTGCAACGCGCGCCAGTGTTCGAACAGTTGCGGGCTGCGCATCGCCTCGGTGAGCGCGGCGGCGAAGTCGTTCGGGCCGGCGCCGTCGTAGCGCAGCGACGCGATCGGGCCACGCGCCTGCGCAAGGTCATCGATGCCGAGGTAGTAGTGGTTGCGTTGCGGCATGGGCCTCTCCGTGGGGAATATCAACGGCGCGGATCAGAGCATCGATGGCCGGCACGGCGCGTGAAGGTCAGCACGACGGCTCAACCCAGCGCCTCGACTGCGGCGCCGAGATGACGCGCGGCATGCTGCGGCGGCTCGCCGTGCGGCAGCACGCCCAAGCACTGGCCCGGCAGCAGCTCGCGCAAGGTGGTCAGATTTTCCTCCACGGCCGCCATCGCCGGGTCGATGCGATTGCCGATCCAGCCCAGCAGCCGGCAGCCGTCCGCCGCGATCGCGCGCGCGCTGAGCAGCGCGTGGTTGAGGCAGCCCAGCCGCAGGCCGACCACCAGGATCACCGGCAGCTCCCACGCCTGCGCCAGCGCCGGGGCCATCAATCCGGGGCCCAGCGGCACCAGCCAGCCGCCGACGCCCTCCACCACCACCGGCGCATGGCGCGCGCGCAGCCGCTCAAATGCCTCGGTGAGCAGCGGCAGCGTCACCGTCACGCCGCCGCGCGCAGCTGCCAGGTGAGGCGACAGCGGCGCGCGCAGGCTGACCGGGTTGATCGCCGCGTAGGCCACGCCGGCCGGGCCGGCGGCCTGCAGGGCCAGCGCATCCTCGTTGCGCAAGCCCTCGGGCGTCTCCTCGCAGCCGCTGGCCACCGGTTTCATGCCCACCGCATCGCGCCCTGCCGCGCGCAGCGCGTGCAGCAGCGCGCACGAGGCATGGGTCTTGCCGATGCCGGTATCGGTGCCGGCAATGAACACGGCCGGACGCATCAGCTGCGGTTCCCTGGAGAAAAGACGAACGATGGCATCGGAGGCTCCTTCGGACGGCGCGGCGCATAATAAGCACTTTGCCCCCGGACGCCCACGCATGTTCGAACTCTCCACCCACGCGCCGACCAGCAAGCGCGAGCATTACCTGGAACTACTTGAACAGGCACGCGGACTCATGGCCGGCGAGCCCGACCTGATCGCCAACGCCGCCAACTTCAGCGCGCTGCTGTTCCACAGCCTGCCGGACCTCAACTGGGCCGGCTTCTACTTCTACGACGGCACCGAGCTGGTGGTGGGCCCGTTCCAGGGCAAGCCGGCGTGTATCCGCATCGCGCTGGGTCGCGGCGTGTGCGGCACGGCGGCGCAGACGCGGCAGACCCAACTGGTGGTTGACGTGCACGCGTTCGACGGTCACATCGCCTGCGATGCCGCCTCCAACTCCGAGATCGTGGTGCCGCTGGTAAAGGCGGACGGAAGCCTGCTCGGCGTTTGGGACGTGGACAGCCCGCTCACCGGTCGCTTCGACGACGAGGACCGCGCCGGCATGGAGGCGCTGTGCGCCGTGTTCATGCGGACGGTCGAGGCCGCCTGATCACCCGCAACCGCGCAGCGGCATAGTGTCGCAAGGATTCTTGCGAATCAGCCAGCGCGCGGTTGCCGCAGCAGCTCGAGTACGCGTGCGCGCGCCTCGTCGACGCCGGTGGGCGCGCTGGAGGAAAACCCCTGCACGGTGGCTTGGCGCCCTTCGTTGACGAACTGCCGGCGCATCGCCGCCACTGTCTGCATCGCCTGGCTGCGCGAGAGCTTGTCGGCCTTGGTCAGCAGCAGATGGCACGGCAGTGCGGTGGCGAAGCAGAAGTCCAGCATCATCCGGTCGAATTCCTTCAGCGGATGACGGATGTCCGCGATCAGTACCACGCCGCGCAGGCTACGGCGCTGGTGCAGATAGGCGTCGATCTCGGTCTTCCAGTGCGCGCGCAGGTCCTCCGGGACCTTGGCGTAGCCGTAGCCGGGCAGGTCGATCAGGCGCGCATCGAACGGCGCCTCGCCCGCCACCGGCGGCAACGGGGGCAGCGAAAACGCCACCATCTGCTGGGTGCGCCCGGGCGTCTTGGAGGTGCGCGCCAGACCACGATGGCCGGTAAGCGCATTCAACGCACTGGACTTGCCGGCGTTGGAGCGGCCGGCAAACGCCACCTCCGCTCCCTGATCGGCGGGCAGCTGGCTGATGCGATGGGCAGCAAGCACGAACTGCGCGCCCTGGAGCGGATTGGAAGACATGGGAATGGTTTGACCGGTCAGGGTGGCACGGCGATAATTCTGCGGTTTCTGCCCAAGGCAAGCCGCGCGGCGGCTTCACGGCAGTATCTGCAGTCTTTCAGGAGACAAGTGTATGAGTTTTCGGCCCGCCGATTTTCGGCACGCTGTGCTTGGGGCGGCTGTCGCCCTCACCTTCGCGCTGTCCGCCGGCGCGGTGATGGCCCAGAACGCCAAGCCCGCCGCTGCTTCCAGCGCGGCGCCGGCAGCGGCCGGCAGCGCAGCAGCGCCTGCGGCAGCAGCGCCCGCCGAAGCGGCGACCGCCGCGGTCAAGCCCGGTGACGCCACCGCCGGCCAGGGCAAGGCCGCTGTGTGCGGCGCCTGCCACGGCATCGACGGTAACTCGGCCGACCCGCAGTATCCGAAGCTCGCCGGCCAGCACGAGTCGTACATCGCCCGCCAGCTGACCAACTTCAAGGCCGCCAAGCGGCAGAACCCAATCATGCTCGGCATGGCCTCCCCGCTGTCCGAGCAGGACATGCACGACATCGGCGCCTACTTCGCCACCAAGGTGTCGCGTCCGGGCGTCGCCGACGAGGCGCTGGTCGAGCACGGCCAGAAGCTCTACCGCGAGGGCGACGTGGAGCGCGGCATTCCGGCCTGCATGGCCTGTCACCTCACCGATGGCCGCGGCAATCCCGGTGCGATCTATCCGCAACTCGCCGGTCAGCACGCGCAATACGTGGAGGCCACGCTGAAGTCATGGCACGACGGCACGGTGTGGGGCGACGACGCCCACGCGCAGATCATGCCGGCGATCGCCAAGAAGCTCGACGCCAAGGACATCACCGCACTGGCCAGCTACATCGAGGGCCTGCACTCGGCCGACAGCGGCGACACCGCTACCGCGGCACCCTGATCGACCCACACGCCGACCTCCGGGTCGGCGTTGTCGTTTTACCCTGTGCGTCTGTATCTGACGCCGCCGACTCCCCAAGGACATTCCCATGCTGAAGCGCCTGCCGATCCTGTGTTTCGCCCTGCTCGCCCTCACCGCGTGCAGCCACGACAGCAACAGCCCGGCGCCGACCGCTTCCGCTCCCTCGTCCACCGCCAGTGCGCCCGCGCAGGCACCGGCCGCCACACCGGCCACCGCCGGCACGGCCGCTGCAGCGACCACCAACACGGCACCGGCATCGACGGCCGCCACGCCGGCGACCGCGGCCACCACGGCTGCGGCAGCGGCGCCCACCGATGCGCCTGCCTTCGTCGAAGACCCGAAGTGGGTCGAGGGCAAGAACTACTTCCGCATCGAGCCGGCGCAGCCGAAGGTGTCCAACACCGACAAGGTCGAGGTGACCGAGGTGTTTTCCTACGCCTGCCCCTCGTGCAATGCCTTCCACCCGCTGGTGGGCAAACTGGCCGCGAGCCTGCCCTCCTACGCGCAGATGTCCTACCTGCCGGTGTCGTTCATTCCGCAGGAGAACTTCCCGATGTTCCAGCGCGCCTACCTCACCGCGCAGGCGCTGGGCGTGGCCGAGAAGGCCAACGACGCGATGTATGACGCGGTGTGGAAGAGCAAGGAGCTGAGCTCCGAGCGCGCCGACGGCCAGGGCCTGAAGCCGATGTCCGACCTGCCCAAGATCGATGACGCGGCCAAGGTCTACGCCAAGTTCGGCGTCGATCCGAAGGAGTTCGTGGCGGTCGCCAACTCCTTCAGCATCAACACGCAGGTCAAGCGCGCCGACCAGCTGGTGAAGGCCTATGGCGTAGAAGGCACGCCGACGATCGTGATCGATGGCAAGTACCGCTTCGATGGCCCCAGCGCCGGCGGCTATGCGCAGATGGTGGAGCTCGCCAAGTACCTTGCGGCCAAGGAAGCCGCCGGCAAGTAAGCGACACCGGCGGCACCTTTGCCGCCTGCCGCGGTCTTGCCTTTTCGCCCCTATCCGCTCCGGAGTCGATCCATGCTGAAGCACCTCTCCCGCCTGCGCCTGTTCGCCCTGCTCGGCGGACTCCTGCTTGCCACCGCATGCACCGCCGGCACCGGCAACGATGCGACCGCGCCGTATACCGAGGGCACCGATTACGTAGCCCTGCCCGGCCCGGCTCAGCGCTACAGCGCCGAAGGCAAGGTGGAAGTGGTCGAGGTGTTCTCCTACGGCTGCATCCACTGCTCGCATTTCGCGCCCATCGCCGAGAAGCTGCGCGCTGCGCTGCCCAAGGGCGTGGTGTTCAAGCTGGTGCCGGCACCGTTCAGCGCCGAGTGGCTGCCGTTCGCCCGCGCCTACTACGCGGCGAAGAAGCTCGGCGTGGTCGACCGCACGCACCTGGAACTGTTCAAGGAGAAGTTCGAGCAGAACTATCCGCTCAACACGCTCGACGAGCTGGCCGATTTCTACGCCCGCCAGGGCGTGGATCGCGCCGAGTTCATGCGCATCGCCACCTCGGACGCGGTCACCGCGCAGATGAAGAGCGACCTGGCGCTGATCCAGAAGTGGGGCGTCACCGGCACGCCGACGATCGTGGTGGACGGCAAGTACCGCAGCGGCGAAGTGCACACGTTCGACCAGCTCTCCGCGATGACCCAGTGGCTGGCCAAGCGCGAGCTGGCCGGCAAATAAGGCCGGCCGGGGCAGCGGCAAGCGCGGCTGTCGCGGCGTTCACGCGCCGCACGGCATGCTTGGCGCACCTGTTTCCGCTCCTTTGCCGCCTGAGCCCATGAGCCGCGCCGCCCCCGCACCTGCCAACGTTCCCGAGCGCCGCCTGCGGTTGCTCAGCTGCAACATCCTGGCCGGCGGCAGCGTGCAGCGCTACCACGAGTACGTCACGCGCAGCCTGCACGGCGTGCTGCCCGGGCGCAGCAAGATGGACAACCTCGACCGCCTCGCCGAACTGCTGCCGCAGTTCGACGTGGTCGGCCTGCAGGAGGCCGATGCCGGCAGCCTGCGTTCGGGCTTTCTCAACCAGACGCGCTACCTCGCCGAAACCGCGGGCATGCCGTTCTGGAGCCACCAGCCGAACCGGCCGATGGCGCGGCTGGCGCACTCGGCCAACGGCCTGATCAGCCGCCTGGAACCGCACAGCGTTCTCGATTACCCGCTGCCCAGCCGCATCCCCGGGCGCGGCGCGATGCTGGCGCGTTTCGGCGAGGGCGACGACGCACTGGCGGTGATGATCGCCCACCTTTCACTCAGCGCACCGGCGCGCGCCAAGCAGCTGGCCTTCATCGGCGAGGTGCTGGCGGATTTTCCGCATGCCGTGCTGATGGGCGACCTCAACACCGAGGCGCACAGCAGCGAGATGCGCCACCTGTTCGCCAAATGCCGCCTGCAGCCGCCGGATCAGCCCACGCCGACCTTCCCCAGCTGGAAACCGCGACGCGCGCTGGACCACATCCTCACCTCGGCCGATATCCAGCTGGACAAGGTGTGGACGCTGCCCCAGGCGTTCTCCGACCACCTGCCGCTGGCCGCCGAAATCCGCATGCCGGCGCGCGTGGCGCCGCGCCTGCACAAGGTGCGCCGTCGATGAGCGAGCGGCGCCCTGGCGCGCTGGTACTGGCGTGGGCCGGCGTACTGCTCGCCGGCGCGCTGGCGGCTTGGCTGCGCTACCAGCTGGTGGAGCCTCCGGCCCTGGCCGAACGCTGTGCCGCGGCGATCGACCCGCCCGCCTGGTGTGCGTTGCGCACGCGGGTGGTCGAGGGCTTCCTCAACAACAGCTTCGGCTACCTCGCGCTCGCCGCCACCGCACTCGCCTGGCTGCGCCAGCGGCTGTGGACGGCTTGGCTGGCTGCGGCGCTCGGCGCGGTCGCGCTGGAGCTGTACTGCTACCAATCCGGTGCACTGGCGCTACTGGCCGGCGCCGTGCTGCTGGTGCGCGACGCGGCGCGGCGGGAGCAGCGCGGCCGCGCCGAGCAGCACGCTCAGCCCCAGCCATAGCCACGCCACCGGGTTCTTGCCCAGCTCCTGCACCAGCACCAGCGCGGCGAGCAGGATAATCGCCACGGCGAGAAACACATCCTCGCGCCGCCGTGCGCCGGCCATGCCGATCCCGGCCAGCGCCACCAGCGCATAGCCCACAGCGGGCAGCGCGAACAGGCCCAGCGGGAAATCGCGGTAGCGTCCGTCGAACACCAGCAGCAAACCGTAATAGGCCAGCGCGAACAGCCAGGCAAAGCGCCACGAGCGCGACGGCGGTGCCACTTCGACGCGTTGCATCGCCGCCCCCAGCGCCCGCGCAAGCACCAGCGCGGTGACCAGCGCGGCCGCGCAGGCGGCACCGCTGAGCAGCCATTCCCACCACGGCCCGCAGGCGTAGAGCATTTGCCGCACCTGCCACGCCAGCGCCGCGCCGCTGGCGATGCCGGCCAATACCAGTGCGGCGGCGGCACGGGCGCCGCTTGGTCGCCCGAGCAGAACAAACAGCGCGCCACCCAGTGCCGCGGCGAGCCAACCCAGCCACCAGCGTGGCACTTCGGTCACCGGGCCCTGCATGGGAAATTTCGGCTGCGCCTGCGCATCGAAGATGCCCCAGTAGCCACCTACCGTGCCCTCCTGCGCGCGCTTCCAGCCCTGGTCGAAGGCCTCGATCACGTTGTAGGGCATCTGCACGGTGGCGGCGTAGCGTAGGAATTCCCGCAGATAGCGCGCCTCGTTCACCACGCTCGCGGTGGCGCCCTGGCGCGGCCTTCCCGCGCTGGGCCAGCCGGTCTCGCCGATCATCACCGGCTTGTCGGGAAACGCCGCGCGCACCCGCGCATAGACGTCGGCCACGTGCTGCACGGCACGCCCGGGCGGCACCGGATCATCCTCCCAGTACGGCAGCACGTGCACGGTGACGTAGTCGACCGAGGCGGCCAGTTTCGGATGGCGCAGCCAGAACTCCCACACGTCGGCATAGGTGATCGGCACCGTCGGCGGCAGCACCGCGCGCGCCTGGCGCAGGTAGCCGGCCAGCGCCGCGGGCGACTGCTCGCCGCGCAGCAACACCTCGTTGCCCACGACCACGCCGCGCAGCACCTGTGGATGCGCCCGCGCGGTGGCCGCGGCCAGCGCGATCTCGCGCGCGTTCGCGGCCGCGTCGCGACCGATCCACACGCCCATCAACACCTTCATGCCGTAGCGTCCGGCGATCGCCGGCACGGCATCCAGCCCCTGCCCCTGCGAATAGGTGCGCACGCAGTCGAAGCGGCGCGACAGCGCCTTGAGATCGGCGTCGATCTGCTGCCGCGAGATGAAGGTGGCCGGGTCGTATGGCGTCTGTCCCTCGTGGCGGTAGGGCGCGTAGGACACGCAGGCGATGCGCGCCGAGGGCGCGTTGGGCAGCTCGACCGGCCGCCCCGCCGCCCACCACCAGGACAGCCCTGCGAACGCGGCGAGCAGCAGTCCCAGCCACACCGGCCAAGGCGATCGCGTGGTGGGCGTGGACGCAGGCGTCATGGGGTTCCCGGGAATGGCGAGCGCGTCAGTCTATCAGCGCGCCGCAGGCCCTCGCCGCACTGCGACGGCACGCTGGCGGGCCGGCCGTTCAAGGGCCATCCGCTACACTGGTCGCTCAAGCAATTCAGGAGGCACGATGCCCGTTTTCCGCCCCTCCCCCCGCCGTTATTCATCCCCGATCGCGCGCTGTCTCGTTGGCATGGCGATCGTCGCGCTGTCGCTGATGCGGCCGGCGGCGGCCGCCACCGCCGCCGCGACCGACGCGCAGCGCGCGGCGTTCAAGCAGGCCTACGCGACCGCGCAGCAGCAGGGCGGCGACGCCTGGCGCGCGCAGGCGCAGGGATTGCACGACTACGTGCTCTACCCCTACCTCGAAGCGGCCGCACTGCGGCATGACCTGGCCACGCTCGACCTGGCGCGCGTGCAGGGGTATCTGGCCGCCCATCCCGGCCTGCTTCCCGCCGACGACCTGCGCCGCGCGTTTCTCGGCGAGCTGGCGCGACGACAGGACTGGACCGGCTTCCTTGCGCTCTACCAGGACGGCCTCGGCGACGCGCTCACCTGCGATGCGCTGCAGGCACGCATGGCGCAAGGCCAGCCGCTGAACTTCGACCGCGACCTCGCCGCGCTGTGGCAGAAACCCTCGTTGCCGGGCGCCTGCGATCCGGTGCAGAGCGCCGCGCACGATGCCGGCCTACTGACGCCGACGCGGTTGTGGGCGCGTATCGACCGCGCCGTCGCAACCGGTGCCGGCGGCACCGTCGCCGCGCTCGCCGCCTGGCTGCCGGCGCGCGATGCGGAGGCGGCGCAACGCCTGGCGCTGGCCCTGCGCGACCCGGCCGAAGCCACGGCGCAGGCCGAGCACTGGCCGGATACGCCGCATCATCGGGAGGCCGCGGCGATTGCGCTGCAGCGGCTGGCGCGGCGGCAATCCAGCGCCGCCGACCAGGCGTGGCTCACCTTGCGCAAGCGCTTCCACTTCAGCGAGGAGCAGCGCAACGACGTGCTCAACGCGCTGGCGCTGTTCCATGCCACCGATTTCGACGACCACGCGCTGCAGCGGCTGGCCGAACTGCCGGCGGCGGCACAGACCGACGCCACGCGCGAGTGGCGCGTACGCGTGGCGTTGGCCGAACAGAACTGGCGCGCCGTACTGACCGCGATCGATGCGCTCAGCCCCGAGCAGCAACGTGACGGCGAGTGGCGCTACTTCCGCGCGCGGGCGCTGGCCGAGCTGGGCAAGCCGGCGCAGGCGCAGCAGCAGTACACCGCACTGGCCAGCGAACCGACCTTCTTCGGCTTTCTCGCCGCCGACCGCGCCGACGCGCCGTACGCGCTGTGCCCGTGGACGCTGGCCCCGGACGAAGCCCGCGCCCGCTCGCTGCTGGCTGACCTGGGCATGCAGCGGGCGTTCGAGCTGTACGCGGTGGACCTGCCGCGTGAGGCACGACGCGAATGGGTGCGCGCCCTGCGCGGCAGCGACGAAGCGACCCGGCGCGAGGCCGCCTTGCTTGCCTACCAGCGCGGCTGGTACGACCGCGCCGTATTCACCTTTTCCAGTGGCGACGCGCTGCGCCTGTACGAGCAGCGCTTCCCACTGGCCAGCCAGGACGGCGTGGTGCCGCAGGCGCAGCAGGCCGGCATCGATCCGGCCTGGGCCTATGCGATCGCCCGCGCCGAAAGCGCCTGGATGAGTGACGCGCATTCCGGCGCCGATGCACGCGGCCTGATGCAGCTGCTGCCGGGCACCGGCGCGCAGGTCGCGCGCAGCTACGGCCTGCCGTGGGGCGGCGGAGACACGCTGTACGACCCGGTAGTGAACGTGCAGCTGGGCACGCGCTACCTGGCGCAGATGGCGCAGCGCTACAACGGCGCGCCATGGCTGGCCAGCGCGGCCTACAACGCCGGCCCGATCAAGGTGGACCAGTGGCTGGCCGCGCGCGGCACGCTGCCGCCGGACGTGTTCACCGCCGCCATCCCATACAAGGAGACGCGCGAATACGTGGCGCGGGTGATGGCCTTCAGCGTGATCTACGACTGGCGCCTGTCCGGCAGCGCCGTGCCGCTGGACAAGCGGCTGACGCCGATCGGCACCATGTACGTTCCACCCGCCGCGGGCACGGTGCGCAAGGCGGTGCGTTGTCCGGCCGATGACGGGGCCGCGCAGACGGCGCCTGCCGAGCCGGGCACCGTTCCGGCCGCGGCGGCCTCCGCCCCTTAGATTCCAAACCGCGCGAGATCGATCGCCATGATTCCCCTGCGTCTCGTCATCCTTGGTGGCACCGGCTTCGTCGGCGGCCATCTGCTCAACCGGCTTGCCCGCGACGGCCACCAGCTCACCGTGCTCACCCGCAACCGCGAGAAGCACCGCGCGATCGGGGTGATCCCTGGCGTGCGGCTGAAGAGTGTGGATGTGCACGATCCGACGCAACTTCGTGCGGCGTTCGAAGGCGCCGACGCGGTGATCAACCTGATCGGCATCCTCAACAACGCCGGACGCGAGACGTTCCAGCGCGTGCATGTGGAGCTGACCCGGCAGGTGATCGAGGCGTGCAAGGCGGCCGGCGTGCCGCGCCTGCACCAGATGAGCTCGCTCAAGGCCGGCCAGGGCCTCAGCCAGTACCTGAAGACGCGCGGCGAGGCCGAGGGGCTGGTGCGCCAGTCCGGCCTGCGCTGGACGCTGTACCAGCCCAGCGTGATCTTCGGCGACGGCGACGGCCTGGTCGGGCGATTCGCCAGGATCCTCAAGCTGACGCCGGTGCTGCCGCTGGCGCGCACGCAGTCCAGGCTCGCACCCACCTACGTTGGCGACGTGGTGGAAGCCATCGCCCGCTGCGTGACCGACGACAAGCGCTCGCTCAACCGCAGCTTCGAGCTGTACGGGCCGCAGGTGCTGACTCTGGGCGAGATCGTCGCGGCGATCCGCGACGCTGCGGGGCTGCGCACGCGCATCCTGCCGCTGCCCGATGCGCTGGGCCGGCTGCAGGCGCAGTTCGCCGAGCTGCTGCCGGGCAAGCCGTTCTCGCTGGACAACTTCCGCTCACTGCGCACCGACTCGGTGGGCAAGGTCGACGGCTACGCCGCGCTGGGCATCGTGCCGCAGCCGTTCACGCCATGGCTGGAGCGGCTGATCCACGGCCTGCCGCGCCAGCGCCGGCTCTATCACGCGCGCACGCTGCGCCGTTTATCGAGCCGCCCAGGCCATTGGATCAATGCGCCGCGGCCTCCGCGGCGTCTTTTTTTGTCCCCGCTGCGGCAGGCTTCGCGAGCAGCTCGCGGAGCTTGAGGTACACACCGTTGGTCCAGCCGAAGCCGATCACGTTGTCGGTATAGCCGGCGGTGATTTTGACGTCCGCGTTTCCGGTGACCATGTTGTATTTCTCGCGGATGGTGCCGTCGGCAGCGAGGCTGCGGTCGACGGTGCCGGTGAACTTGCCGGCGAGGCGACGCGCGTCATCGTGGAAGCCGTAGTCGTCCAGTCCCTTCACCGCCAGCCAGTTGGTCGGCGCCCAGCCGAACGGTTCGTCCCACTGCGCGCCGCTGGTGTCGCCACTCATCGCCAGGCCGCCCTTGCGCTCGAACAGCGCCAGGTGGTCGCGCACCGCCTTGGCCTGCGCCGGCGTGGCGAGGCCAGCCCACAGCGGATAGAAGGTGGTGAGGTACGGCTCGGCGGACGGCTTGCCGGTAGTGGTGTCGTAGTCCATGAACAGGCCGCGGTCGGCGCGCCACAGGTATTTGTTGATGGCGGCCTTGCGCGCCTCGGCCAGCTTCGCCCAGTGCGCCGCCTCGTCCGGCTTGCCCAGTTGCAGCGCGAAATCGTGCAGGTCGCGCTCGTAGCGGTACAGCAGGCTGTTGAGGCCCACCGCCGCGTAATGATGGGTCGCGGCGCCGTACGGACCGAAGTGGAAGTTGGTGTCGAAGCCGGACTCGCGCATGGCGCGGTCGCCCGCGTAGTAGTCGGCGCTGAGCCGGTAGCCATCGGCCCAGGCATCGGCGCACACGCGTGAGGCGGCCAGGTCGCAGCTGATCTTCTTCAGCCGGGCCGTTTCGGCCGGATCGGGATGCTCGGCGGACTTCACCAGGTAGTCGCGGTTCTGCTCCGGGTGTTTGCGCAGGTAGCGGATCACACCCTTGAGATAACCGGCGTCGCGCATCTCCAGCACCGGGCCGGCGCCCAAGTCCATATAGCGGGCCAGGCCGGTGTCGCCGGCGCGGTGCGCGGCGCTGGTCCAGATCGCGTGGTCCTTCACCGCCGGCGGATAGGCCTTGCGCAGCCATGCGGCGGCGGCCTCCGCATCGGGAAAGCTGGCGCGGTCATCCAGCACCGCTCGCATCATCGCGGTGAGGAACGGCGGCTGCGAGCGGCTGAAGTAGTAGGTACGGTTGGCGTTGAGCACGCCGCCGTAGTGGTCGATCTCGTAGAGGAAGTTCTCCACCATGCCGCGCGCCAGATCTTCGCGGTGATCGGCCACCAGACCGAGCACGATGAAGTAGCTGTCCCAGCCGTACATCTCGTTGAACATGCCGCCCGGCACTACGTACGGATGCGGCAGGTAGAGCACGCCCTGCGCCGGCAACGTGCGCGCGTCGATCTGACCCAGCGCGGTGACCGGCTGCGGCAGGCGACGCACGTCGACCTTGCAGCGCTGCTGGGTGGCGGCGAGCGCGGCTGGCATCGACACGTCGGCCGGCAGGTAGAGCACCGGCTCGGTGGCCACCTTGGGATCGACCAGCGAGGCGCAGTCGTCGGTGGCGCGGGTGAGCGTGGTCCAGGCGTGGTCGATGTACGCGCGGGTGCGGGCCGGATCGGGCGCCTGGGTGCCGGCCAGCGAGCCGGCCGACGTGAAAGCGAACAGGGCGAAGGCAAGAACGGAACGGAGCAGACGGATCATCGCGGGGACCCTTCAATGGTGGCGACGGACCCACGCGAGCATAACCCCGGCGCGCCGGGTCCGCCGTGGCAGAGACGTGAAAGGCGCGCATGGCAGAATGGCCCGATGCACAGCTACCTCGTCGGCGGCGCCGTCCGCGATCATCTGCTCGGCCGCCCCGTGGTCGACCGCGATCACGTGGTGGTCGGCGCACGGCCGGAGGAGCTGCTGGCGCTGGGCTATCGCCCGGTGGGCAAGGATTTCCCAGTGTTCCTGCATCCGCAGACCGGCGAGGAATACGCGCTGGCGCGCACCGAGCGCAAGACCGGACGCGGCTACCACGGCTTCGCCTTCCACGCCGAGCCGGAGGTGACGCTGGAAGAGGATCTGGCCCGCCGCGACCTCACCATCAACGCCATCGCGCAGGACGAAGCCGGCGCGCTGGTCGATCCCTACGGGGGCGTGCGCGATCTCGAAGCCCGCATGCTGCGCCACGTGTCGCCGGCCTTCGTCGAGGATCCGGTGCGCCTGCTGCGCGTGGCGCGCTTCGCCGCACGCTTCGCGCCGCTGGGCTTCCGCGTGGCACCGGAAACGATGGCGCTGATGCAACAGATGGTGGCCGACGGCGAGGTGGATCACCTGGTGCCCGAACGCGTCTGGGCCGAAACGCGCAAGGCGTTGAGCGAGGCGCAGCCCTCGGCGTTCCTGCGCGTGCTGCGCGAGAGCGGCGCGCTGGCGGTGCTGTTTCCCGAGATCGACGCGCTGTACGGCGTGCCGCAGCGGGCCGAGTTCCATCCGGAGATCGACACTGGCACGCACATGGAGCTGGTGCTGGACGCCGCCGCCGTGATCGCGCCGGGCGACGATCTGGTGGGCTACTGCGCGCTGGGCCACGACCTCGGCAAGGCGCTGACGCCGGTCGACGCGCTGCCGCGCCACATCGGTCACGAGCACGCCGGCGTGCCGCGTGTACGCGCGCTGTCGGCGCGGCTGAAGGTGCCCGGCGAGCACGCGGCGCTGGCCGAACTGGTCTGCCGCGAGCACCTCAACGCGCACCGCGCGCTGGAGCTCAAGCCGGCCACCGTGATGAAGCTGCTGACCGCGCTGGACGCCCTGCGCCGGCCGGCACGGCTGGACACGTTCCTGGCCGCCTGCTGGGCCGACAAGCGCGGCCGGCTCGGCCACGCCGAGGACGACTATCCGCCGGCGGACTACCTGCGCCGCGCCTGCGCGGCGGCCACGGCGGTGCAGGCCGCACCGTTCATCGCCGACGGGCTCAAGGGTCCGGCGGTCGGCGCCGCGATGGAGGCGGCCCGAGTCAAAGCCATTGCTAACGTGAAACTCGCTAGCATCTAGCCCTTTCCCGCGGCGCTGCCTCTGGCAGCCGCGCCCTGATCTGCCGGAGTTGCCTGTGTCCCTGAGCTTCCGTTCGCCCTCGCCGCTGCGCCAGCGGCTGCGCCCCCTCGGCTGGCTGGCCGGTGCCTATCTGCTGATCGGCGTGGTCACCCGCATCGCCCTGCTGGTGATGACCGGCAGCGGCGTGTCGCCCAACCCGCTCAACTACCTGTACGCCTTCGGCGTCGGTGCGGTGTCGGACCTGCTCACCTTCGTCTACGTCGCCTGGCCGCTGGTGCTGTTCCTGTGGATCGTGCCCACCGACCGGCCGCTGGTTCGCACTCCCGGCCGCTGGCTGGCATGGATCGGCGCGCTGCTGGCCGGCTTCGCGCTGTGCTGGGGCGTCCTGCATCTGATCTGGAAGGCGAGCCTGCACGAGGTGTGGCCGCTGGCGATCGTGGTGATCTACCTGCTGCCGCTGCCCGCGCTGGCGTACAACCGCCGCAGCGGTCGCGGCTACTTGTATGGGCTATGCCTGGCGCTGCTGTTCGGGCTGCTGTTCGTGGCGGCCTCCGAGCTGGTGTTCTGGCAGGAGTTCGGCGTGCGCTTCAACTTCATCGCGGTGGACTACCTCGTCTACACCACCGAGGTGATCGGCAACATCCGCGAGTCGTATCCGATCGGCACCTGGCTGGCGCTGCTGGCGGCGGTGGCGGTGATCGTGCTGTGGGCCACGCGCCGGCGTGTGCATCAGCGCGATGCCGGCACCCGCTTCGCCCAGCGCAGCGCGCTGGCCGCGGTGTGGCTGGTGCTGAGCGTGGCGGTGACCGCCGGCATCACCGCCGACATGAAGGACCGCACCGACAATAACTACGTCAACGAGCTGGCCGGCAACGGCATCTTCCAGTTCTTCGCGGCGTTCCGCTCCAGCCACCTCGACTACGCCAAGTTCTACCGCACCCTGCCGGAGACCGAGGCGTACACGCGGGTGCGCAAACTGCTGAAGACGCCCGAGGCGACCTACCTCAGCGACAGCCCGCACGACCTCACCCGCGCCATCCGTAACACTGGCCCGGAGCAGCACCTCAACGTGGTGCTGATCAGCGTGGAAAGCCTCTCGGCCGACTACCTGGGCGTGTTCGGCAACAAGGAAGGCCTCACGCCGCAGCTGGACGCACTGTCCAACAACAGCCTGTTCTTCGAGAACGTCTACGCCAACGGCACGCGCACCGTGCGCGGGCTCGAAGCGCTGTCGCTGTCGGTGCCGCCGACGCCGGGCGACTCGGTGATCAAGATGAAGAACAACGAGAACCTGTTCTCGCTGGCGGACATCTTCAACGATCGCGGCTACGTGTCGGAGTTCGTCTACGGTGGCTACGGCTACTTCGACAACATGAACTACTTCTTCAGCCACAACGGCTACCTGGCGGTGGACCGCAAGGATTTCCCCAAGGGCGCCACCATCCATCACGAGAACGTGTGGGGCGTATCGGACGAAGACCTGTTCACCATGGCGCTGGCGCAGATGGACCAGGTGCATGCGCAGGGCAAGCCGTTCTTCCTGCACATCATGACCACCTCCAACCACCGCCCGTACACCTTCCCGGAAGGCCGGGTGAAGTTCCCGCAAGGCTCGCGTGCGGGCGCGGTGGCGTACACCGACTGGTCGATCGGCGACTTCCTCAAGCGCGCCAAGGACAAGCCGTACTTCAACGACACGGTGTTCGTGATCACTGCCGACCACGATGCGGCCAGCGCGGGCAAGTCGAGCATCCCGATCAACCGCTACCACATCCCGCTGTGGATCTATGCGCCGGCGCACATCCCGCCGCGCAAGGTGGAGCGCCTCACCGCGCAGATCGACATCCCGCCGACCCTGCTCGGGCTGCTGCACTTCAGCTACCGCAGCCGTTTCTTCGGCTACGACGTATTCCAGCTCGAACCGGGCCGCGAGCGTGCGTTCCCGGCCACTTACGAGAAGCTCGGCTACCTGCGCCACAACGTGCTCACCGCGCTGGAGCCGGGCCGCAAGCTGGAGCAGCTGATTCCCGACTTCGACACGGGCGACGCCAAGGCCGCCTCGCCGGTGAACGACGCGCTGGTGAACGATGCGATCGCCTACTACCAGGTGGCCGCAAACCTGTTCAAGCACGGCGAGCTGGCGCGCCGGCCGGAAGACTCCACGCCGGTGAGCCCGGCCGAGACGGCGCCGGCAGAGGCGGGCAACGGCGGCGCGACACCCGCGCCGGCCAGCTCAGTCGCCGCGCCGACGCCGTAACCACGCCTCGCCGCTCGCCAGCACGCGGGCGAGCGGCGTGCGCAGCAGCAACCCCGCCAGTACGATGCCAACCGCGTCGGCGAGCACGTCGAACGGATCGGCATCGCGCGGTGGATCGAGCCACTGCGCAAGTTCGATGAATACGCCGAACGCCAGGCAGACCAGCGCCGCGCCGATACGACAGCGGCGATCGACGTAGACGTTGCCCCACCAACCCATCAGGCAGGTGAAGGCGAACGCGTGCAGCAGCTTGTCGCCGTCCGGCACGGCCAACGTGATGCCCGGGTCCGGGCGCAGCGCCATCCACAGCGTCCACGCCATCACCAGCACGCCCAGCGCCACCCAGGTGCGATGGAACTGCAAGCGACTGGACGTGGCGATCACAGACGTGCGGCGTGGTTGCCGTCGATCAGATCGGCGGGCAGCGGCAGCGGATCGAGGCCGCGGGTGAACAGCACCGCCTGGAACCGCTCGCCCATCTGCTCGGGCAGGGTGAGCCGCTTCACCTGCTGGGCCAGGCGATAGCGCGCCGCCTCGTCCGGTGCGTTCGCATAGGCCGCCTCGAACGCCTGTGGCAAGCCGGCGCCGATCAGAAAGGCCGACTGCGGCAGGTAGCTCGTCAGGGCAAAGCCGGCGCGCACACCGGCCTCGGCCAGCGCGCTGAAATCCACCGAGGCGGTGAGGTCGTTGAGACCGGGCAGGTACAGCGGGTCGGCGTGGCTGCGGTGGCGGTAGTGCGCCATCAGCGTACCGTCGCGACGCTCGGGCAGATAGAACTCGCGGCGGGTGTAGCCGTAGTCGACGAACAACACCAGCCCGGCCTGCAACGTGCCGGCAATCGCCTGCAGCCAGGCGGCCAGCTGCGGCAAAAGCTCGGAGCGGTAACCGTCGTCGAACGACGCGCCCAGTTCGCGTTCGAGCTGGCGCACGGCGTCGACGAGCGCGGCATCGGCCGGGCGATCCTCGCGCACCAGGCGGCCGTCGTCGCCCAGGCCCACGCACTCTTCCCACACCGCGCCGTCGTGGATTGCGAAGCGCGTGGCGGGCAGCGCATCAACCACCTCGTTGGCGAACAGCACGCCGCGCCAAGGCTCGGTCGGCGGCCGGTCGAGCCAGTGCACGCGCGCGGCGACGTCCGGTGGAAGCGCGGCGACCAGACGTTCGCGCTGGCGCTCGCGCAGATCCGCACTGGGTTCGAGGATGGCGTAGCGGTGCGGCAGCGTGCCGGCTTCGTGCATGGCGCGCAGGGCGGCTTCGGCGAAGGCGCCGCTGCCGGCGCCGAGTTCGAGGAAGTCGGCCGCCTTACCCAGCTGGGCGAGAGCCCCCTGCACCGCATGCACCACGCAACGTGCGAACAGCTCGCCCAGTTCCGGCGCGGTGATGAAATCGCCGGCCGCGCCGAACTTGGTAGCGCCCGCGCTGTAGTAGCCCAACCCGGGCGTATACAGGCAGCGCTCCATGTATCGCGCGAACGGCATTGGCCCGTGCGCGGCGATGTGCTCGCTCAGCTGGGCGAGCAGGCGTTCGGAGTGCGCGCGTTCGTCGGCGGACGGTTCGGGAAGTCGGTTGTGCATGCGCTCGTCACTCGGGGAGAACGCGCGCAAGGATAGCGGCTCGGGCGGGCGGCGCCGTGCGCCTTGGCTGACTGGATGGCGGCACGCGCGTGGCGATCGTGCGTCCGGATGCCGCCAAGGTGCTTGCCCACGTCACGACGGCCGGGGGGAGGAGCCAGTCGTCGTGACGCGGCAAGCCGGGGGGGATCAGAAATCCTTCTGCACGGTGAGATACACACCACGACGCGGGCCGAACTGCGGCGCACCTACGCCGATGCCGCTGCCATCGCGGATCTGGTAGGTGCGATCCAGCGCGTTGATCAGCGCCAGCTGCGTGTGCAGCTTGCCGGTGTTCTCGAACTGGAAGTCGTGCGACAGGCTCAGGTTGAGCTGGAAGTAGGCCGGCAGCGAGGCGCCGTTCGGCACGCTGCCGTCCTTGCGCAGGCCGCTGCCGAACAGGTAGTCGGCGCCCACCCGGGTGCCTTCGTCGAGCGCATAGCTGATGCCGCCGGAGGAGGAGTACGCCTGGTCGTGGTCGAGGAAGATGTAGTGGTCGGCCACGTAGGCCAGGTCGTCCGCGGCGAAGTTGTACTGGCTGGTGATCACCCGGTTGCCGATGGCGCGGCTGGCCGCCAGGTTGAAGTAGGCGCTGAGCGGGCCGTTGTCGTAGTTGGCGGTGAACTCCACGCCCTTGATGCGGCCCTTGGCGTAGTTGAAGGTGGAGTACACCAGCGCGGCGCCGAACTGGCCTTCGTCCTGCAGGCGCTGCACCTTGCGGTAGTAGGCGTCCACGCCCAGCGTGAGGTTCGGGCCGACGTTCTGCGAGATGCCGGCGTCAAAGTAGTCCGAGCGCTCGGACAGCGGCGTGTTGTTGCCGTTGTCCGGCAGCTGGTTGGTGGTGCCGTCGAACTTGCTGATGTTGGAGGTGGTGATCGCCTCGGTCGCCGGCGGCGTGAAGTAACGCGAGTAGCCGGCGTGCAGCACGGTCGAGTCGGTGGCCTGGTAGACCGCGCCGAGGCGCGGGCTGAGCTGGCTCTCGGTGCGGAACGCCTTGTACTCGTCGCCGCGCAGACCGTAGTTCACCGTCAGCTTGTCACCGATGCTCCACTCGTCCTGCACGTAGGCAGACCAGGTCTTGGCGGTCAGCCGGTTGCCATCGAAGATGTTGATCGGCGTGGTGCTGGTCTGGTTGCCGTCGGCGTCGGCCGGGAACACGTAGGCGTTGTTGCTGCTGGGTGCGCGCTCGAAGCTGCCGTAGACGCCGTAACGCAGGGTGTGGCGGTCGCCCAGCGGCGTGGCGAAGTCTGCCTGCAGCGTGCTGGCGCGGTTGCTGCGATCGATGGTCGAAGCGATGCCATTGAACATCAGGTCGCCGATCAGGTCCGGCGTGAACTCGAGGCTGGAGTAGCGCTGACCCAGCGAGACCTGGTAGTCGGTGTCGCCGGCCTTGCCCTGCAGCGCCAGCACGCCGAAACGGGTCGTCTCACGCTGGCGCTCATTGAGGTCGGCCGAGTTGAAGTCGACCGTGTCGAGGTAGCCGAACGCCGGCTCCTGCCCCGGGTTGTTGGGAATCTGGAAACGGCTGTTGGCCGCGCCGAACAGGAAACTCAGGCGGGTGTCGTTGTTGATCAGGTAGGAGATGTCGCCGAACGCCTTGACCTGGTTGGTGTGGTCGTGGATCGCCTTACGGCTCGCGGTCGGGTTCTCGACGCCGACGTCGCTCTCCAGGTAGTTGGCGGTGAGGAAGTAGCTCCAGCGGTCGTTGCTGCCCCAGATCGAGGCGTTCGGATTGAGCGTGCCGAACGAACCACCGGTGATGCCGACGCTGCCACCGTTGCCGAGGTCATGGCCGCTCTTGGTGGTGATGTCGACGATCGCCGCGGTACGCAGGCCGTACTGCGCCGGCAGCGCGCCGTCGAGCAGCTTCACGCTCTGGATCGTGCGGGTATCCAGCGTCTGCCCGAAACCGGAGATCGACTCGGGAATGATCACGCCGTTGATGCGGTACTGCAGGTTCGCGTGGTCGCCGCGCACATGGAGACCGCCGTAGGAGTCCTGCACCACGCCCGGCGCCTGCAGGATGACCTGGTTGAGCGGCGTGGACTGGCCCAGCGGCAACTGCGCGATCGCCTTCTGGTCGATCACGTACTGGCTGGAGCCGGTGTCCGGCGACAGCGCATTACGCGCCTGGTCCAGCGCGGCGCTGACGTCGACCGCGCCCAGCTGCTTCACCTGCGCGGGCTTATTGCGGGCGGCGGGCGTGTTCTGCGCGCCATCGTCGGGAGTGGCCGGTTGGTCGGCGGCAAACGCAGGGGACACACCGAGGGCGCAGGCGAGGCTGAGGGCAAGCAGACGTGGCGTCATGGGGCTTCCAGTACGAACGGGGGGAAAGTGAAAAGATCAGAATTGATACGTTATAACATTGCCAATCGATTGCAAAGTCGCACCACCGCCAGAAGTCATGCCTCCACCGGTCTCGGTTGGCGACGCTTCATCGCCGCGCGCCGACACTGACGACTGTCCCGCCTTTGCGCCGCGCCACCGGAGATTCCATGGCGACGAACGATCGTTCCCTGCCCGTGCCCTACGAGCCCGCCGCACCCGACCGGGTGACGCGCGCCTTGCTGGATTTCGTCAGCCGGATTCCGCCGGCCGCAGTGGGCCCGAGCACCGATCCGCTCACCACGGCACGCGGCCTGGCGCGCCAGGCCGAGCGCCGCGCCGCGCTCACCGCCGGATCGCTGGCGCTGCCGCCGGGCCCGCTGGGCTGGCTCACCGTGTTGCCGGAGCTGATCGCGATCTGGCGCATCCAGGCGCAGATGGTCAGCGACATCGCCGCCGCCTACGGCAAGCAGGCCACGCTGGGGCGCGAGCAGATGCTGTGGTGCCTGTTCCGGCATACGGCGGCGCAGGCGTTTCGCGACCTGGTGGTGCGGATGGGCGACCGCCTGCTGTTTCGGCGCGTGTCCTATGCCGTGGTGGAGCGCATCGCCAAGCAGGTCGGCGTGAAGATCGGCCAGCGTGCCGCCGGCAAAGGGCTGGCGCGCTGGCTGCCGGTGGTCGGTGCGCTGGGCGTGGGCGCGTATGCGTACTACGACACCGGGCAAGTCGCCGCCACGGCCATCGAGCTCTTCAGCGGCGAGGTCGTGCACGAGGCGGACACGCCACCGGCCACGCCGGCGAGAAACCCGGTTCTCGCCGCACGCAAGGCCGCCGGTGCTGCGATAGACAAGGCGGTGGCCAAGACCGTCCGCGGCGTGGCGAAGGCGGCCGATGCGGCCGGCGAGCGCAAGGCCATACGCAAGCGCAAGGCGCCGCCGTCGTCGGATTGAGAGCGACGCCGCTGCCGCACCCCGATGACCTGTCACCGATGTTGCGGCAAGCTGGGGCGTCCATTCGCCCACGGAACTGCCCATGAGCCCGTCGCATCCGCGTCCCGTCGCCCTGATCACCGGTGCCGGCCGTCGCGTGGGAGCGGTGATCGCCCGCACCCTGCACGACGCCGGTTACGACCTCGCCCTGCACTACCGCCATTCGGCCGACGCCGCGCAAGGTCTCGCCGACGAACTGGAGCAGCAGCGCGCTGGCAGCACGACCCTGGTGCATGCCGAGCTGGCCGAGCTCGATGCCTTGCCGGGGCTGGTCGGCAGCGTGCTGGCCCGCTTCGGCCGGCTCGATGCACTGGTCAACAACGCCTCGGCGTTCTACCCCACCCCGGTCGGCAGCGCCACGCCCGCGCAATGGAACGAGCTGGTCGCCTCCAACGCACAGGCGCCGTTCTTTCTGGCCCAGGCGGCCACGCCGGCGCTGCGCCGGGCCGGCGGAGCGATCGTCAACCTGGTGGACATCTACGCCGAACGGCCGCTGGCCAACCACCCGATCTACTGCATGGCCAAGGCCGCGCTGCTGGCGATGACCCGCGCGCTGGCGCTGGACCTGGGCCCGCAGGTGCGGGTCAACGCGGTAGCGCCCGGCGCGGTGATGTGGCCCAGCGAGGGCAAGTCCTACGACGACAAGCAGGCGATGCTCGAGCGCACGCCACTCAAGCGCGCTGGCGCCCCGGAGGACGTCGCCAGCGCCGTGCTCTGGCTGCTGCGCGACGCCCCGTTCGTCACCGGCCAGGTGATCCGCGTCGACGGCGGGCGCACGCTGCCGGTGTAGTGCCTGGACCGGAGTACCGCGACTCCGTGCGGCCGGCGCGTGCCCATCGCCACGGTTGTCCCGCTCGCCTCTTGCCGCCCGAGCGGATAGGTTTGTTGCCCTCGCACGGCTGACGTGCCGGGACCATTCAAGGAGCAACACCATGAAGGAACGCGTTTCGACGGCGATCTTTTGCCTGTGGATGGCCGCCACGCCCGCCGCGGCCATGCAATGTGCCCGAGCCAGCACCCCGCTCGAAAAGGCGCTCTGCAGCGACGGGCAACTCGCCGCCGCCGACCGGGCCATGGCAGAGGCCTACTTCAAACTGCTGCACGCCATCGAAGATCCATCCATCCGAAGCAGTCTGATCGCCAGCCAACGGCGCTGGCTGGCGGCGCGCGAGAGCGAACTGGGGGCGCTGGATCAAGCCGATGGCTTCCACCGGCGAACACAGCGCAGCGTCCTGCTTGCGGTGACGCGTCAGCGCACCCGCGACCTGCAGGCGCGCAAGGGAAACCAGTCTCAGTTCGTGGCGATCGCGCAGCGACAACGGGCTGCGGCCAGCGCCTACTCAGGCGGCCCCTTTGCCGGATACCTGGCGTCCTGCGAATTCATCCCCGACCCGCACGATCACCGCAAGATGTCCTACAGCTGCTTCGGCAGCCATGCCTATCAGCACGGCAACCGTGTCTGCTCGCAAGACGAAGACTTCGCCAGTTACACGCTCGTGACCACGCGCGCCGTCGGCCGGGTGGAAAAAGGCCGTCTCATACCCGTTTCCACCTGCGCCTTCGGTGGAAACGATCAAAGCTGTCCCGACGCCGACGCCGATCAGCTCGATGCGTGGAACACACACCCGACCACCACGCGGTTCCAGACCGGCTATGGCGAGGGACCGCGGCTGGAAGTCGATCCGGATATGGATACCGGCGACGAGGATTCCGCTTGGCTCTCACGCTGCCTCACCGCACCTTCGTATCCCCCTTCAGCCACCGGCGACCAGGCATCGGCAGGAGGCGCTTAGCCGCTCCAGCGATGATCGATGGCGGCGGCGTTAGCTCCCTAAACCTGGGAGTGATCGCCGCCGCCTCGCCGGCGCCCGTGACTGGACGCTCGCGCGCCCGCCAGGCAGCTGCACGCTGTCGGCGTGACGCTCAACCCTTGGTGCGGAACGCCTGTTCCAGCAGGGCGGGCGGGAAGCCTGCTCCAGCCTCGCCCTCCTCGGCGTAACGGTACAGCGCCGCGGCATAGATGCCTTGCAGCGAGGACTGCACCAGCGCCAGCGTGATGAAGCCCAGCACCACGATGCCGATCGCCGTCACCACAGCCGCGATGGAGTGCGTGGAAAACGCGCCGACGACCAGCACGATGGACACCAGCACGAACACGAATCCGATCACGCCGAACACCACGCTGAGCCCGGCGTTGCCGATCAGGTTTTCGCCCCACGTGCGACGCAGCAGTTCGACCGAGCGCTTCACCGCATCCACCGGACCCACGCCCTCGCCGGCCAGCACCGGCACCACCAGGAAGGTGGCTACGGTCCAGGCCAGGCCGATCAGGCCCACGATGAAGCGACCGATCAGCCCCAGCCGCTCCTGCAGCATGCGCAGCAGCAGGCCCACGGTGGCGGCTATCAGCGCGTAGCCGAGAATGGCGCCGAAGCGCGAACCGGCCAGCGCCAGCCCGTCGCTCACGCCCGCCGCCTCGCCGCGCAGGCGCTTGAGCGCCACGCCGGCCAGCGCGGTGTTGAAGAAGAAGATCACGAAGTACTGCACGAGGTAGAAGAAGAACAGCAGCGTCCACGACGCCGTCGACAGCCCGTGCTGGTAGTGCACCCCCAGCCGCTCGCCCTCGATCGTCATTGCCGCCACCGGGATCAGGAAGCTGGCCATCACTACCAGGCTGCAGATGCCCGACAGCAGCGGAAACACCAACAGCGACTTGTCCGACCGCAACACTCCGGCGCTGGCCTTCATCAATTCCCAGCTGCGCGCAAACTTGCCCATGGATTCCCCTCCCCGGTTGGAGTCGCCATGGTGGCGCAGGCCGGGCGCACAGGGAAGATCAGCCGACGCACGGCTCCAGCCACGACTCGACCGTCATCGGCGCGGTCTCGGCCGGAAACGCCGCCCACAGCTCGGCCATCGTGCGGCCGGTCACCGGGTGCACGAAATGCGGTGCGATATCGGCGATGGGCCGCAGCACGAATGCGTGCCTGAGCTCATCGCGCGGAATCTGCAGATGGCCGGGGCCCTCGGTGACGAGGCGGTCGTAGAACACGATGTCCAGGTCCAGCGTGCGGTCGGAGAAGCGCGGCACGTCACGGCGGCGACCCTGGCGATCTTCCAGTGCGTGCAGCCAGCCGTTGAGCTCGGCTGGGGACAGGTCGGTGTCCAGGCCGACCGCGAGGTTCACGAAATCCGCGCCGTCGAAGCCCACCGACTTGGTACGGTATGCCGGCGACACCGCCAGCGCACCGAAGCGCGCGCGCAACTCGTCCAGTGCGGCAGTCAGATGGCGCCGCGGCTCGACGTTGGAGCCGAGGCTCAGATAGACACGGGCCATGGATCAGTCTCGGGCAAGGGCGGGTAGCGGATGATCGCCGCCACGTCGGGCCGCGCCCAGCCCCACGCGCAGGTCGTTCCCGGTCGGCGGCTGGTACAGCGCCAGCCCGAACTCGGGCAGCAGCGCGTAGAGGTGATCGAAGATGTCGCTCTGGATGCCTTCGTACGCGGTCCAGTCGGTGGTGTTGGTGAAGCAGTAAAGCTCCAGCGGGATGCCCTGCGCGTCGCTGGCCAGCTGCCGCACCATGCAGGTCATCTGGTGATGGATCCGCGGGTGCTCGCTCAAGTAAGCGGTGACGTAGGCGCGGAAGCTGCCCAGGTTGGTCAGGCGGCGCCGGTTCACCGCCTGGTCGCTGGCCTCGCCCAGGCTGCGGTTCCACTCGGCCAGCTCGGTGTGCTTGGCGCCCAGGTACTCGCGCAGCAGGCGGAAGCGGCCCAGCCGCTCGAGCCCCTCGGCATCGAGGAAATGCACGGTGGCCGCGTCGATCAGCAGCGCGCGCTTGATCCGCCGCCCGCCCGACTCGGCCATGCCGCGCCAGTTCTGGTAGCTCTCGGAGATCAGCTTCCAGGTGGGAATGGTGACGATGGTGCGGTCGAAGTTGCGCACCTTCACCGTGTACAGGGTGATGTCGATGACGTCGCCGTCGGCGCCCGCACCGGACATGGTGATCCAGTCGCCGACCCGCAGCATGTCATTGGAAGCGAGTTGGATGCCGGCGACGAAGCCCAGGATGGTGTCCTTGAACACCAGGATCAGCACCGCTGACATCGCACCCAGGCCCGACAGCAGCAGACCGATCTTCTTGTCGGTCACGGTACCGATGATCACCAGCACGCCGACGATGAACAGCAGCAGCTTGCCCAGCTGGATCACGCCCTTGATCGGCCGTTGCGCGCTGCCCGGCGTGGCGCGGTACATGGTTTCCATCGCGGTGAGCGAGGCGCTGAGCGCCAGCACCAGGAACAGCACCATCAGCCCCAGCGCCAGGTTGCCGGCCAGGCGCTCCACCTCCGGCGGCAGATCCGGTACCAGGGGCAGGCCGAACTGCACCACCACCGCGGGCACCAGCCGCGCGATCCAGCGGAACACGCCCGCGCGGAACAGCTCGTCGTCCCACTTCCACGTGGTACGCACGGCCATCGCCCGCACCACGCGGAACAGGATCAGCCGCGCCAGCAGGCCGGCCAGCCATGCCACCAGCAGCAAGGCGACGACGGCGACGGCGGCATGCATCACGGGCGTGCGGGCCCAGTCGGGCAGGGAATCCAAAACGAAGGGTCTCCTCGTGCAGGCCGCGCCGGGCCCGGGGGCGCATGGCGCAGCGGCAGTCGCGGACAAGCGCGCGAGGCTCGGCCTCAGCGCGCGCGGCAGCCTTGCATGCTAACAGGCTGCCCTACTGCGGCCGAACGCCCCGCTCGATGCGCACGCCGACCGCCTTCGCGCCACGCACGGCGCCGGGCTTGGACAGCTTCAGCCGCACCCAGGCCACACCGAACTCCTCGCGGATGATCGCCGCGCAACGCTCGGCCAGCGTTTCCACCAGACCGAAGCTCGACTCGCCCACGTAGGCCATCAGCCGCTTGGACACGTCCTTGTAGTTGAGCGTGTCGGCGATGTCGTCGCTGGCGGCCGGGCGCATGTTGTCGAACGCCATCTCGATGTCGAACGACAGCGTCTGGCGCACCCGCCGCTCCCAGTCGTAGATGCCGATGACCGTATCGATGCGCAGATCTTCGATAAAGACGATATCCATCGCGTAAGCGTCGGGCACCGCGCGCAGCGGCGCAAGCGGCCTGCTGCCGCAGCGGTATGAGCCCGCTCGCGGGCGATGCTCTTGGCTCTGATTCGACATCGAAACCAAAAGCATCGCCCGCGAGCGGGCTCCCTACGATGCTGGCGGCAGGCTTTCCAGGTCCCAGCGCGGAAACACCTGGACGGTGGCGTCCTGGTGCTGGCCGTGGGCCAGCCGGATCGCGCCGGCCAGCGCGATCATCGCGCCGTTGTCGGTGCAGAACGCCAGG
Source organism: Dyella sp. (assembly GCF_051962475.1). Taxonomy (GTDB): domain Bacteria; phylum Pseudomonadota; class Gammaproteobacteria; order Xanthomonadales; family Rhodanobacteraceae; genus Dyella_A. The sequence goes on from NZ_JBQCCF010000069.1 coordinate 187,858, forward strand.
CGCGGGAAATAGGTGCGAAAACCGTCCTTCTCGCCAGCCGTGGCCAGTTCGGCGCGCAGGCGGCGGTTGGCGCCCACGCCGCCGGCGATCACCAGCCGATGTGCGCCGCTGGCTTCCAGCGCGCGGCGGCACTTGATCACCAGCGTGTCGACGATCGCCTCCTCGAAGGCCAGCGCGATGTCGGCGCGGGTCTGCTCGCTCTGGTCGGACTGCTGCCAGGCCAGCAGCACCTGGGTCTTCAGGCCGGAGAAGCTGAAGTCGAGGCCGGGGCGATCGGTCATCGGGCGGGAGAAGCGGAACGCGCCCGGGCGGCCCTGCCCGGCCAGCGCCGCCAGCGCCGGGCCGCCGGGATACGGCAGGCCCATCAGCTTGGCGGTCTTGTCGAAGGCCTCGCCGGCAGCGTCGTCCAGCGTGTCGCCGAGAATGCAGTACTGGCCGATGCCGGCCACCTCTACCAGCATCGAATGGCCGCCGGACACCAGCAGCGCCACGAACGGCGGCTCGGGCGGATCGGCCTCCAGCAGCGGCGCCAGCAGGTGGCCTTCCATGTGGTGCACGCCGATCGCCGGCACGCCCAGCGCCCAGGCCATCGCTCGCGCGGCCGAGGCGCCCACCAGCAGGGCGCCGGCGAGGCCGGGACCGGCGGTATAGGCCACGCCGCCGAGATCGGCCGGCGTAAGCCCGGCCTCGGCAAGGGTCTCGCGCACCAGCGGTAGCAGCTTGCGCACGTGGTCGCGGCTGGCCAGCTCGGGCACCACGCCGCCGTAGTCCGCGTGCAGCTTGATCTGGCTGTACAGCGTGTGGGCCAGCAGCCCATCGCCGGGCGCCTGCGGTTGCCAGCGCAGCAGGGCCACGCCGGTCTCGTCGCAGGAGGTCTCGATGCCGAGCACCGGGCCGGTGACGGCGGTTCCCGCGGCCACCTTTGAAAATTCTGTGGTACCCACGTTATACTTCGCGGCTCGCCCGATCAGACGGGCAGATTACCACCCGGAGATTCCATGCCCAACGTTAAAGTTCGCGAGAACGAGCCGTTCGAGCTTGCTCTGCGCCGTTTCAAGCGTACCTGCGAAAAGGCCGGTGTGCTTGCCGAAACCCGCAAGCGCGAGTTCTATGAAAAGCCGACCCAGGAGCGCAAGCGCAAGCGCGCCGCCGCGGTGAAGCGTCACCTGCGCCGCCTGTCGCGCGACACCACGCGCCGCACCCGGCTGTACTGAGTCAGGCGCGTCCGCACCTCGCGGACGCCCGGATCGCGACGCCCCGCGTCGATCACGATCCCTCGGCAGCTGGCGCGTTGATCCGCTGCCACTGCGCTACGCTTCAAACACTGGCCGACGCTGCCCCGCGCAGCGCCGGCCTTGTGCGTTTGTGCCTCTCCCCTCGCCGCCCCAGGAGCCCACCGCCATGTCGACCAAACAGCAGCTCACCGAGGACATGAAGGCTGCCATGCGCAGCGGCGACAAGCACAAGCTGGGCGTGATCCGGCTGATGCTCGCCGCGGTCAAGCAGCGCGAGGTGGACGAGCGCGTGGAACTGGACGAAACCCAGGTGCTGGCAGTGCTGGAGAAGATGCTCAAACAGCGCAAGGACTCGATCAGCCAATACGTCGCCGCCAGTCGCGAGGACCTGGCCGAGGTCGAACGCGCCGAGATCACGGTGATCGAGACCTACCTGCCGAGCAAGCTCTCCGAGGGCGAACTGGATGCGCTAATCGAGGCCGCCATCGCCGAGACCGGCGCCAGCTCCGGCCGCGACATGGGCAAGGTGGTCGGCGTGGTGAAGGCGAAGGCCGCCGGACGCGCCGACATGGGCGTGGCCTCGGCCCGCATCAAGGCGCGCCTGGACAACTGAGGCTGGGGAGCGTCGTGCACCGTTCTGATGCACGATCTTCACAGCCGGCCCCGTACAACGACGCTCGCTGATTCCGTGCCGCCCCGGCGGCAACCAATCCAGGGAGTGTCACATGCTCAAGTGGGCCATCATCTTCGCCATCATCTCGCTGGTCACCGGCATCCTCGGTTTCCGTGGCGTGTCCGGCGCAACAGCCACCATCGCCAAGGTGCTGTTCGCGATCTTCGTGATCCTGTTCCTGATTGCGATCCTGGCGGTCGTCGGCGTCTTCCATATCCTCTGACGACGTGGCATCGCGACACGAAAAAGGCGCCCGCGGGCGCCTTTTTCGTGTCCGGCGCAGGCGTATTCGGCGCGGCAGCCTGGCAGCGCGAAAGCCCCGCCGGCACCGGCTAGACTAGACGGCCCATGCGCGGCCGTATTCCCGACAGCTTCATCGATGAACTGCTTGCCCGCGTCGACATCGTCGACGTGATCGAGCGACGCGTGCCGTTGAAAAAGGCCGGGCGCGAATGGACCGCCTGTTGTCCGTTCCACGACGAGCGCTCGCCCTCGTTCTATGTGAGCCCGGCCAAGCAGTTCTATCACTGCTTCGGCTGCGGCGTGCACGGCAGCGCGGTGAAGTTCCTGATGGAATACGAGCGGCTGGAGTTCCCCGACGCGGTGGAGGAGCTGGCCCAGTCGGTCGGCCTTACCGTGCCCCGCGAGGGCGGTCGCGACGAGCGTCCGCGCGAGGACAAGACCGATCTCTACGCCCTGCTCGACGCCGCCGCTGGCTGGTACCAGCAGCAGTTGCCGAAGAGCCCTGACGCACAGGCCTACTGCAAGAAACGCGGGCTGGACGCCGACACCATCGCGCGCTTCCGCCTCGGTTGGGCGCCGGCCGGCTTCGACGGCGTGATCAAGGCGCTGGGCACCAACGACAAGCGCCTGCAACTGCTCAACGAAGCGGGCATGGTCGCCAGCAACGAGCGCGGCAACAGATACGATCGCTTCCGCGAGCGGCTGATGTTCCCGATCCTCGACCGCCGCGGCCGGGTGATCGCCTTCGGCGGTCGCGTGCTGCAGAGCGAGCAGGGCCCCAAGTACCTCAACTCGCCCGAGACGCCGCTGTTCCACAAGGGCCGCGAGCTGTTTGCGCTGTGGCAGGTGAAGCAGGCCAATACCAAGCTCGAGCGCATCGTTGTGGTCGAGGGCTACATGGACGTGATCGCCCTGCACCAGGCCGGTCTGCCGATCGCGGTGGCTACGCTGGGCACGGCGACCACGCCCGAGCACACCGAGGTGCTGTTCCGCGCTGCGCCGGACGTGGTGTTCTGCTTCGACGGTGACCGCGCCGGTCGCGCCGCCGCTTGGAAGGCGCTGGAATCGGCGCTGCCGCGGCTGCGCGACGGGCGGCAGGCGTACTTTCTGTTCCTGCCCGACGGCGAGGATCCCGATTCGCTGGTGCGCAAAGAAGGCAGGGCCGGTTTCGAGAAGCGCATCCGCGAGGCCACGCCGCTGTCGGACTATTTCTTCGGCGAGCTCTCGCACGACGTCAACATGAGCAGCCTCGATGGTCGCGCGCGGCTGGCCGAGCGCGCGCGGCCGCTGATCGCGAAGTTGCCCGACGGCGCCTTCCGCGACCTGATGGCGCAGGAGCTGGAGAAGCGCAGCGGCGCGCGCGCCACGTTCGAGGCACCAGCCGCACAGCGCGCCGTGCAGCGGCCGGTGGCGGTGCAGCGCTCGCTGGTGCGCAGCGCAATTGCGCTGCTGCTGGCGCAGCCCAGTCTGGCCGAGCGGGTGGAGCGTCCCTACGGCTTCCTGCGCCTGGACAAGCCCGGCATCGAACTGCTCGCCGAACTGATCGACCTGGCCCGCTCGCGCCCCGGCATCAACCCGGTCTCGCTGGTGGAGCACTACACCGAGCGCCCGGAATATCCGGCACTGCAGAAGCTGATGGCCGCCGCGGCCGTGGGCGAGCCCGAGGCGCAGCAGGTGGAGTTCTTTGAAGCCCTGGCGCGCATGGAGCAGCAGGCCGTGGCGCAGCGCCGTGACGCACTGGTGGCCAAGAGCCGCGAAGGCGCGCTGAGCGATGCGGAGAAAACCGAGCTGCGCGAACTGCTGGCCGCCAAGCGCGTGCCAACCGCGGCGGCCGAGTGATCCGGAAGTGAGCATGCGGCGTCGACAAGGAAGTGCCGATGGATCTGCTTGAGCGCCTGATCGGCATCTTTGCCGAACACGGCTACGTGTCGGTGTTCATCGCGCTGCTGCTGTGCGGCGCGGGCGTGCCGCTGCCGGAGGACATCACCCTGGTCGCCGGCGGCGTCATCGCCGGCCTCGGCTACGCCAACGTGCACGTGATGGTGGGCGTGACCATGGTGGGCGTGCTGCTGGGCGATGCGTCGATGTTCCTGCTGGGCCACCACTTCGGCGCGCGCATCCTGCGCCTGCGGCTGTTTGCCTGGCTGCTGCCGCCGGCGCGCTACGCCAAGGTGCAGCGCAAGTTCGAGCGCTACGGTAACCGCATGATGTTCGTGGCGCGCTTCCTGCCCGGCATGCGCACGGCCGTGTTCATCACCGCCGGCGCCACCCATCGGGTGTCGTTCTGGCGCTTCATCCTGCTCGATGGCCTGGCCGCGCTGATCAGCGTGCCGCTGTGGGTGTACCTGGGTTATCTGGGTGCGGACAACCGCGACTGGCTGGCCACCTGGATCCATCGCGGCCAGGGTGGCCTGTGGGTCGTCGGCGGGGCCCTGGTGGTGATCGCGGCCGGCCTGTGGTGGCGCCATCGCCGCCGGCAGCGCGACGAGCCCTGCTGAAGCATGCGGGAGGCGAGATGCCTCCCGCACCCTGGCTTGCTTACTGCGTCTTCACGCTGACGTCGTCGATCACGAACGAGGTCTGCAGCGAGCCGTCTTCCACGCCGTAGAAGTTCACCTGCACCGTCTGCCCCTTGTATGCCCCCAGGTCGATCGTGTGCAGCACGTAGCCGCTGGTCGCGTTGGCGTTGGAGTAGGTGGCGAGCGTGGCGTAGCTGCCGGCCGCAGTAATCACCTGCACCTTGAGTGTGTCGTACGCGGTGCTGCCGGACTCGGCGGTGTCCACGTGCAGGTAGAAGCTCAGCGTGGCGGAGGCGACCGACGCGGGAATCGTCACGCTCTGGCGCACGTAATCGGTATGGACCGAGCCGTAACCGTCGAGCCACGCCTTCCAGCTGCCAGCGTGGGCCGCCTCGCTGGTGTCGCTGGTGATCGCTCCGCTGGTCTGTGTCCATACCGTGGCGCCGCTCTCGAAGCCGCCGTTGCCGATCAGCTCGGTGCTGCCGCCGCCCGAGCCACCGCCTGAGCCGTTGGACACGCTGAAGCTCACCGTGCTGCTGGTGCCGACGTTGCCGGCCGCGTCATACGCCTTGGCGACCAAGCTGTGCGATCCGTCGGCCAACGTGGTGGAGTCGAGGCTGGCGCTGTACGGCGAGGCGGTGTCGGCGGCCTTGAGCGCGCCGTCGACGTAGAACTCCACCTTGGTCACGCCCACGTTGTCGCTTGCACTGGCCGACAGCGTGACGGTGCCGCTGGTGCCGCTCTCCGATGCACTCACCGTCGGCGGCGTGGTGTCGCCACCACCGCCGCCACCGGAGCCCTCGGTCACCCACACCGGCGCCGACCAAAGGCGCAGACCGTCGTCCTGGGTGATCTTGGCGTAGTAGAAGTGGTCGCCCGCGCCCGGCGTGGTGGTGGTGGTCGCCGTCTCCGACAGCGTGCCCACCGTACCGTTGCTGCCCGGCACGCCCTGGAACACCTGCACGCGCTGCGCGGTGTGGCCGGTGCTGCTGGCGTAGTTCACGGTGAGCGTGAGCGGACCGGTGTTGCTGAAGCGCTCACCCATCACGTGGCCGTTGGCGGTGAGCACGATCTGTGCGGTCTTGTCCTCCGTGGCGAACACGCGGCGGGCGCGCAGCGCATCGAGAAAGTTCGGTGAGTTCAGCGTGGTACCGCTGGGCAGCAGCACGCCGGTGCGATTGGTGAAGCTGGCGCCCCAGTTGGCGCAGTGGTTGTCTTGATCCGAGCTGGGTGCGACGTGGTAGCCGCGCTCCAGGATGGTGTTGAAGGCCGTCTCGTAGCTGCTGCGGCTGGTCTCGGTTTCGGTGGTGTTGCTGGAGAACGCCGAGCTGTTGAGCACCTCGGCCAGCACCATCACCGCATCGCCGTCGGCGGTGTAGCCGAAGTTGGTACCGTTGACCAGGAACTGGCCCGAGCTGGCTGGATGGTTGAACTGGCCGATCCAGCCGTTCGTGTGCATCAACGTGTACAGCGAGGCGTAATCGCTCTTGGCGGTGAACACGTCGCCGATCAGCTGATTGGAGCTGTTGTACTCCCACTCCAGCAGGCTCGGCGTGTTGAAGATATTCATGTGCCCGCCGTTGCTGATCACGCCCCACTCCAGGCCGTAGATGGCGAGGAAGTTGCTGTGTGCGGCGTTGAACGTGCTGGCCGCCTGCAGGCCCGACTGATAAAGGTTGTGCGCGGTGGTCGGGCTGGCCGAACTGTTGGTGCCGGTCGAACCGTCGTACATGTGGTTGTGCTCGGACGTCATCAGGAAGTCCAGGCCTTCGTTCATCGCGTACTGGTAGGCATCGGCCGGGCCGTACGGCGCACTCTGCGGGGCCTGCGCATCCTTGCAGGTGGACACCACGCCGCCACCGTCGCTGTGGTTGGTCTGGCTGTGCAGGTTGCCGTAGTAGATCGTGTACGGCAGGCCGCCGGTGGTGCTCACCGACTGCATGGTGGCCGCCTGGATGGTTACTCCCTGCGTCGCCGAACGATGCATCGGCAGCGCGTGGAAGCTCGGCATCGCCGGCTTGGCCACGCGGCCCACCATCACGTCGTAGCGCTGCTGCTCGATCAGCTCCGGCGCCCTGGCCTGGGCCAGCGCCAGCGCCTGGCTGGCCAGGCCCGAACCGATGCGGCCGATCACCGTGTCGTCCAACGCCAACGCGCGCAGCCGCACCGTGTAGTAGCCGGGCGCCAGCGCGGCGCGCTGGGCATCGCGGCCATCCCAGTTCATCCGTACCAGGCTGTCGCGCGCCTTGGCCAGGGTGGTGCTGCCCTGCCAGTGCCGGCGCACCTGGCCGCTGGCGTCGAGCACGTCCACTTCCCAGGCGATCGGCGTGCCCGGCGCGGCGCCGGGATATTCGAAGTGCAGGACGATCGGGCGCGTGGCGGTGGCCGCGAACGGCACCTGCAACGCCACGCCGAATTCCTGGTGATCCGGCAGCGGCATCGTCGCCAGCGCCGGGGTACAGAGCACCACACCGGCCAGCACGAGGCTGCCGGCTATCCATGATTTTTTCTGCATGACTCCCATTCCCCTACGTCAATGTAAGAATTTCCCCCGCGGCGTTATATGGCAGGCCTACATGGCGCCGGTATGACCAAAGTTCCTAGGACTCGCGCAAGGGTTTGCGCTTTGGCGTCAGCGCGCGGTCCGCGCACTGCACCGGCGGCCGGATAGACTTGCGGTTTTGCCAAACGCATCACGAGCGCATGCGCCGCCTGCCTATCGATCCGTTCACCCAGGCCCTGCTGGTCACCGTCGCATTGGCGTCGCTGCTGCCGTGCCGCGACGCGTGGGCCGTCGCCTTCGATCGCATCACCGATGCGGCCATCGCGCTGCTGTTCTTCCTGCACGGCGCCAAGCTCTCGCGCGCAGCGGTGCTGCACGGCATGACCCATTGGCGCCTGCATGTCAGCGTGTTCGCCTGCACCTTTGTGCTGTTTCCGCTGGTGGGCTGGTTACTGCGGCCGCTGCTTGGCGCGATGCTGACGCCCGCGCTGCTGCTGGGCGTGCTCTACGTGTGCACCCTGCCCTCCACCGTGCAGTCATCGATCGCCTTCACCTCGATGGCTGGCGGCAACGTGCCGGCGGCGGTGGTCAGCGCCTCCACTTCCAGCCTCGTCGGCACCGTGCTGACACCGCTGCTGGTGGGACTGACGGTGGCCACGCACGGCGGCGGCCACGGCTTCTCGTGGCACGCGGTGGAACAGATCCTCACCCTGCTGCTGTTGCCGTTCGCGGCGGGGCATCTGTTGCGCCCGTGGATCGGCGCCTGGGTGGATCGCCATCGACCGCTGCTGCGCTACACCGACCAGGGCACGATCCTGCTGGTGGTCTACACCGCCTTCAGCGCGGCGGTGGTGGAAGGCCTGTGGAAAACCACGCCGCCGCTGGCGCTGCTGGCCACGCTCGGCGCCGACGCGCTGCTGCTGGCGCTGGTCATGCTCGTGGCCTGGTTCGGCTCCGGCGCGCTGAAGTTCGCGCGCGAAGACCGCATCACCATCTTCTTCTGCGGCTCCAAGAAGAGCCTCGCCACCGGCGTGCCGATGGCCAAGCTGCTGTTCGTCGCGTTGCCCGGCGGACTCGGCGGCATCGTGCTGCCGCTGATGATCTTCCACCAGCTGCAGCTGATGGTCTGCGCGGTGATCGCGCGGCGCCTGGCGCGACACGCGGACACGGCGACCGTGTAGGAGCACACCCTGTGCGCGAAGCTTTCCGTCACGTGACGAAGCATTCGCACACAGGGTGCGCTCCTACGGGCGAACAGGCCGCCGCCAGGTGGCACTCAACCCCCGCCCGGCGAATAGTTGAGGCCAAGCGTCAACCAGTGACCGTGCGGGTCCGTGCCGACCAGCAGATCGGCCGTCACGCCGCTGCCCAGCATCCGCCGCAAGCCGGCTTGCCACGCCGGTCCGGTACCTCGCTGGACGAAGCCCTCCGCCAGCACCAGCCAGTGCGACCCCTGCGGGTGTTCCAGCCCCACGCCGGACGTAGGTACCGGCAGGTGCCCCCGCGCGACGCTCCAGCCGGCATTGAGATGGATGACCCCGAGACCGGCGACCGGCAGGCTGGCGATCAAATTGGCGACCGCAGCACCTGGCGCGCCCGACCGGCTGGTCCAGACCGAGCCGGCGGAAACCGCAAAGCCGGGCGTCTCGTCGGCGGCGTCGCGCAGTGTGTGCTTCAGGCCGAAGGCCAGCGCGGCGGGCGTCGATGCGGCGGCCATCGATCCGCCGAGACTGTATTCCACGCCACCGACCGCACAGGCCGGAACGGCGCTCGCCTCAGCGGCGCCGGACGGCGCCAGGCGCAGCCATGATTCCACCTGGCAGTGACCGTCTGGGGTGGTTCCGGCATCGTCCACCAACAGGCTGGCACCCGCCCGTGCCGCCGGCGAAGGCAGCAGGGCGAATGCCAGTACGAGCGTACCGGCGAGACGGCGCATGATCGGTTCCCCCGACCATCGTCACAGCCAACGCCCGAAGCGCCGGATGTACAGCCGCTTCACCAACTGGGTCAGCACGCTGTAGCTGACCAGGGTGAGCACCAGCCAGCCGAAGTACGCCGGCGGCAGCGGCACCATGCCGAGCTTGACGCCGATCGCGGTGAACGGAATCACCAGACCCAGCGTGATGATCGCCGCGGTCAGCGCCAGCACCGGCGCCGACGCCATGCTCTGCAGGAACGGGATGCGCCGGGTGCGGATCATGTGCACGATCAGCGTCTGCGACAGCAGGCCCTCGATGAACCAGCCGGACTGGAACAGCGACTGGTGCGCCGGCGAGTTCGCGCCGAACACATGCCACATCAGCCAGAACGTGGTGATGTCGAAGATCGAGCTGATCGGCCCGATCCACACCATGAAACGGCCGATGTCGCTGGCGTCCCACTTGCGCGGCTTGCGCAGGTATTCCTCGTCGAGCCGGTCGAACGGAATCGACAGCTGCGAGATGTCATACAGCAGGTTCTGCACCAGGATCTGCAGCGGAAGCATCGGCAGGAACGGCAGGAACACGCTCGCGATCAGCACGCTGAACACGTTGCCGAAGTTCGAGCTGGCGGTCATCTTGATGTACTTCATGATGTTGCCGAAGGTGATCCGCCCCTCGATCACGCCCTCCTCCAGCACCATCAGGTTCTTTTCCAGCAGGATGATGTCGGCCGACTCCTTGGCGATGTCGGTAGCGGTATCCACCGAAATGCCGACGTCGGCCTCGCGCAGTGCCGGCGCGTCGTTGATGCCGTCGCCGAGGAAGCCCACGGTGTGACCCTGGCGCTGCAACGACTTCACCACCCGCGCCTTCTGCAGCGGCGACATCTTGGCGAACACGGTGGTGCGCGCGACCAGCGCGTCCAGTGCCGCGTCGTCCAGCGGCTCGATGTGCTTGCCCTGCGCCGAGTGCTCGACGTCCAGCCCGACTTCGCGGCAGATCTTGCGCGTCACCGCCTCGTTGTCGCCGGTGATCACCTTCACCACCACGCCGTGGTGGTTGAGCGCGCGGATCGCGGTGGCGGCCGAATCCTTCGGCGGATCGAGGAAGGCCAGACAGCCGACCGCAGTCAGCCCGGCCTCGTCGGCCACGCCGTAGGGACGGCCGGTCGCCGGCTGCTGGCGGATCGCCACCACCAACACGCGCAGGCCGTCGTGGTTGAGCTCGCGCGTCATCTCCTTGATCGCGGTGCGGCGCTCGGCCGTCATCGGCACCAGCTCGCCGCCGATGCGCGCGTGATCGCAGATCGTCAGCATCTCCTCCACCGCGCCCTTGCACACCAGCAGGTGCTCGCCGCCGGCGTCGCCCAGCACCACCGACATGCGCCGGCGCTGGAAGTCGAACGGAATCTCGTCCACCAGCCGGTACATGCTGGCGGCGGGCTCCAGATCGCGATGCTCCAGCACCGCCTTGTCCATCAGGTTCTTCAGGCCCGTCTGGAAGCGGCTGTTGAGGTAGCCGAACTCCAGTGCCTCGTCGGACTCCTCGCCGTCCAGATCCAGGTGGCGCTCGAGCACGATCTTGTCCAGCGTCAGCGTGCCGGTCTTGTCGGTGCACAGCACGTCCATCGCGCCGAAGTTCTGGATCGCGTTGAGGCGCTTGACCACCACCTTGCGCTTGGACATCGCCATCGCGCCCTTGCCGAGGTTGGCGGTGACGATCAGCGGCAGCATCTCCGGGGTCAGACCCACCGCCACCGACAGCGCGAACAGCAGCGCCTCGAAGAAGTTGCCCTTGTCCCACCAGTTCAGCGCGAACACGATCGGCACCATCACCGCCATGAAGCGGATCAGCAGCCAGCTGACCGACTTCACGCCACGGTCGAAGCTGGTCTGCACGCGCTGACCGGTGAGGCTGCGCGAGATCGATCCGAGATAGGTGCGGCTGCCGGTGGCCACCACCAGCGCGCTGGCGGTGCCGCTGATCACGTTGGTGCCCATGTAGCAGACGCTGGAGAGATCCAGCGGATTGGCGCTGCCGGCATCGAGCAGGTCGCGGCCGCTGGGCGCGGCCTTCTCCACCGGCAGCGATTCGCCGGTGAGGATCGCCTGGCTGATGAAGAGATCCTTGGCGCTGAGCAGGCGCAGGTCGGCCGGCACCATGTCGCCGGCGGCCAGGTGCACGATGTCGCCGGGCACCAGCTCGACCACGGGTACCTCGATGCGCTCGCTGTGGCCGTCAGAGGCGCGACGGATGACGCTGGCGGTGTTGCGCACCATCGCCTTGAGCTTTTCCGCCGCCTGCGAGGAGCGGTATTCCTGGGTGAAGCTCAGCAGCACGCTGATCGCCACCATCACCATCACGATCACCGGGCCGGTGAGGTCGCTGGCGTCGGTGGCCAGCTGCACCACCGCCAGCGACAGCAGCACGATGATGAACGGGTTGAGGAAGGCGTGCAGCAACTGGCGCGACCAGTGCGGCGGCTTTTCGTGCGACACCTCGTTGGGGCCGTCGGCCTGCAGGCGCGCCTGGATCGCCTCTTCGTCGAGGCCGTCATGGCCGGTGGCAAAGCTGGCGAACAGCGCGTCCACCGGGCGCCACGCCTCGGCGGCAGCGGCGACGGTGGTCGGCAGGGGGGAGGTCTTGCCCGCGGTCTTGCGTGCCGCGTGGAGGGGGGGCTGCCGGGTCATGGAGAGGCTTCCGTGGTTGCGAGTCTGCGCTACGCCGGAAGCCAATGAGGAAGGATCAGCTGGCCGCCGGCACGAGAGGGCTCGGCCGCGATCGCATGAGCGACCGCGGCGATCGAGAGCCTGGCGGAGGCCAGCCCTTGCGGATGAAGCAGCCGCGCATCAGCGCAGGCCCGGCATCGCGGACGGGGTGATCACGACGCGCTCGGCGACGCGCGCCGAGACGTTGCGCGGGGCCGGTACGGTCACGGTGTAACGGCGCTCGGAACGCGCACGCACGCCGAACAGCTGGGGACGCAGCACGCGCCAGCGGAGGGAATCGCGAAGGAGCTTCATGGGCCCATCTCCTCGGGTAACGATGCCTGTAGCGCACCGTCAGGAGTGGGCCGGACGTTTCCTAGCGGAAAGCGTCGGCCGACCGCAGGCGGTCGCCGCAGGCGTTCGACTTGTGATGCGTCGCCGGCACCCGATGCTCGCGGGTGTCGACGTTGCGACTAGGGTCGACGTCCATATGCCTTGGTTGGTGGACTTGAGGTGCCGTAACGGCGCGGCGCGCCGGACGGCGCGCGGATTGTTGTGCTGCAGCAGGGCGCTGTCAATGCCTGCGGCGACGAAAGTTCCTGCGCCGCTCAACCGCCGGTCGGCGCCACGACATAGCCGAAGCCCCGCCGCGTTTCGATCATCTCCTCCACCCCGGCCTGCGCCAGCTTGGTGCGCAGGGTGCTCACCAGCACCTCGATCACATCGCCAGTAGCGCGTACTCCTTCGGCGACAGCGCCAGCGGCGCGCCATCGACGTGGGCGACGCGCGCGCGGATCCACCACCAGGCGCCCGGCTTTCAGCAGCACCGGCGCGCTGTCGCCGCGGCGCATCAGCGCGTGCAGACGCGCCAGCAGCTCGGCGTAGGCGAACGGCTTGACTATGAATATGAAATCGTCGGCACCGAGGTTGAGCACCTCGACGCGATCCTCCACCTGCCCGCGCGCGGGCAACACCAGCACGCGCGGCCGCTCCGGCCGGTCACGCAGCTGGCGCAGCACCGTCCAGCCATCCATCCGCGGCATCATCAGGTCGCGCGTGACGACGTCGTAGCTGAAGCTGGCCAGGAAATGCATGGCCTGCTCGCCATCGGTGGCAACGTCGACCACGTGGCCATCGCGCACCAGCGCATCGCGCAGGTCGCGGCCGAGCGTGGGCGACGATCAGATCCGCACGGCCGCCCCCGCAGCGCCTGGCTCAGCCCACCGGCTGGAACACCAGCCCCGAGGGCGAGGCCGACGGCAGCAGCCAGTGGTCCGCCAGCAGGAATGCGAAAAGCGCCATCAGGTAGACAATGGAATAGTTGAACACGCGCATCGGGAAGAAGTCGTCGGGCGGGTTCAGCAGCCGGATCGCGTAATACAGGAACACCGCGTCGAGCACGATCGCGCCGCCAAGATAGACCAGTCCGGTGTAGCCGGTGATTGCCGGCAGCAGGGTCACCAGCACCAGCAGCACGGTGTAGAACAGCACGTGCCAGCGCGTATAGACCACGCCGTGGGTCACCGGCAGCATCGGCACCTGGGCGCGGGCGTAGTCGTCGCGGCGGAAGATCGCCAGCGCCCAGAAGTGCGGCGGCGTCCACACGAAGATGATCAGGCACAGCTGCAACGCAAAGGCGTGCAGCTCGCCAGTCACCGCGGTCCAGCCCAGCACCGGCGGAATCGCGCCGGCGAGGCCACCAATCACGATGTTCTGCGGCGTCGCCCGCTTGAGGTACGCGGTGTAGACCAGCGCGTAGCCGATCAGCCCGCCGAAGGTGAGCACCGCGGTGAGCAGGTTCACCAGCAGCGCCAGCACCAGCATCGAGGCCACGCCCAGCAACACCGCGAACACCAGCACCTGGCGCACGCTCAGCGCGCCGGTGGCCAGGGGGCGGCGAGCGGTGCGTGCCATCAGCTTGTCGATGCGCTCGTCTATCAAGTGATTGAACGCCGCCGCCGAGCCGGAGGCCATCCAGATGCCCAGCGTGCCGAATACCAGTGCGCGCCACGGCGGCACGCCCGGCACGGCCAGGAACATGCCGATCACGGCACAGAACACCAGCAGCGCGACGACGCGTGGCTTGGTCAGTTGCAGGTATTCGCGGACGTGGGCACTCATCCGCGCGATTCTACCAGCGGCAGGCCATCCGGCCGGCGGCGCTGGGTGCGCGCGAGGGTGGCGAGCAGGGTGAACAGCAGCGCGGCAGCCACGCCGTTGTGCGCGGTGGCGACCCACAAGGGCAGGCCGAAGTGCACGTTGCTGATGCCCAGCAGCACCTGCACCACCAGCGCCACGCCGATTGCGATGCCCAGCCCACGCAGCCCGGCGCGCGCCGTCTTGTGCGACAGCCAGCCGAGGTAGCAGAAAACCACCAGTGCGCCGATGCGATGGACGATCTGGATCGCGCTGCGCGCCGCCATGTCGAGCACGCCGCCCTCGTAGTTCACGCCCACGCCGCGCCAGAGCACGAAGCCTTCCTTGAAGTCGGTAGCCGGCATCCACTGGCCCAGGCACTTGGGGAAATCGGTACCGCAGGCCAGCGCGGCATAATTGGACGAGGTCCAGCCGCCCAGCGCGATCTGGCACGCCAGCAGCACCACGCCGAAGATCACCGCCTTGCGCAGCGGCGCGTAGCGGTCGTCGTCTGCTCCGACGCCGGCATAGCGCAGCGCCGACCAGGCCAGCAGCGAAAAGGTGGTGAGGCCGCCGAGCAGATGCCCCATCACCACGATGGGCTTGAGCAGCAAGGTCACCGTCCACATGCCGAGCATCGCCTGGAAGATGATCACCGCCAGCGCCAGCACGCTGGCGCGCCACGCGCCGGGACGGCGCAGGGTGAGCGCCGCGACCAGCGGCAAGCCAATAGCCAAGACGGAAATCACCGACGAGGCGACGTAGGCGTGACGCATGTACAACGCCACGCCCAGTACCGCGAGGGCAGCACCCACCAGCACGGCCACCGCGTTCCAACGCTGGCGCCAGGCGGCGATCAACGCCATCGCGAGCACGGCAAAGCCCAGCGTGCCGGCCAGCATGCGGTGCACCTGCTCGCGCCAGGCCTTGGAGTCCTCGAACGGGCGCTCAGGGAACGCCGCGTCCGCGTGCGCCACTTCATGCGCCTGGGTCGGCCAGGTGGCCTTGCCGTAGCAGGTAGGCCAGTCCGGGCAGGACAGTCCGGCATTGGACAGGCGCACGAAGGCGCCGAACATCACCAGGCCGAAGGCGAACAGTGCGGCCAGCAACGCCAGGCGACGAAGCACGACGGTGGAACGAGCGGTCATCAGCGGATCACCTTCTGCAGGTCCTTGCGCAAGCCGGTGGTGTCGAAGCCGGCTGGATACAGCGACAACGCCGTGCCGTTCGATTCCACCAGCACGGCGCTGACGCTGTCGGGCGTGGTGGGCGCATAGCTGGCGAGCTTGCCGTCGACATCGCTGCCGAGCAGGAACGAGGCGTCTGGGTTGGCCCCCAGCGCGACGCGACCGTCCTTCACCGGCTCGTTCGCCGGCGGCGTGCCGAGCAGCAACAGGCGCAGCCGCGGCATGTTGCGCGACAAGGTGACCCGCGCGGCGGCCATCTTGGTCAGCGTGTCGACGCAGCGCGCGGCACACTGCGGCCCGACCAGGGCGATCAGGGTGAGCCGCGGCTGCGTGTCGCGCCAGGCGTAGGTGCTGCCATCGGCCAGTCCCACCGTCACCGGCTCGGCGACGAAATTGCGCTGCGGCACGATCGGCAGGCCGTTGCCCTTGCCCTGCGGCTGCCAGCCGGAGACGGTGAGGATGGCGGCGGCCACGATCGGTGCCGCGAATACCGCGGCAATCAGCAGCAGCTTGGCGCGACTAGCGCGCTGGGCGCGGTCGGGAGTGGGTCGATTCATGGCGTGCGACTCGTGCTTGAACGCGCCCGTGGGCGGCGCTTGCGGTGGAGCACCAGGAAGATCACCACCGCCGCCACGGCGAAGGTGAACCACTGGAACGCGTAGGCGCGATGCCGGGACGGTGGCATCGCGGAGAAATCGAGCGTGTGCTTGCGCACGTAGACCGCCGCCGGATCGGCGTCCAGCGCGAGCAGGCGGGGGAACAACGGCCGCCCCAGGTCGCGCGCCACCTGCGCGGGGTCCAGATAGATGGTCTTCTTCGGATACGCCGACTGTTGCGCCAGCGCATCGCCGCCCATCTCCAGCGCTACGCCGGGCGGTGGCACGTACAGGCCCTGCACGGTGACCTCGTCGCTGGGCAGCGCAGGCAACTGCGGTGCGCGGTCGGTGCCGTTGCCGGGCAGAAAGCCGAGATCGACCAGCAGCAGCCGCTCGTGGCCGGACAGCTGCATCGGCGCGTAGGCCTCCACGCCGCCCAGCGCGTCGTGCTTCGGGTTGTCCAGCAGATAGACCCGCCCGGGCAGGTAGCGTCCGCTCAGGCGCACGCGCGGATACGCGTTTTCCGGCGGGGCGTCGGCGACCTCATCGAAGCGCTGCAGCGGCGCCGTCGCCGATGTGGCATAGCGCCGCAGAAGTGCCTCCTTCTCGTCGGCCCGATGCAGCTGCCACAAGCCCAGACGCACAAAAAGCAGCGCACCGGCGACGGTCAGTGCGACAGACCACCACGCCGGACGACGGAACGCGCTCACGCGGCCGCTCCGTGGGCGGCGGCTATACTGGCCAAATCGTCGTTGTTCGAGTCAGTCACGTGGAAACCGTCTACAAATACGCACTGGTCATCATGCTGTTCGTGGTGTTGTTCAACCTCGGGCAGGCGCTGTACTTCATGATGACCGACAAGGAAGACAGCAAGCGCACCGTGTGGGCACTGACGCGGCGCATCGGCCTGTCGGTGCTGTTGATCCTGATGGTGATGTTCGGCATCTGGATGGGCTGGCTGCATCCGCACGACGTCAACCACTGAGCGTTGGCCGCCCATTCTAACGGTCGGCTCGAATGGGCATCTTCGCTGCGTCATTGCGCCCGTGAAGAAGTGCTCCGGTCGGCGGTAGATTCATCCAGCTCCGCATGAAAAAAAAGCCCGCCTCACGGCGGGCTTTTTCGCTCCTGGGCGGCGCGCGCAGCGCGGTCGCTCAGAGGATGTAGACGAACATGAACAGGCCGAGCCAGACCACGTCGACGAAGTGCCAGTACCAGGCCACCGCCTCGAAACCAAAGTGGTGTTCCTTGTTGAAATGGCCCTTGGCCACGCGGAACCAGATCACCGCCAGCATGATCGTGCCCAACGTCACGTGCATTCCGTGGAAGCCAGTGAGCATGAAGAAGGTCGAGCCGTACACGCCCGAGTGCAGCGTGAGGTTGAGCTCCTTGTAGGCCTCCATGTATTCGTGCGCTTGGCAGTACAGGAACACTGCACCGAGCAGCACGGTAAGGCCGAGGAACACCAGCACCCTGCCACGATGGGCCGACCTCAGCGCGTGGTGCGCGATGGTCACGGTCACGCTGGAGGTCAGCAGGATCAGCGTGTTGAGCAGCGGCAGGCCCCACGCGGCGACGGTCTGGAAGCTGCCGCCGATCTGGTCCGGACCGTTGCCGCCCGCCGCGCCCCAGCCACCGGTGTAGGCGGGGTGCAGGAACTGGTTGGTCAGCACGCCATGGCCTTCGCCGGCCAGCCACGGCACCGAGAACATGCGCGCGTAGAACAGCGCACCGAAGAAGGCGCCGAAGAACATCACTTCGGAGAAGATGAACCACAGCATGCCCATGCGGAACGAACGGTCCACCTGGCTGTTGTAGCTACCGGCGAGCGACTCGCGGATCACCGAGCGGAACCAGCCGAAGAACATGCCCAGCACGCCCAGGATGCCGACGGTCAGCACCGTCTTGCCGAAACTGGTGTCACCCGGCTGGGCGCTCAGCCAGTGGCTGGCACCGAACACGGTGACGAACATCACCACGGCGGCGACGATCGGCCACGAGCTCTTGGTTGGAACGAAGTAAGCGCCTTGCTGCTGACCCATCGTGAAGGTTCCCGTGGATATCTCTTTCTGACATCGGCCCCGCCACGTCGCGCGGGGAACTGCTCTGTTTCTGCTGGCGCGCTGCGCGCGCCGGCGTTATCGCACCATCTGGAACAGCGACAGCGCGAACACCACCAGCGCCACACCGCCCATGATCAGCGCGGTGCGCCTGGCGGCGCGGCGACGCGTTTCCATCATGGCCTGCGGTGATTCATGCATGTCTGCTGCCCCGTCACGCCACCGCCTGCGCGGTGGCGTGCAACTTTATCAGTGGTCGGTATGGCCGTGGGCCAGCTCGTCGTCGTTGATGACCGGCGGCACTTCGAAGGTGTGGAACGGCGCCGGCGACGGCACGGTCCACTCCAGGCCCTTGGCACCTTCCCACACGCGGTCGGTGGCCTTCTTCTTCGAGCCCCACACCGCGTGGATCAGCACGCCCACGAAGATCAGCTGCGAGGCACCGAACAGGAAGCCGCCGATCGAGCTGATCATGTTGAAGTTGGCAAACGCGACGTTGTAGTCCGGGATGCGGCGCGGCATGCCGGCCAGGCCCAGGAAGTGCTGCGGGAAGAACAGCACGTTGACCCAGATCACCGAGTTCCAGAAGTGCATCTTGCCCCAGAACTCCGAGTACATCCGGCCAGTCCACTTCGGCAGCCAGTAGTAGGTGGCGGCGATGATCGAGAACACCGCGCCGGTCACCAGCACGTAGTGGAAGTGCGCCACCACGAAGTAGGTGTCGTGGTACTGGAAGTCGGCCGGAGCCAGCGCCAGCATCAGGCCGGAGAAGCCACCGATGGTGAACAGGATGACGAAGGCGACGGCGAACAGCATCGGCGTCTCGAACGTCATCGAGCCGCCCCACATGGTGCTGACCCAGTTGAACACCTTCACACCGGTGGGCACCGCGATCAGCATCGTGGCGTACATGAAGAAGATCTCGGCGCCCAGCGGCAGGCCGACCGCGAACATGTGGTGCGCCCACACGATGAACGACAGGAAGGCGATCGACGCGATCGCGAACACCATTGCCTTGTAGCCGAAGATCGGCTTGCGGGCGAAGGTCGGGATGATCTCCGAGATCACGCCGAACGCCGGCAGGATCATGATGTAGACCTCGGGATGCCCGAAGAACCAGAAGATGTGCTGGAACAGCACCGGGTCACCGCCGCCGGCGGCGTTGAAGAAGCTGGTGCCGAAGTACTTGTCGGTCAGCAGCATGGTCACTGCGCCGGCCAGCACCGGCATCACGGCGATCAGCAGGAACGCGGTGATCAGCCAGCTCCACACGAACACCGGCATCTTCAGCAGGTCCATGCCCGGGGCGCGCATGTTGAGGATCGTGGCGATGATGTTGATCGAACCCATGATCGAGCTGATGCCCATCAGGTGCACCGCGAACACCATCGAGGCGACCGAGCCGCCCTGCAGCGCCAGCGGCGGATACATCGTCCAGCCGCCGGCCGGGGCGCCGCCCGCGGTGAACAGTGTGGACAGCAGCAGCGCGAAGGCGAACGGCATGATCCAGAACGACAGGTTGTTCATGCGCGGCAGGGCCATGTCCGGCGCACCGATCATCAGCGGGATCATCCAGTTGCCCAGGCCCACGAAGGCCGGCATCACCGCGCCGAAGATCATCACCAGCGCGTGCATGGTGGTCATCTGGTTGAAGAAGTACGGCTGCACCAGCTGCAGGCCCGGCTTGAACAGCTCGGCGCGAATTACCATCGCGAAGCTGCCGCCGATGAAGAACATCACCAGCGCGAACACCAGGTACAGCGTGCCGATGTCCTTGTGGTTGGTGGACATGAACCAGCGCGTGAAGAAATTCGACGGCGCGCCGTGATGATCGTGGTGGTCGTGGGTGGCTGCGTGGGCCATGGCCTTGAACCTCTGCCTAATGCGTAATTGCGTGGGACCGCCGGAAGGCGGCCCTCCGGAAAATCAGCCCTGGTTGCCCGGGGCGGGGGTCTTGACCTGCGCGGTGGCCGGAGCAGCGGCGGGAGCCGCCGGCTTCGGTGCACTAGCCGCCTGCTGCTGGGCCAGCCACTGCTCGAACTCGGCCTTCGGCAGCGCCTTGACCACGATCGGCATGAAGCCGTGATCCTGGCCGCACAGCTCGGCGCACTGGCCGCGGTAGATGCCCGGTTCCTTGATGTTGGTCCAGGCGGCATTGACGATGCCGGGGATGGCATCCATCTTCCAGCCCAGCGCCGGCACCCACCACGAGTGGATCACGTCGCCGGCGGTGATCACGAAGCGGATCTTGGTGCCCACCGGCACCACCAGCGGCTTGTCGACGTCGAGCAGGTAGGTGTTCTCGCCGTTCACCTGCACCGCCTTCGGGTCCATGCCGGAGCCGAGCTGGCGGGTCTCGTTGCTGGCGTCGTCGAGCTTGGACATGAAGCCGACCTTGTCGATCGCCTTGCCCTTGTAGTCGACGTAGTCGTAGCGCCACTTCCACTGGTAGCCGGTGACCTTCACGGTCATCTGCGAGCCGGTGGTGTTGGCGAACGAGGTGAGGCCGCCCGTGGCCAGGTAGGCGAGCACGATCAGGATGATCACCGGGATCGTAGTCCACACCACTTCGAGCATGGTGTTGTGCGACCACTTCTCGGCCACCGCACCGCGCGATTTGCGGAAGCGGAACATGGCGATGAACATCGCGCCGAACACCAGGATGCCGATCACGACGCACACGCCGAGCGACACGTTGTTGAGGAAGTAGGGCTCGGACGACCATTCGCTGGCGCCGCGCGTCATGTTGAGCTGCCAGTCCTTCGGGTTGGCCGTCGCCGCGCCGCCGAACAGGGCGAGCGCGCCGGCGAGGCCAGCCAACACCGCGCGCTTGATACCGTGAGGCTTGATGCCGCCAGATGTCATGTCTTGCACCTTTGTTGAACCTACTTGCGCCACGGACCCTTGAGGTCGGCCAGCAGCACCATGAGTTTCCTCGACAGCTCGGCGCGCTCCTCGTCGGCGAGGAAGGCTCCGATCTCCAGCTCGCGACCATGCGATGACAGCATCAGCCGCTGGCGCCCCTTGCCTGGAGCCAGCTTCACCCGCACCCAGTGGGACTGGAAGTGGATGCGCCGCCGCCCAGGCAGAGCGCGCACCTCCAGCGACGTTTCGCCGAGGGTGATGCGCTCACCGCGGTCGCCCGCCCGCCAGGCCACGCTCAGCGCGATCGCCATGGCAACGGATTCGACCAGGGCAAACAGCGGGGCGAACACATTCCCCTGCCACGCACCCAGACCGGCGGTTGTCAGCGCCAGCGCTGCCAGCACCATGATCAGTCGACGAAGCCCCTTGCGGCTGAGTACACGGTTGGGGCGAAGCCACAGCGCGCACGGCAGACCTTCAGCAGCGGGTCGAAGCACGATCATGGGGATCCGGCGTGCCTGGAACGGCGGAATGATAGGCCGCACCAGCGCAACGGGCAAGAATGACGCAGGCGCATGACCCTCATCAGCACGCTTCGCAACGCTTTGCGATAAGGCGTCGAGGCCCGCGCGCGAGGCCACGCGCGCGCGCGACGACGCGACCGCGTCGACCGACCCATCGGCGGTTGCGACACTTTGCCCGGGTCCCAAGCGACCGCAACCGCGCGCCGATGGCGGCCGACGGGACGCCATGACGCCATACCCGCGCGCACGTGCTGATGGCCGGCTGATTGCTGGTTGGGTGGGTGCCAGCGCACGCGTACAATGCGCCGCTCCCCCTCCCCCGCCCGCCTCCCGCCCGGATCGAACGACCCGTGACCGACGCTATCCTGAGTCCCGAACTCCCCCCCAGCATCGCGCCGGCACGTGCGCGCATTGCCGCCGCCTGGCTGCGCGACGAAACCGAGGCCGTGCTCGACCTGCTCGACCAGGCAAGCCTGCCCGACGACGAACGTGAGCAGGTGGTCGACCGCGCTGCCTCGCTGGTCACCCGCGTGCGGGCACGCGCCAAGGACCAGAGCGTGGTCGAGTCCTTCATGCGCCAGTACGACCTGTCCAGCGAGGAAGGCGTGCTGCTGATGTGCGTGGCCGAGGCGCTGCTGCGCATTCCCGATACGCGCACCGCCGACATGCTGATCCGCGACAAGCTCGGCGATGCCAACTGGCGCAAGCACCTGGGCCGCAGCGAGTCGCTGCTGGTGAACGCCTCCACCTGGGGGCTGCTGCTCACCGGCCAGCTGGTGAACCTGGCCGACAGCACGCGCAACGATTTTACCGGCGCGCTGCGCCGGTTGGTGGCGCGCATCGGCGAGCCGACCATCCGCGTGGCGGTGCGCCAGGCGATGCGCATCATGGGCCACCAGTTCGTGATGGGACAAACCATCGACGAGGCGCTGGACCGCTCGGTGAAGAAGGAAAACGCGGCCTATCGCTACTCCTTCGACATGCTCGGCGAAGCCGCGCTGACCGCCGCCGACGCCGAGCGCTATCAACAGGCGTACCGCGATGCGATCGCCGCGCTCGGCCGGCGCGGACCGTTCGCCAGCCACACCGAGGCACCTTCGATCTCGGTCAAGCTCTCCGCGCTGTTCCCGCGCTACGAGCTGGCCCAGCGCGAGCGCGCCCGCAAGGCGCTGGTCGAGAAGCTGCTGGAACTGGCCCAGCTGTCGATGAAGGCCGGCATCGCGCTGTCCGTGGACGCCGAGGAAGCCGACCGGCTGGAGCTGTCGCTGGACATCATCGGCGAGGTGTTCGCGCACCCGTCGCTGGAAAGCTGGAACGGGCTCGGCATCGTGGTGCAGGCGTATGCCAAGCGCACCCCGTTCGTGATCGACTGGGTGGTCGAGATGGCGCTCGCGCACAACCGGCGCTGGTACGTGCGCCTGGTCAAGGGCGCCTACTGGGACGCCGAGGTGAAGAAGGCGCAGGAGCAGGGCCTGTCCGGCTATCCGGTGTATACGCGCAAGCCGAACACCGACGTGTCGTATCTCGCCTGCGCGCGGCGCCTGTTTGCCGCCGGCAGCCATCTGGTCTACCCGCAGTTCGCCACGCACAACGCGCACACCATCGCCGCCGTGCATCACATCGCGCAGGGCCGACCGTTCGAGTTCCAGCGCCTGCACGGCATGGGCACCGACCTTTACGCCGAGGTGATCGGCCCAAAGGATTTCAACGTGCCCTGCCGCGTCTACGCGCCGGTTGGCACGCACGAAGACCTGCTGCCCTACCTGGTACGCCGCCTGCTGGAAAACGGCGCCAACACCAGTTTCGTCAACCGCGTGGTGGACGAGGACATGCCGGCGCGCGAGCTGGTCGCCGACCCGTGCGAAACGGTGCGCGCGTTCGACTCCATTCCCCATCCGCGCATCCCGCTGCCGGCCAATCTCTACGGTGAACTTCGGAAGAATTCCATGGGCGTCAACTTTGCCAACGACAACGAACTGATCGCGCTCGCCGAGGCGGTGAACGCCCACACCGGTCCGTGGACCGCCGGCCCGCTGGTGCCCGGCGCCGCGAGCAAGGGCGCTCTGGTGGAGGTCACCGATCCGGCCGACCGTCGTCGCCGCATCGGCCAGTACCTCGCCGCGGACGACGCCACCGTGGAAAAAGCCCTGGCCAACGCGCACGGCGCGCGCGAGCGCTGGAACAACCTGCCCGTGGCCAACCGCGCGGCGATGCTCGAGTACGCCGCCGAGCAGCTTGAGGCACGTCGCGGCGAGTTCATCGCGCTGTGCGTGCGCGAGGCCGGCAAGACGCTGCCCGACGCGATCGCCGAGATCCGCGAGGCGGCCGACTTCCTGCGCTACTACGCCACCATGGCGCGCCGCCTGTTCGCCGAGCCCGAAGTGCTGCCCGGCCCCACCGGCGAGAGCAATCGGCTGTTCCTGCAGGGCCGCGGCGTGTTCGTCGGCATCAGCCCGTGGAACTTCCCGCTGGCGATCTTCGTCGGCCAGGTCAGCGCCGCGCTGGCGGCGGGCAATCCGGTGATCGCCAAGCCGGCCGAGCAGACCAGCCTGATCGGCTACCTCGCCACCCGCCTGCTGCACGAGGCCGGCGTGCCGGAAGACGTGCTGCAGTTCGTGCCGGGCGACGGCGCCACCGTGGGCGCCGCGCTGACCCGCGATCCGCGCGTGGCCGGCGTGGTGTTCACCGGCTCCACCGAGACCGCCTGGGCGATCAACCGCGCGCTGGCCGCGCGCAACGCGCAGATCGCCGCCCTGATCGCCGAGACCGGCGGCCAGAACGCGATGATTGCCGACTCCTCCGCGCTGCCCGAGCAGATCGTCAAGGACGTGATCGCCTCGGCGTTCCAGTCTGCCGGCCAGCGCTGCTCGGCCGCGCGCGTGCTGTACGTGCAGGACGACATCGCCGACAAGGTGGTCACCATGCTGGCCGGCGCCATGAAGGAGCTGAAGGTGGGCGATCCGGGCCTGCTCTCCACCGACGTCGGCCCGGTGATCGACGAGGACGCCAAGGCGATCCTGGTCGAGCATGCCGCGCGCATGGATGCCGAGGCGAAGAAGATCGGCGAGGTGCCGATGGATGCCGCGGCCACCGGCCACGGCACGTTCTTCGCCCCGCGCGCCTACGAGATCCCGTCGCTGTCGGTGCTCACTCGCGAGATATTCGGCCCGGTGCTGCACGTGATCCGTTGGAAAGCCAGCGAGCTGGACCGCGTGATCGCCGCGATCAACGCCACCGGCTACGGTCTCACGCTGGGCATCCACAGCCGCATCGACGCCACCATCGACTACATCAGCCGCAACGCGCGAGTGGGCAACTGCTACGTCAACCGCAACCAGATCGGCGCGGTGGTCGGCGTGCAGCCGTTCGGCGGCGAAGGCCTATCCGGCACCGGCCCGAAGGCGGGTGGTCCGCACTATCTGTTGCGTTTTGCCGGCGAGCGCACGCTCACCATCAACACCACCGCCGCCGGCGGCAACGCCTCACTGCTGACCATCGGCGAGTAAACCCGCCCCAAGGCCGGGCGGCGGTGTGCCGCCGCCCGCGCGCACGAACACTGAGCTGTGCCACCATCGCCGGACGTTTTCGACCCACGACGCGTCCGGTGGTAAGCATGACCTCAGCCAGCGACCTCTCCGACCTGCTCGCGCGCCAGCGCGAGGCGCACGGCGGCGATCCGATGCCGGCCTGGCCCGTCCGCGTCGCGCGGCTGCGCGCGCTCGACACGCTGATCCGCCAGCACCGTGGCGAGATGGCCGACGCCATCCACGCCGACTTCGGCTGCCGCCCGCGCGAGGAAACCGACCTGCTGGAGGTGTTTCCCAGCCTGTCGGCGATCCGCCACGCACTGGCCCATGGCAAGCGCTGGATGCGCCCGCGGCGCCGGCTGGCCGATCTGGCCTTCTTGCCCGCACGCACCGAGCTGCGTCCGCAGCCGCTGGGCGTGGTGGGCATCATCGTGCCGTGGAACTACCCGCTGTATCTGGCCGTCGGCCCGCTGGTGGACGCCCTGGCGGCGGGCAACCGCGCCATGGTGAAGATGAGCGAGTACACGCCGCGGTTCTCCAGCCTGTTCGCCGATCTGGTCGCCCGCCACTTCCCGCGCGAGGAGGTGGCCGTGATCAACGGCGATGCGGAAGTGGCGCAGGCGTTCTCCGCACTGCCGTTCGACCACCTGCTGTTCACCGGCTCCACCGCGGTGGGCCGTCACGTGATGCGAGCGGCGTCGGCCAATCTCACCCCGGTGACACTGGAGCTCGGCGGCAAGTCACCGGCGATCATCGGGCCGAACGCGGACTTCCCGCGCGCCGTCGAACGCATCGTGTTCGGCAAGCTGGTCAACGCCGGACAGACCTGCATCGCGCCGGACTACGTGCTGCTGCCGCGCAATCGCGTGGGCGATTTCACCAGCGCCGCGCGCGCCGCGGTGGCGCGCTTCTACCCGGACATCGCCGGCAACGACCAGTACGCAAGCATTATTTCCGATCGCCAGCACGAGCGGCTATGCGCCTTGCGCGATCGGGCGATCGCCGCCGGCGCGCGCGCCGAGGTGCTGGGCAATGGCAGCAATCCCAAGCAGCCGCGGCGACTGCTGCCGACCTTGCTCACCGGCGTGCGCGACGACATGGCGGTGATGCAGGAGGAGATCTTCGGCCCGCTGCTGCCGGTGGTGACCTACGACACGCTCGACGACGCGATCGCCTATGTCTCGGCGCGGCCCCATCCGCTGGCGCTGTACCTGTTCGAGCGCGACCGCGGCGCAGTCGAGAAAGTGCTCACCCGCACCATCGCCGGCGGCGTCACGGTGAACGACACGCTGTACCACATCGCCCAGCACCATCTGCCGTTCGGCGGCGTGGGGCCTTCGGGCAGCGGCGGGTACCACGGGGAAGCCGGCTTCCGCACGTTCTCGCATCTCAAGCCCGTGTTCCGGCAAGCGCGCCTGAATGGCACCGGCCTGCTCAATCCACCCTACGGCGTGCGTTTCCGCCGGCTGCTCGACCTGCTCCTGCAGCGCGGCTGATCAACCGACCGCCAGGCACAAAAAAACCTCCCCGCTCGCGCGGGGAGGTTCTGGTCTTTCAGCGCCGGCGGGGGCTTAGAACTTGTAGACCGCCGAGAGGCTCAGCAGGTTGCCGTAGTCGTCGTAGTTGCCGGTAATCACATCACCCGTGGAGCTGGTGCTGTTGATGTGCGCCTGGTTCACGAAGATGTGCGCGTACGAGGCGTTGATCTCGAAGTGCTCGCTCGCCTTGTAGCCGATGCCCACGGTGGCCAGCTTGCGGGTGGAGTCGGGCACGCGTACGTCGCGCACGCTGTTGTAGGTGGGCGAGGTGTCCACCGCGACGCCGGCGCGCAGCGTGACCTTGTCGTTGAGGTAGTAGTCACCACCGATCGAGGCGTAGACGGTGTTGCGCCAGTTGAACTCCTCGGCGGTGTCCGGCTGGGCCGGGTTGCCATACTTCACGCGCAGTTCCTTGAACACGTCCCACTTGGTGTAGGCGAAATCGATGCCCAGACCGAACTTTTCTGCCTGATGCCAGTAGCTGGCGCTGATCACCGCCGGGGTGGTGAAGTTGGCCGTGCCCGTGGTGTTGGAGAACGGCGGGATGCTGCCGGCCAGCTGCGGGTTCGCCAGCAGCAGGTCGTAGCCGGCGGTGGTGGTGAAGTTGCCAGTGCCGCTGAGCTTGTGGCTGATCTTGGAGCGGTAGTTCAGCGCGAACTTGTCGTTCGGCGTGAGCTTCCAGAAACCACCGACCTGGTAGCCGTAACCCCAATCGTCGCCCTTGATGCGGGCATAGCCGTCGACGCCCTGAGGGGTCAGGGCAGCCACGCCGGCGGCGGCGGCCTGACCCTGCTGCACGGCAGCCTGGATCATCGCCGCGCCCTGCGCCGGCGGAATCTGACCGGCAGCGATGGCCGCCTGGATCTGCGCCACGCCAGCGGCCGTCTGCGCGCCGATGCCCTGCTGCACCTGCAGGCCGACTGCGTTGAAGTTGATCGCGCTGGTGAGTTCCGCCGAGGTGCGCTGCGCGATCGCGCTCACGCCCAGGGCGAAGGTGTCGCTGACGTCGTACGAGGCCGACAGCGTGGCGTCGAGCGACTGGAACTTGGACTTGATGCCGTTGTAGCGGCCAATCCAGTCACGGTCGTACTCGGTCTGGAAGCCGAACGGCACCGAGAAGCCGGCGCCGATGTGCACTTTGTCCGACACCTTGGTGGCGAAGAACAGTGCGGGCACCGGCAGCGTGGTACCGGCATCGCCGCCGTTGCCGCCGCTGATTGGACGACCCAGCACGTCGTGCGCGCTGCCGCTGAACTTGGCGCTGAAATTGATGGCGGTGACGTCCGCCTGGAAGTAGGTGCCGTCGAGCTCGCTCATGGCGGCCGGGTTGTTCGCCACCACCGAGACGTCGCCGCCGGCGGTCGCCGAACCGGCGTAGGCGCGGCCCAGGCCCTTGGCGCTGTTTTCCTTGAGCTGGAACGCACTGGCGTGAGCGGCGTTGGGCGCCACCAGGGCGCCGGCAATGGCCAGGCTCAGCGCGGCAAACGCGAGCGGCCGGGCGGCTGCCTTGAAGGGACGGATGGACATCTGCATCGGTGGCTCCTGCTGGTCGTGAATGCGGCTCGGGACGAGTAGCGGAGACACCCGGCGTGGTTGTTTTCATACGCGCGTTTGATGTCCCCGCGCGGCACTGTGCCGACTGGTCGCCGGCCATTGCAAGTGCGGTTGCAGCAAAACCGAAACGTCCATGTGCTCGGCGTACGGCGCCCGACGCCGGGCACGGCTGGCCGAGGTGGGACACACTGATAAGCTTCCCCCGCCGCCACGCGCGGCATTCCCGTCCTGCACCACGGTCGATCGATGCATTGCTACGTCTACGCCAGCCTGCGCAAGGCCGACAGCTACCTGTGGCTGGCCGAGCGCGACGCCTTCGCCAGCCTGCCCGTCGAGCTGACCGAGTTGCTCGGGCCAATGCGCCTGGCGATGGAGCTCGAGCTGGAAGCGCATCGCAAGCTGCCGCATGAGGATGCCGCGCAGGTGCTCGAGCATCTGCGCAGCCGCGGCTGGCACCTGCAGTTGCCTCCGGCACAGCGCTTGGCGAGCACGAACCATCTCGCCTACGGCCACGCCCCCAGCGACGGCCAGGCGCGCTGAGTGCGCGTTCCGAAAAAAGCGCCGGTTAACGCCGGGTTACCGTCTGCTTCTTCTCCGATTTCTATACTCGCCCCATGACCGAGCCCAAACTGCGCCGCCGCCCGCCTCCTCTCCTGCAAGCACTGGCCTGGTTCGTTCCCGGATGGGTCGCCGTCGCAATTGCCGCCGCCAGCACGCACCCGCTGGTGCTGATCCCGCTGCTGCTGGCCAATGCGCTCACTATGGCCGCGGTCTGCCACGCCATCGGCTTCGATCCCGAACCGCGCTTCGGCCGCACCGTGCTGCGCCGGGGCGCCGCGCACCTGGTGATGTTCAGCACGTACGTGGCGGTGGTGTTCGTATTGATCGCCTGGCCGCTGCTTCGCCTGAGCCAGGCCCCCAGCCTGAGCGGCGCGCTGCTGCTGGCCGCGGCATTGGTGATAGCGCTCACCCTGCTGTGGCGGCTGTGGCCGGCGTTCGGGCTGGTGTTCGTGTGGGATGACGCGTACCCGGCGCAGAGCGACGGCTCGTGGATCTTCACTGCCACCGCGCGCAGCATCGCGTTCGGGCGCCACCTGTCGCGCGAGGAGCGCTTCTTCACTCATTTCCTGCCGGCGGCGTTTTCGCTGCTGGTGCTGGCCTTCCTCGCACTCGCCCTCACCGGCCTGTATGGCGTGCTGCCGCAGGAGATGCGCACCGCCGCAATGGGGCTTTACGGGCTGGTGCTGATGCCGCTGGGCTGCCTGGTGATCGCCAACCGTACCCTGCGCGCCCTGCTGTGCGAACGACACCGGCCACGCCTGGGCAACGGTGGCGGCTCCGTCGCGCGTCCGCCCGCCGCGCCGCTGACCGAGGCCGAACGTACCGCCGGCACGCCGGAGCAGGCCGCCGCGCTGCTGGCGGCGATCCGCGGCGCCGATGTGGAGAGGGCGCTCGCCCTGGTCGAAGCCGGCGCCGATCCGAATACCGCCCCAGAGCCGGACGATCGCGACCAACGCCCCGCCCTGCTGCTGGCCGCGCTGCTGCCGGACACCCGCCTGCTGCGCGCACTGATCGCCCGCGGCGCCGACGTGAATCGCAGCGCGGGCGGGCTCACCGCCCTGCTCGCCGCCACGCGCGACAGCCTGCAAGGCCGTGCCGAGGCGGTGATGACGCTGATCTCCAACGGCGCCAACCCGCTGGTGACCGACGCCGAGGGCAACACCGCGCTGCACGGCGCCGTGCTCAGCGACGAACCGATCGTGGCGGCGATGCTGCTCGACGCTGGCGCCGACCTCAATGCCGTCAACCGCGCCGGCTTGACCCCGCTGGCCACCGCATGCCGCGCAGCCAACTGGACGCTGGCAAAATTCCTGCTCGAGCGCGGCGCCAAGACCCAGCTGGCCGATACCGAGCCGGCGCTGGTCGCCGCGGCCAGCCTTGCCGACGACGATCCGCAGGGCATCCGCCTGCTGCTCAAGCACCGCGCCGCGATCAACGCGGTCGACGCGCGCCAGCGCAGCGCCCTGATGACCGCCGCCGCCGAAGGCCACGAAGAGATCGCACGCGCTCTGCGCGCGGCGGGCGCCGAGGTGAACCTGGTCGACCAGCACGGCAGCACCGCCCTGATGGAAGCGGCCCGGGCCGGAGCGGTGGGCATCGTGCAGTTGTTGGCCCAGGCGGATCCCGATGCCACCCTTCGCGACCTGCATGGCCGCGACGCGCTCACCCTGGCATGTCAGTCACCGCGCGCGCACGCCGAGATGGTTCGCGCCCTGCTCGCGCTCGGCGCCGATCCCAAGGTCAGCGGCAGCGATGGCCGCAGCGCGCTGGATCATGCTGCGGCGTCGGGCCGCTGGGATCTGGTCGCTCTGCTCGATCCGGACACGCCGCTGCCGGCCAGCCTCAGCGTCGACGCGCTGGCCGCCGGCGAAGACACCCCCGGCCACCTGCTCGATGCGCTGCGCTTCGGCCACTGGGCCGTCGTCTCCACGTTCAACCAGCGCGTGCGCGAGTGGACGCCGGCGGAGCTGGCGCGACTTTACGTGGAGCTGGCCGCCCCTGGCCTGGGCGCGGCGCGGCGTTGGCTGCTCGAACACGGCCTCTCCGCCGAAGCGCATCTGCAAGGTGAGGACGGCGGTCGTGGACCGCGCCTGTTCGACGCGCTGCTCGATCACCTGCCCGCGGCCACCGAAGCGATCGACGATCTGCTGCAGGCCGGCGCTACGCCGGCCGGTGCCGGCCTGCTGGCGCGTGCGCTCGATCATCTCGATGGTGATGCCCAGAGCGTCGCCCTGCCGCTGGCCCTGCTGGAGCGTGGCGCCGATCCGTTCGGACCGGACGAGCGCCTGCGCACGCCGCTGCATCTGGCCGCCGCGCACGGACAACTTGCGCTGGTCGCGGCCCTGCTGGCGCGCGGCTGCAATCCCAATGTGCGCGACGTCAGCGGCCGCACACCGCTGTTCGCTGCGCTGGAATGCGGCGCGCAGGCGGCCGACGTGGTGCGTGCACTGGTCGCGCACGGCGCCGACCCGGAAGCCAGCGACGCCAACGGCGAAACGCCGCTGGGCCTGGCGATGGAGCATCCCGAGCTCAAGCACTGGCTCGAATGGGGCCACTGGCCGCGCCCGGCCCGCGCGCTGCGCGCCAGCGACCTGCCCGCCGCCGCCGCGACCGGCGCCGTGGTCGCCGTGGAGCGATTGCTGGAACTGGGCATGCCGGTGGACACCCGCGACGCCCAGGGCGCCAGCGCCTTGCTGCACGCCTGCGGCGCCGGCCAGCGCGAGGTGGCGCAGCGCCTGCTCGATGCGGGCGCGGACATCTCGCTCACCGCGCAGAACGGCATGACCGCACTGGCCGCCGCCGTCGCGGCACGCCGCGAGGCACTGGTCACGCTATTGCTGGAACATCAGGCACCGGTCGACCAACGCCTGCCCGGCGAAAGCACCGCGCTGATGGTGGCGGCGGCAATGGGTTATCCCGAAATCGTCGAGCGCCTATTGGATGCCGGCGCCACGGTGAACGCCACCGACGCCCGCGGCCGCAGCGCATTGCATGCCGCGGCGCAGTTCGGCTTCGAGAGCCAGGACAGCCTGCGCGCGCGGCGCCTTTTCGACGCCCTGCTCAAGCGCGACGCCGACGTGAACCACGCCGACAACGAGGGCAAGACGCCGCTGCTGATGCTGCTGGGCGCCCAGCTGCGTCCGGGCAGCGAGTGCGACGCCACCCACATCGGCGCGCTGGTGCCGGTGCTGCTCGAGGCGGGCGCACGGCTGGAGCACGCCGACCAACGCGGCGTCACCGCGCTGCACGCCTGCGCCATGCACGCGCTGCTGCCGCCCGCCCGCGTACTGCTCGCGCGCGGCGCCGACCGGCACGCCGCCGATGGCTTCGGTCGTACCGCCGCCGATGTGGCGCGCCACCTGGGCTACGTCGACGTCGCGCACGAACTGGCCGCGCGCGGCGGAGCGGTCATTCCCAGCGTGCGACAGACCTTGCGCCAGCCGGCACAGCCGTCGGAATAAGCGCAGGGCGACACCCCGCCGATGCGCCAAGACCGCATCGGCGATTCACACGAAGGGCCATGGAGCACTACCCCAGCGGGCCCGCCAGCTCCTGGGCACGAGCACCGCAGCGCGGGGAGCGGCGTGAGGTTTGCAGATGTTTGCAGATGGGCGCGTGAGCGCCGCTGCCGCCAGCCCCACGCGCGCCGCCCTCAGTCCGGATCGGCCGCCGCCACCGGCGCCGCGCTCTGGCGCTCCTGCGCCGCCTCCGGTGACATGTCGGCGTCGAGCAGTTTCTGCAGGTCGCTCAGCGCCTCGATCGAGGTCTGCACCAGCCGGGTCTCGTCGTCGTAGACGAGGTACTGAGTCTTCAGCAGCTTCTCGTCGTGGCGACGGAAGCGCTCCACCCGATCCACTGCCTGCTCGTGCGGCATGCCCAGCGCCTCGAGCGTCTTGCGGGTCATCTTCAGGCTGGAGTGAAAGGTTTCGCGCACCGGCTCGTCCACGCCCAGGTCCATCAGGCGGAAGGCGTGCTGGCGGTTACGCGCGCGGGCCACCAGCTTAAGGTGCGGAAACTGCCGGCGCACCAGCCGCGCGATGCGCAGGTTGGCCTGCGGGTCGTCGGTGGCCAGCACAAACACCTCGGCCTTGTCCGCCTGCGCCGCACGCAGCAGGTCCGGCCGTGCCGGATCGCCGAAGAACAACGAGGTGTTGGAGAAGCGGCGCAACGTGTCCATCTGCTCCACCGAGGATTCCAGCGCCACGAACGGAATGTTCTGCGCGCGCAGCATGCGCCCGACGATCTGTCCCATGCGGCCGAAGCCGGCGATGATCACCCGTGGCGGCGCATCCGGCGTGATGGTGTCGTACTCGCGCTCGGGCTTCTTCGCCTGCACGTCGAGCAGCTTCGCGGCCAGCACCACCAGCAAGGGCGTGAGCGCCATCGACAGCGTGATCACCAGCACCAGCACGCCATGTACCGTCTCGCTGAGTAGCCGCTGGTCGGCCGCCTGCTTGAGCACCACGAACGCGAACTCGCCGCCGCAGGCCAGAAGCACCGCCAGTCGCAGCGCATCGTTGCCGTCCAGCCCGCCCAGCGTGCGCCCCAGCGGCCACAGCAGCATGCCCTTGGCGAGCAGCAGCGCAGCCACCAGCCCGCCTACCAGCAGCGGCATGTGCTGCAGCAGGCCGAGGTCCATCGACATGCCCACGCTGATGAAGAACAACCCCAGCAGCAGCCCCTTGAACGGCTCGATGTGCGATTCCAGCTCGTGCCGGTATTCCGAATCGGCCAGCAGCACGCCGGCGAGGAAGGCGCCCAGCGT
Source organism: Dyella sp. (assembly GCF_051962475.1). Classification (GTDB taxonomy): domain Bacteria; phylum Pseudomonadota; class Gammaproteobacteria; order Xanthomonadales; family Rhodanobacteraceae; genus Dyella_A. The sequence continues at coordinate 220,974 of NZ_JBQCCF010000069.1, forward strand.
GGTGGACACGCCCACCTCCTCCATCAGCCACGCGGTGCCCATCACCACCAGCAGCGCGGTGGCGGTAGACACCTCCACTGCGTTGGCCTTGGCCACGAAGCGGAACACCGGCCGCAGCAGAAAGCGCCCGCCCACCATCACCACCACGATGATGCCCACCGTGCGGGCGATGCCGATCAGGTCCACGCCATGGCGCGAGGAGGAGGTAGCCAGCAGCGGCACCATCGCGATCAGCGGGATCGCTGCCAGATCCTGGAACAGCAAAATGGAAAACGCCTGCCGCCCGTAGGCCGAACCGGCCTCCTTGCGCTCGGCAAGAATCTGCAGTCCGAACGCGGTGGACGACAACGCCAGGCTGCCACCGACGATCACCGCCGCCTTGCCCGGCAGGCCCACCAGCAGATAGGCCACCGCGCCGATCACCAGCGCACTGGCGATCACCTGCAGTGCGCCGGTGCCGAACACCGAGCGGCGCATCACCCACAGCCGCTGCGGTGAGAGCTCCAGGCCGATCACGAACAGCATCAGCACCACGCCGAATTCGGAGATGGTGGCCACACCGTGCGTGTCGCTCACCAGCCCCAGCAGCTGCGGCCCGATCACCACGCCGGCACCGAGGTAGCCCAGCACCGCGCCCAGCCGGAAGCGCTTGGTCAGCGGCACGGCAATCACCGTGGCGACCAGGAAGACCAGCGCGGTCTGCAGGAAGTGCGGGCTGTCCAAGCGGGGCGCTCCGTAGGGGTCGGCGCGATTATGTCACGCGACCTCGGCGCCACCGTGACCGATGCCATGTGGCCGGCAACTGTGGAATCATCGCCGGATGAAACTGCCCACCCTGCTTGCCCTGATCGCCCCGCTGCTGCTCGCCCTGAGCCTGCCCGCCTGCGCCTCTCGCGCCGCGGTGCCGGTGTACGGCTATCGCGTGGTGCACAGCTACCCGCACGACACCAGCGCCTACACCGAGGGCCTGTTCTACCGCGACGGCTTTCTGTACGAGAGCACCGGCAACGTGGGCGCATCGACCATCCGCAAGGTCGACCTCGCCACTGGCCAGGTGCTGCAGCAGCGCGAACTGCCGCCGCCGGACTACGGCGAGGGCATCGTGGCCTGGCACAACCAGCTGATCGAGCTGACCTGGCAATCGCAAAAGGGCTACACCTACGACCTGGACAGCTTCCGCCCCACCGGCAGCTTTCGCTATCCCGGCGAAGGCTGGGCGCTGACCGCCGACGACCGGCACATCTACATGAGCGACGGCACGCCGACCATCCGCGTGCTCGATCCGCAGACCCTGAGCCAGGTCTCGGTAATCTTCGTCACCGCCGACGGCAACCCCGTGCAGAACCTCAACGAACTGGAGTGGGTGAAAGGCCAGCTCTACGCCAACGTCTGGCTGACCTCACGCATCGCACGCATCGACCCGGCCAGCGGCAACGTGGTGGGCTGGATCGACCTCACCGGCCTCGGCCCCAAACCCGAGGAAACCGCCGACCCCGCCAACGACGTCCTCAACGGCATCGCCTGGGACGCCAAGGGCCAGCGCCTGTTCGTCACCGGCAAGCGCTGGCCGAAGATCTACGAGATCCGGCTTACGGGGCCGAAGTCCCCGCGTTGAATGCTCGCCAGGTTTCGCAGGTTCAGTGCGTGCTGATCCCGATCGTGCGCAGCCAGGTATCGGCCAGGTCGGTCCATGCGGTGATCGGCTCGCCGGTGCGGCGCAGGCCGAAGGCGTGGCCGCCTTTGGCGTAGATATGCAGTTCCGTCGGGACCTTGGCGGCCTGTAACACGGCGTAGTAGGTCAGCGCCTGCTGCACGCCATCGACGTCGTCGTCGCTGGCCTGCAGGATGAAGGTGGGCGGCGTGTCGGCGGTGACGGGCACGTTGGGGTTGAGCTTGCCGTCGCCGCGGGTCAGGTGGCCCGGATAGATCGCCAGCGCGAAGTCTGGCCGCGCGCTTTCGCGGTCGGCGGCGTCCGTCTCCGGGTAGAGCGTTTTGCCGTAGTTGGTGCTGGCCTCGGCGACCAGATAGCCGCCCGCCGAGAAGCCGATCACGCCAATGCGGTGCGGGTCGACATGCCAGTCGCGCGCATGGAAGCGCACCAGCCGCAACGTACGCTGCGCGTCCTGCAGCGACGGCACGGACAGCGCGAAGTTGTGCGGGCGGCAGCGGCAGTGCCAGTCGTAGGTGGCGCTGGGCACGCGGTACTTGAGCAACACGCAAGTGATGCCGCGGGCGGTCAACCAATCGCAGATCTCGCTGCCTTCCAGGTCGATCGCCAGCACCTCGAAACCGCCGCCGGGGAACACCACCACGGCTGCGCCGGTGTTGCGGCCCTTCGGCGGGTACACGGTCATCGTCGGCGTATCGACATTGGTCACGGCGCGCCACGGCCGGCCGCCCACCTGCTCGGAGCGGACGACCATCGACTCCGGCCCGGGCATGGGTTGCGCATCGGGTGGCGTGGCCGGCCAGATCGGCACCTGCTTCAAACCGGCTGCCGGCTGCCACCGCGGGGCCTGTCCACGCACCGGAGGCGACGCGTGAACGCACGCGCACGCCATCATCAGGCACAGCAAGGTCGCCCAGTACTTCATGCCACTGCTCCATGGCGGCGGTCGGGTCGCCGCGTACGATTTGATGGAAGAGCCGGGCTGCGCCCGGGTCGCCCATCGTGCCGGGCGATTCGGGCGTGGGGCGGCTGCGCCGCGGGATTTTCGCGGGCGCGGCGGCCCGGACTATTCGCCGCGCAGCCAGCGCGCGGCGTCGATCGCGAAGTAGGTGAGGATGGCATCGGCGCCGGCCCGCTTGAATGCAGTGAGCGTCTCCAGCACCACCGCCTTTTCGTCCAGCCAGCCGTTCTGGCAGGCGGCCTTGAGCATCGCGTACTCGCCAGACACCTGGTACACGAAGGTGGGCATGCCGAAGGCGTCCTTCACCCGGCGCAGCACGTCCAGGTACGGCAGGCCCGTCTTGACCATCACCGCGTCGGCGCCTTCGTGGATGTCCAGCTCCACCTCGCGCAACGCCTCGTCCGAGTTGCCCACGTCCATCTGGTAGGTGTGCTTGTTGCCCTTGCCGAGGTTGGCCGAGGACCCGACCGCATCGCGGAACGGGCCGTAGAAGCTCGAGGCGTACTTGGCCGAGTAGGCTAGGATGCGCGTGTGGATATGGCCGGCCTCTTCCAGCGCTTCGCGGATCGCGCCGACGCGGCCGTCCATCATGTCCGACGGCGCCACGAAATCCATGCCGGCTTCGGCCTGCGCCAGCGACATCTTCACCAGCGCCTCGATGGTCGGCTCGTTCATCACGTAGCCGTGCTCGTCGATCAAGCCGTCCTGGCCGTGGATGGTGTAAGGGTCCAGCGCTACGTCACCGATCAGGCCGAGCTCGGGATACTTCGCCTTGAGCGCGCGCGCCGCGCGCTGCATCAGGCCATCCGGATTCCACGCCTCGGCGGCGTCCTCGGTCTTGGGCGCGTCGGTGATCGGAAACAGCGCCAGCGCGGGAATGCCCAGCCGCACGCACTCACCGGCCAACTCGAGCAACAGGTCGATCGACAGCCGCTGCACGCCGGGCATCGAGGGCACATCCACCCGCCGGTTCTCGCCCTCGACCACGAAGGCCACCATGATCAGGTCGCTCGCCAGCAGGGTGTGCTCGCGCATCAACGCGCGGGAAAACGCATCGCGGCGCATGCGGCGAGGGCGGATGGCGGGGTAGCTCATGGACCGGTCCTGCGAGTGGGGCGAGGCATCCATTCTACGACGCGACTCTGCAACTGCCGGTGCGCTGCGACGTTCGCACCACCGGAGTGCGCTACTCCGGCTATTCGTCGCGAATCGCAGCGATCGGATCCAGCGCCGCGGCCTGCCGCGCGGGATAGATGCTGAAAGCAATGCCAATTAACAGGCAGGCAAGCACCGAAGCGAGAATGCCGAAGGGCTCCCACGCCACCTGCCAGCCGGCGAACGCGGCGATCGCATACGCCAGCAACGCGCCGAACAGCAGGCCGATCAGCGCACCGGACGCGCAGATCACCACCGCCTCGCGCAGAAACCGGGCGACGATGTCCTGCCGGCGTGCGCCGATCGCACGCAGCAAGCCGATCTCGCGACGCCGCTCCAGCACATTGGCCAGCATGATGTTCATGATACCGATGCCGCCAACCAGCAAGCTCACGCCGGCGATCGAGCCCATCACGATGGAAAAGATCCGCTGGGTCTTCTGGTTCTGTCGATACAACTGCTGTGGCACCACCATCCGGTAGTCGGCGGCTCCAGCGTGGCGCTGGTCGAGCACCTGGCCCAACACCCGCACACCCACCGCCAACTGGTCGGGATTCTTCAGTCGCAGCATAAAGCGGTCGATCTCGTCTTCCATCGGCTGAAAACGGAACCTTGCGCGCGCGCTGCCCAGCGGCACGAACACGCGGTCGGCGTCGGCACCCAGCGCCACGCCTTCGAACTGGTCCTTACCCAGGTCGCGATCGGCCAACACGCCGACCACACGCAGCCACACCTGATTGACCTTGATCAGCCGGTTCAGCGGCTTCCCATCGGGAAACAGCTCATGCGCCGCTTGCGCACCCAGCACGGCGACCGCCGCCAGGCGCTTGTCATCGTTGGCGTCAAGCGCACGGCCTGCTGTCACGCGCAGCGAAGCGAGCTTGAAATAGCCCGGACTGATGCCGCTCACTCCCGCTTCGCTGCGGCCCACGTCGCTGAACACGTCCCAGCGGCGCACGCTTTTTTCGACGGCGTAGTCCTCGGCCGCGGGCACCACCTCAAGCGCGGCACGCGCATCGGCTACGGTGAGCCCGAGGCTGCGCGCGCGAGTCTCCTTGAGGCTGTCGGCGTCCTGCGTCTTGGCCTCCACGATCAGGTTGTGCAGACCCAGGCTTTCGACCAGCTTGAGCGCCTCGCGCCGGCTGCCCGCGCCCACGCCCTGCATCGCCACGATCGCGGCAACGCCGAAGATCATGCCAAGCAGGGTCAGCAAGGTGCGAAGCTTGCGCCGCGAGAGCGCTTCAATCGCTTCGCGCCACGCCGGTGCGAGTATCACGGCGCCACCTTCCCGGCCGGGGCGACCTTTGGCGCTGGCGGCGCTGCTGGTTCCGCGGCGGCATCGCCAAGCAGCACGCGATCGCCCTCTGTCAGCCCACTGAGCACCTGCGCGCGGGTAGGACCGCGCACGCCCAAGGTGACGGCTCGGCGCTGCGGCTTGCCGTCCACCAGTACCTGCACGCTCGGACCACCGTCGCCGCTGCCGAGCGCCACGTTCGGCACGCTCAGGCCGTGATCGAGCTTGAGCAGCACAACCTTTCCGACAAAATGCTGGCCCGGTGTCCAGCCATAGCGACGCGCCACGTCGACGGGAACCGTGGCTTTCATCATCAGGTACTTCACCGGATTCTCCCGGCTGCGCGACTGTGCAGCAGCGGCAACCCAGCTCAACTTTGCCGTCATCCACTGGCTGGGCTCGCCCCACGGATGCAGTTCCACGGTGTCGCCGACACGTATGCCTTGGGTTTCGATCTGCGGCACCGCCAGCTGCACTTCCAGCGTGGCCAGGTCGGGCAAGCTGCCAAATGGGCTGCCGGCGTACAGGCTGCCGCCGGTATGCGCTACCTCGCCGCTCCAGCTTTTCTCCAGCACCAGCACGCCATCATGAGGCGCGCGCAACTCGAGCGCGTCGAGGTCGTCCTGCTTTTGCTTGGCTACCGTGTCGAAGGTGGCCTGCTGCGCATCGAGCACGGCCAGCTCGGCGCTACCGCGCTTGCTCGACTGCCGCTCGCGCCACTGCAGGATGCCCTGGCGCACGCCGAGGTAGTGCGCGTCCTGCACCGCGTCGAGAATGTCGTTGCGCGCCATCGCCTCGGGGCCGGCATTCGCGTAGCGCTGGGCAATGGCCAGCTGGCCGGCCACCTGGGTGAGGTCCACGCCGAGTTTGCCGTGGCTGTCCTCCAGCTCGGCCTGCTTGCCGCGCCGCGCCAGCAGGTTGCGCTCCAGGTCGATGCGCGCCTGCGCCAGATCCTGCTTGCTCTGTTCGGCCGAAAAGCGCGCGACCAGATCGCCCTTGGCGACCGGACTGCCATCGGGAAGCATCCAGGTGACCTGTCGCGGCGTCCACATCGGACCGGGCACCAGCAAGGCGGTCGACTTGACGGCGCGCAACTCGCCCTCGCCATGCACGCTGAACTCAAGCGGCGCGGCATGCACGATCTCCAGCACGGTCGTATCCGGTGCCTTGTGGGCGCAGCCCGCCAGCAGCAGGGCAGACAGCGCAAAGCCGTATCCGTCCTTCCTGTTCATCGGCTCGCCACCGCATCGTCCTTTACGCTGACCCGCACCGCCTGCCCGGGCTTGAGCCCTTGCGTGCCGGCATCCAGATGCACCACCAGATCGACCACCGGCACCGCCTCCACGCGAGACTTGCTGTGGATGGCGTTGCCGATCTCCACGATGTGGCCGGCGAGTCGCCGACCGCCCCCACCGGAGAGCACCACCTGCACGCGTTGGCCGTCATGCACGCGCCGCAATGCCCGTTCGGGCAACGCGGCGCGCACGGCGAGCGTGGAGAGGTCGGGCATCTGCGCCACCGACTGACCCATCCAGACCTGCGAGCCGGTATCGATCTTGTCGCCGTTCCAGCCGCTCCGGTGCAGCACGATACCGGAGCGTGGCGCCTTGACCGTGAGCGAGGCCTGCGAAGCCTCCAGCTCGGTCACCTGGCTCTGCAACTGGGTGACCTCCGCGTCGGCAAGCTGCTGTTCGGCAGCACGTGCGCGCGCAGCCACCACGGCACGCTGCTGGCTGAGCGCCAGACGACGCTCCGCCTTGTGGCGATCGATCACCAATTTGGCGTACTGCACGCCAGGTACGTAGGCCTGTGGCTGGTTGGCCTTGCGCTGCGCCTTGTCCAGATCGGCCTGGGCCTTGGCTGTGTCCAGTTCTATGTCACGCGCACGATCGGCCAGATCGAGTTTCAGCTGCTCCTGCTTGCGCAGCTTCTCGGCCAGTTCGCTGCGCTTGGCCGTGAGGTTCTTGTTGACCTCTGATGGATCGAACACCACCAGCGGCGCGCCCTTGGCGATGGTCTCCCCGTCGCCGGCCATCGCCGTGACGGTGAGCTGCCACAGGCCGTCCACCGCCGGCGGCACGATCGCCAGGCTGCGTTGGGCGAAAATTTCGCCGTCGATGTTCAGTTCGCCTTCGTCGCTCGCCGGTGCGGCAGCTCGCGTTGCCGCCGTGTCGGTATCCACCCGCACACTCATGCCCGAGCGCAGCGCCAGCGTGGTATCTGCTGGCAGCGCGATGTCCACCTGCACGTAGCGGCCGTCACCCCACTCGGGCCTTGCGCTGGCGGCACCGGCGATCGCTTCGATGGTGCCGCCCAGTGCGCGACCCGGCAGCGCGTCCACGCTCAGCGCGACCGCCTGCCCCACCTGCAATCCGGCGCGATCGGGCTCTAGGACCCACGCGCGCACGGTGTAATGCCGGCCACTGCCGATCACCTCGCCCACGGTCTGGCCCGGGTAACTGGTGGAGCCTTCCTCGTAGCGTCCCCCGGCACCGAACAGGTTGTCGAAACCGTGCACCACGGTGCCCGCACGCGTGGCTTTGACCACCGCGGAGGTCACCTGATCGGCGAGAAAGGTCAGCGACAGCGTTTTCTTTTCCAGCTCCAGCGCGGCGTCCTGACGACGGCGCACCAACGCCGCCTGGGCCTGCGCAGCCTCGGCCCGCTTGAGCGCGAGCGCACGCTCGGCCCGCTGCATCTCGCTCTGGTAGCGGTCGTAGTCGAGCGCGGACAGCAGCGCCTTGGGCAGTGCCGCATCCACTGCGGCGGTGTCGCGCTCGGCCTGGGCATCGGCCAGGGCCAGCTCGGCGTCGGACTGCTTCAACTCAAGGTCGGCGATGTCCTTGGCGGCCTTCGCCTGCGCCTGCATCAGTTCGGCGCGCTGGTTGCGCAGTTGCGCCTCAGCCGGGCCGGCGTCGATGCGCAGGACCACGTCGCCCGGCTTCGCCTGCGCGCCGTCGGGCATGAAGTAGCGCAGCACCACCGGCGAGCTCAGCGATGGCGGCGTGTCGATGGCCTGGGCGTCGAGCATGCGCACTTCACCGCTGAACACGGTGGCCGCCGCCGGCGTTGTCAGCAGCAGGATCAGTGCCAAAGCGGCGCTGCGCTCACGCCACCGAATCATGCTCGACCCTCCCGTCGCGCAGGGTGATCTGCCGCTGCGCGCGTGCGGCGACATCGGCGTCATGGGTGACCAGCACCACGGTTTGGCCGTCGGCGTGAACTTCGTGGATCAGCTCCAGCACGTCGGCGGCGCTCTTGGAGTCGAGGTTGCCGGTGGGCTCGTCGGCCAGCAGCAAGGCCGGCTGCATCAGCAGCGCGCGGGCGATCGCCACACGCTGCATCTGTCCACCGGACAACTGCCCGGGACGATGCTCCAGCCGCTGGCCCAGACCCATGCGATCAAGCAGGTGGTGCGCGCGATCCTCCAGCCCGCTCGCATCGCCGCGCAGGAAACGGCGCGGCAGCAGCACGTTCTCGAGCACGCTCAAGCGCGGTAGCAGGTGGAAGGACTGAAACACGAAGCCGATACGCCGGTTGCGAAAGTCGCTGGCGTGCTCGTCGTCGAAGGTGGAGACGTCGACGTCGTCGAGCAGGTAGCGGCCGCTGTCGGGCCGGTCCAGGCAGCCGAGCATGTTCAACAAGGTGGACTTGCCCGAGCCGGAGGGTCCGACGATGGCGGTGAATTGTCCCCTGGGCACTTCGAAGCCCACGCCATCCAGCGCGGCAATGATCTGGCCGCCCACCCGGTAGTGGCGGGTTATCGCCTCCATGCGAACCATGTGCCGAATCTCCCCTGTGCAGCTCTGTCCTGCTTTGTCAGTCTTGCGTGAAAAAAGTTCGGCCGGCAAGCGGTCAGTCGTCGAGACGCTCTCCGCTGGCCGCATCAAACACATGCAGCATCGCCGGATCAGGCGCCAAATGGATGAGGTCGCCCGGCTGCGGCACCACGCGCGGCGGCAGGCGCACCACCAGCGGTTTCTCGCCGCTGCGCAGGTTGAGGAAGACTTCGTTGCCGACCGGCTCGACCACATCGACCCGCGCGCTCAACGCGACGGGGCCGGCGGCGTCGACCGGATGCAAGTCTTCCGGGCGCACGCCGATCACCAGCTCGCGTCCGGTCCAGTTCGCGGGCCACGCCACGCCGGGCAGTGCGAGCGTGCCGTGCGGGCCGACCAGTTCGGTGACCGCACCGAGGCGCACGTTGCCGGAGAGGAAGTTCATCGCCGGGCTGCCCAGGAAGCCGGCGACGAAGCGGTTGGCGGGGCGGCGATAGAGGTTCATCGGCGTGTCGATCTGCTGGATCACGCCGCGGTCCATCACCACGATGCGCTGGCCCAGCGTCATCGCCTCGATCTGGTCGTGGGTGACGTAGATCATCGTGGTGCCGAGCCGGCGATGCAGCCGCGCGATCTCCACCCGCATGTGCAGGCGCAGGCGTGCGTCGAGGTTGGACAGCGGCTCGTCGAGCAGGAACACCTTCGGATCGCGCACCAGCGCACGGCCCAGCGCCACGCGCTGCTGCTGGCCGCCGGACATCGCGCCGGGGCGCGCGTCCAGCAGCGGCTCCAGCTCCAGCAGTTGCGCCACCTCGCGCACGCGCGCGTCCACCGCGGCACGATCCATGCCACGCAGGCGCAGGCCGAAGCCGAGGTTTTCCGCCACCGACATGTGCGGGTACAGCGCGTAGTTCTGGAACACCATGGCGATGTCCCGGTCTTTCGGCGGCAGCTCGTTGACTACGCGCTCGTCGATGCGCAGCGTGCCGGCACTGATCGATTCGAGCCCCGCGATCATGCGCAGCAACGTGGTCTTGCCACAGCCGGACGGCCCCACCAGCACCAGCAGCTCACCGCTGGCGATCTCGATGCTGGCATCGGCCACGGCGACGTATCCGTTGGGATAGACCTTGCGCAGCGCGTCCAGCCGAACCACCGCCATCGAGACCTCCGCGTCAGGGGCGCACCCGCCCGGGCGCCATCATGCGCCATGGTGCATCGGAGGAGAGCGTTGGGCTATTCTCGCGATGTAATCGTTTACATCAAGCCGCGCCGCGGCAATCGGACATCCCGCGATGACAGGACGCTTTCTTTTCCCGGCGGATTTCGTCTGGGGTGCCGCCACTTCCGCCTACCAGATCGAAGGTTCGCCACTGGCCGACGGCGCCGGCCCGAGCATCTGGCAGCGCTACGCGCACACGCCGGGGATGATGGCCAACGGCGACCACGGCGACGTGGCCTGCGACCACTACCGCCGCTATCGCTCCGACGTGCAGCTGATGAAGGCACTGGGCCTCAAGAGCTACCGCTTCAGCATCAACTGGGCGCGCGTGCTGCCCGAAGGCACCGGGCGCATCAATCCGGCCGGGCTGGACTTCTACTCCCGGCTGGTCGACGAACTGCTCGAACACGGCATCGCGCCGAACGCCACGTTGTTCCACTGGGACCTGCCGGCCGCGCTGGACGATCGCGGCGGCTGGCTCAATCGCGACAGCGCGCACTGGTTCGCCGAGTACGCCGAGGTCTTGTTCAAGGCGCTGGACGACCGCGTGCCGATGTGGGCCACGCTCAACGAGCCGTGGGTGGTGACCGACGGCGGCTACCTGCATGGCACGCTCGCCCCCGGTCATCGCAATCTGTACGAGGCGCCGATCGCCGCGCACAACCTGATGCGCGCCAGCGGCGCGGCGATCCAGGCGTACCGCGGCGTGGGTCGGCACCAGGTTGGCGTGGTGTTCAACATCGAGCCGAAGTACCCGGCCAGCGAGCGCGCCGACGATGTCGCCGCCACGGCCCGCGCCCACGCCTACATGAACCAGCAGTTCGCCGATCCGGCACTGCTGGGCTCTTATCCGCCGCAACTGAAGGAATGCTTCGGCGACGCCTGGCCGGACTTCCCCGCCAGTGACTTCGGGCTGACCCGGCAGAAGGTCGACTTCGTCGGTATCAACTACTACACGCGCGCCGTGGTGCGCGACGATCCGGCACAGTCACCGCTGCGCGCCTCGCCCGTGCGTCAGCCGAACCGCACCCACACCGAGACCGGCTGGGAAGTGTACGAGCAGGGGCTGATCGACACGCTTGCCGCATTCGCGCAGCGCTACGGCAATACCCCGCTCTACATCACCGAAAACGGTGCCGCCTTCTACGACCCACCGGTGGTCGAGGGCGACACGCTGGAAGACCCGCTGCGCGTGGACTACCTGCGCCGCCACCTGCGCGCGCTGCATACCGCGATGGCTGACGGCGCCAACGTGAAGGGTTATTACGCGTGGTCGCTGCTGGACAATCTGGAGTGGTCGCTGGGCTTCACCAAGCGCTTCGGCCTGGTGCACGTGGATTTCGCCACGCAGAAGCGCACCCTCAAGGCGAGCGCAAAGTTCTACGCGCAGGTGATCGCCAGCGGCGGCGCGGCGCTCGGCTGACCACTGGACGCGCGCCCGGGTGCAGGGCACCCTTGTCTATTCGCTTGTGCTGAAGGTTTTCGCATGTCGGCTGACGCTCACGCTTCCGTTCCCACCCTGCTGGTCGACCTTGGCGGCACCAACGTGCGCTTCGGCGTGGCCGATCCCTCGCGCGCCGATCCGCTGCTGAAAGACAGCATCCGCCGTTACCGGGTGGCCGAGCACGAGTCGTTGGTGGCGACCGCGAAGCAGTACCTGGCCGATACGGGCCTCAAGGTGAAGCGCGCCATCGTCGCCGCCGCCGGACGCATCGAGGACGGCGAGACGGTCAAGGTCACCAACAACCCGTGGGCGATTTCCGCGCACCAGACCGCCGCCGCGCTGGATCTGGACGCCGTGCATCTGGTCAACGACTTCGCCGCGCAGAGCATGGCGGTGACCCTGCTCAAGGGCGACGACCTGGTGCGCGTGGGTGAGCTGCCGCTGCCGGTGATCGGCGAGGACGAGGAGCAGACCTTCGCCATCGTCGGCCCCGGCACCGGGCTGGGCGTGGGCGGCCTGCTGGTGCGCCAGGGCCATTGCAGTGTGCTGCAGACCGAAGGCGGCCACGCCGGCTTCGCCGCGCACTCGCCCGAGGACATCGCCATCCTCGACTACCTCAACCACAAGTACGGCCGCGTCTCCAACGAGCGGCTGATCTGCGGCCAGGGCCTGGTCAACCTGTACGACGCGATCTGCCACATGGTCGGCGCCACCGCACAGCCGCTCAAGCCGGAGGACATCACCGCCCGCGCGAAGGACGGCAGCTGCCCGCTGTGCACGCGCACGGTGGAAACCTTCGCCGGCATCTTCGGCAGCGTGGCCGGTGATCTGGTGCTCACGCTGGGTGCGTGGAACGGCGTGTATCTCACCGGCGGGCTGATCCCGATCCTGCTGCCGTGGCTGGAGCGCGGGCGCTTCCGCGAGCGCTTCGAGGCCAAGGGCCGCTTCCGCGACATCATGCAGAAGGTGCCCACCCAGGCGATCATGAATCCCGAACCGGGCCTGCTTGGCGCCGCGGCGCTGGCGGTGATGGAATCGGGCCGCCCCCTGCTCGGACGCTGAGCTTCCTCGCCGCGCGCAGGCGCGGCCGTCACGCGGCCGGTGGCACGGTTCCCGGCGCCACCGGAGAACCCGCATGCCCCGCAGCGATACCGCCTTCCTGTTCGATCTCGACGGCACCCTCGTCGACAGCGTCTACCAGCACGTGTTGGCCTGGAAAGATGCGCTGGATGCCGAAGGCGTGGAGCTGTCGGTGTGGCGCATCCACCGCAAGATCGGCATGAGCGGCGGGCTGTTCGCCAACATGCTGCTGCGCGAGACCGCGCTGGACATCACCGAAGACCGGCTGGAGCGGCTGCGCCGCCGGCACGCCGAGGCGTTCAATCGCCAGCACACGCAAGGCTCGGTGAAGCCGCTGCCCGGCGCCCGCGAACTGCTGGCCTTCCTCACCGAGCAGCAGATCCCCTGGGCGATCGCCACCAGCGGCCGCATGGAAACCGCCGCGCACAATCTGGAAGCGCTGGGCGTCGACCCGTCGAAAGTGCCGGTGGTGACGCGCGACCAGGTGCGTCACGCCAAGCCCGACCCGGACCTCTTCCTCACCGCCGCGGCAAGGCTGGGCTTCGACATCCGCCACGCGCTGGTGGTCGGCGACAGTGTGTGGGACATGCTCGCCGCACAGCGCGCCCGCGCCATCGGCATCGGCCTGCTCGCTGGCGGCTACGGCCGCGAGGAACTGCAGCAGGCTGGCGCGCTGCGCGTCTACGACGACCCGGCCGATCTGCTGGCCCACGTGGACGAAGTCGCCGCGCGCGACTGAACCGCCAACGGGATTTTTGCGCGCCGCTGACACCGACTGAACGCGGCCGGGCTAGCCTGAAGCGCTCCGCCCAGCGCCCCGTCCGGACATTCGCATGCGCCACCTGCTGACCCACACGATGTTTGCCGCCACGCTGGCCTGCGCCCTCGCCGCCTGCTCACCGTCCGAGCCGCCGCCCTCGCGCGACGCTCCCACGCCGCGCGCGCAAGCCCAGGCGCCGGCGAACCCCGCGCTGGGCTCGCCGGAGTGGTATGTCTGGGTCGATCGTACGTTGGGCATCACCGACGACGGTCACGGTCCGGATCGCGGGTCGGCGGAATGGAACGCGGCCGTGCAGCATCAGCTCGGCCAGGAGGCACCGCAAGCCGCGCCCGGTTCGCCCGAATGGCAGCAGGCGGTTGACGCCCTGCTGCGCACGCGCGCTACCGGGCCCTGAGAAGCCGGCGCCTCAGCCCGGCGCGAGCAGCGCGTCGAGATCACCCTGATCGAAGCTGAGCTTTTCGCGCGTGCCGCCGCCTTCGAGCACCGCGTCGGCGAGCTCGGCCTTGCGTAGCTTGAGCTCCTCGATGCGCTCTTCCACCGTGTTGGAGGTGATCAGCCGGAACACGAACACCGGCTTGTCCTGGCCGATGCGGTGCGCGCGGTCCGAGGCCTGCGCCTCGGCGGCGGGGTTCCACCACGGGTCGTAGTGGATCACCGTGTCGGCGGCGGTGAGGTTGAGGCCCACGCCGCCGGCCTTCAGCGAGAGCAGGAACAGTGGCACGTCGCCTTCCTGGAACTGCTTCACCGGCTCGGCGCGGTCGCGCGTCTCGCCGGTGAGCGTGACGTAGGGAATACGCCGGCGATCGAGCTCGTTGGCGATCAGCTTGAGCATCTCGGTGAACTGCGAGAACAGCAGCACCTTGCGGCCTTCGGCCAGTAGCGCAGGCAGCATGTCCATCAGCAGCTCGAACTTGGCCGAATCGCGCACTCCGCGCGCCGCTTCCAGCTTCACCAGTCGCGGATCGCAGCAGACCTGGCGCAACTTGAGCAGCGCATCGAGCACCACGATGCCCGAGTGCGCGATGCCGCGCTGGGCGATCACCTGGCGCAGTTCGTCGGCCAGCGACAGGCGCAGGCTCTCGTACAGCTCGCGCTGACGACCATCGAGCACCACGCGGCGGGTGATCTCGGTCTTCGGCGGCAGTTCGGACGCCACCTGGCTCTTGGTCCGGCGCAGGATGAACGGGGCGAGGCGGCGGTTGAGGCGGGCCTGGCACTCCTCGTCGCGCTGCTTTTCGATCGGGCCGCGGTAGTGGCGACGGAACGCGCCCTCGTCACCGAGCAGGCCGGGGACCGCCAGATCCACCTGCGACCACAGTTCCCCCAGATGATTTTCCAGCGGCGTGCCGGTGAGGCAGATGCAGCGCGGCGCGCGCAGGCTGAGCACGGCGCGGCGCGCCTGCGTGCGCGGGTTCTTCACCTGCTGCGCCTCATCCAGCGCGATCAGCGCGAACGGCTGCTTGCGCAGCGTCACCACATCGCGTGGCAGCAGTGCGTAACTGGTCAGCACGATGTCCTGCGCGCCGAGCTGCGAGAAATCGCCGCCGCGCTGCGGCCCGTGCAGCGCCAGCACCTTCAGCGACGGCGCGAAGCGGGCGCACTCGGCCTGCCAGTTTGGAATCAGGCTGGTCGGCACCACGATCAGCGCCGGCTGCGCCAGCGCACCGCGCTCCTTCAGCGCGAGCAGATGGGTGATCAGCTGCAGCGTCTTGCCCAGGCCCATGTCGTCGGCCAGCACGCCGCCCACGCCGGCCTCGGCCAGCGCGTTCAACCAGCGCAGGCCTTCGCGCTGGTACGGCCGCAGTTCCACTGTGAGGCCTTCGGGTACCGCGTCGCTCGCGCGGTCGGCGGCGTCGCGCAGGCGTGCGGTGAAGCCGCGCAGCTGCTCGGGCGCCTGCAGCTCGCCGCCGGCCGGCAGCGCGTCGACCAGCTCTTCCAGCCGACCGGCCTGCACGCGCGGCAGATGCAGCCGCTTCTTCGGCTTTTCCAGGTACTCGGCCAGCGGCGCGAGCAGGCCGCGCAGCTCCTTCAGCTTCACCGGCACGCGGCGGCGGTCGTCCACCGGCGCGTACCACACGGCGTCTTCGGGTTCGTTCGGCACCGGGCTGAGGTTGAGTTGATGCTCGGCCAGCGCCTGCGCCACGGCAGGCAGCAGGTTGTGCCGCTTGCCCTCGACCTCGATGCCGATCTCCAGGTCGAAGGCGTGGTCGTCGGCGTCCTCGGTGGCGTTGCCGTACCAGCGCACGGGGCCTTCCAGCACCTCGAACGGAAAGCTCGGCGCGTACTCCACCACGTAGCCTTCGGTTTCCAGCTTGGCGCGCAGCGCCAGCCAGCGCGCCGGCGTGTTCACCTCCAGCGCGCCGGCGTAGCCCTTGCCCGGGAACAGCCAAGCGTCCTCGGGCAGGGTGTCGGCCAGGTCCCACGGCAGGCCTTCGGTATCCACGCCGGGCGTGAGGCCGGCGCGTTCGAGCTGCTCCATCGCCGCCAGTTCGTCGGCGCGGCGGCGCACGATTTCCACCAGCTGGCCGTTGCGCACGCGGCGCACCAGCGGCTCGCCGCCGCGGCCGGGCAGGCGCTCGCCGGCGTAATCGAAGGCCAGCCGCGCGTAAGCCAGCGGCGGCGTACCGGCAGCCAGTCGAGCGTGGCGGGTGAGCGCATGCAGGGTCAGCACGGGCCGGGGGGCCAGGTCCTCGCGGCGCAGATCGTCGAATACCTGCGGCAGCGGCACACGATGGGCCAACCGGCTGTGCGGCAGGGCGGCGCGCAGGCGATGGCTGTCGTCGTGCTTGAGCGGCGGCAAGTCGAGCCAGGCGGTTTCCTCGGCGGGCGCTTCCAGATGCCCCAGCTCGGCGCGCTCGGCGTCCAGGTACCACAGGCCGTCGACGCGCAGCAGGCGCTGGCCGGTGGGAAGCGCCGGAAGCAGCCGCTGGCTGCCATCGCCCTCGAGCTGCCAGTGCCAGTTGAGCTGGTGCGATTTGCCGCGCGACAGGCGCAGCCCGCCCAGTCCGCCGAGGAAGCACGGCGCCGTGTCGAGGATTTCCGCCAGCAGGGCGTCGCCGACGTGGCCGCTCAGTCGCGCGTAGCTGCGGCTCTTTCGCAGCGTCTGCGGCAGGCCGAGCACGGTGGCAGCCAGGCGCTGTTCGTGCGGCTCGAGCTGGGCGTGCACCAGATGTTTGCTGTCCAGCGGGGCTGGCCGGGCAAAGCGGCCGTGTTCGGCCACGGCCAGCACCGCCGGCGCCACGTCGAGCCGGCCGGCACTGCTGCCGTCTTCGTGCACCACGTCGAGGAAGAAGCCCAGCACGCCGCGCTCCGTCGGCGCGGCCGGCAGCGGCGGCTCCAGCACGCGGCGCCACACCGGCGGCAGCGCGGGCTCGGCCACGGTGCGCGTGACGGGGGGATCGCCTGGCTTTCGGTCGTCCGGTTGCTGCATGGGCATGCGTCCGCTGGGCGATCAAAACCCTGAGCTTAGCAAGCCCGGCCGCGCATGCACACGGCGGCGGCGCCCCCGCTACATGAACTGCCGACGGCGCCGCTCAGGTACCTGGGAACAGGCCCTGCGGATACTCCGGCTTCTGCTCGCGCGCCATCAGCGCACGCAGGCCCTCGACCGGCGTGACTTCGCCATGCAGCACGGCACGCACGCCGTTGGCGATGGGCAGATCCAGGCCGTGCTTGACGGCCAGCCGGGCCACTTCGTCGGCGGTGAGCACGCTTTCCACCACCTGGCCGATCTGGCGGACCGCCTCGTCCAGCGCGATGCCCTTGCCCAGCGCCAGGCCGAGCCGGCGATTGCGCGAGAGATCGCCGGTGCAAGTAAGCACCAGGTCACCCAGGCCGGACAGGCCCATCAGCGTCTCCGGCTTGGCGCCGAGCGCCAGGCCCAGCCGCAGCATCTCGTTCATGCCGCGGGTAATCAGGCCGGCACGGGCATTGAGACCCAGCTGCATGCCGTCGGCCACGCCGGTGGCGACCGCCAGCACGTTCTTCATCGCACCGCCGAGCTCGGCACCGAGCACGTCGCTACCGGTGTAGGCGCGGAAGTTGGGCGCGTGCAGCATGCCGGCGACTTCGCGGGCAAATGGCTCGTCATCGGAATGCACGGTGACCGCGCTGGGCAGGCCAGCGGCCACTTCCTTGGCGAACGACGGCCCAGTGACCACCGCGGCCGGGCGACCCGGCAGCTTCTCGGCTACCAGCTCGTGCAGGAAGCGACCGGTGCCGGGCTCGAAGCCCTTGCTGGCCCAGGCGATCGCCGCGTCGGCGTCCAGCAGCGGGGCGATCTCGTCCAGCATCGAGGCGAACGCGTGGCTGGGCACCACGATCAGCACGACCTTGGCGCCACGCAGCGCTGCGGCAAGATCACTCTCGTAGTGGAGCTCGGCGGGCAGTTCGAGATCGGGCAGGTAGCGCTGGTTGCGATGGCTCTGCGCCATCGTCGCCAGCGCTTGCGCATCGCGCCCCCACAGTCGAGTGGGGACGCCATTGCGCGCTGCGAGCGCCGCCAATGCCGTGCCCCAGGAACCGGCGCCGAGGACCGCCAGGGTCGGTCGGGTGCTCATCGGTGGATCAGCTGTTGAGCGTCGGCGCGGCCTCGCCACCGCCCATCGCGCTGCGACGCAGCTGTTCGGCGTACAGCGCGTCGAAATTGATCGGCTGCAGCAGGAACGGCGGGAAGCCGCCCTCGAGCACCAGCGAGGAGATCACCTGGCGCGCATACGGGAACAGCAGGTTCGGGCAGTAGCTGCCGACGATGCCGGCGTGGTCTTCCGGGCTAAAGCCGGCGATGCCGAACAGGCCGGCCTGGTGCACTTCGGCCAGGTAGGCGGTGCGCTCGCCCACGGTGCAGGTCAGGGTGAGGCTGAGCACCACTTCGTACAGGTCGTCGCCCAGGTCGGTGGCGCGCTGACCCAGGTTCAGCTGCACCTGCGGCTGGTCACCCGTTTCGCTGATTTCCTGGAACATCTGCGGGGCATTGGGCGCCTCAAAGGAGACGTCCTTCACATAGATCTTCTGCAGCGCGAGCTGCGGCTGGTTCGCCTGGCCGTTGGCCTGGCCGTTGGTGGTGACGTCTGCCATGAGGTGTCCTCGTTGAATGAAGCGCCGGCCCCAGGCGGGCGCTCGGCACAAAGCGCAAAGAGCGCGATTGTTCCATACATGCCCGCACAGCGTCACTCGGCGGGGGGCGCCCGCTGGTCAAGGATTGCGCAACCGACGGAATTTCCGCGATAATGCGCGGCTCGATCCATGCCGCCCGACCATTCGGGCCGTCCGCGACGCGATGCGGACCTCACGGCAGTGCTCGAAAGCGGCACCCTCCAGCATCGCGTGGCGCCAAGGCGTCGCTGGGCCGAAGTCGCCCTGGCCAACGGGCGTTACACCACAAATACGGAGGTCATCATGGCCCGTGTATGCCAAGTCACCGGAAAGGGTGTGCGGACCGGCAACAACGTCTCGCACGCAAACAACAAGACCCGTCGCCGTTGGTTGCCCAACCTGCATGAGCGTCGCTTCTGGGTCCCCAGCGAGAACCGCTGGGTCAAGCTGCGTGTTTCCAACCACGCCCTGCGCACCATCGACAAGAATGGCATCGAGGCCGTGATTGCCGAGCTGCGTGCCCGCGGCGAGAAGATCTGAGGAGCTAGACCATGGCGAACAAGACCCAGGACAAGATCCGTCTGATCTCGTCGGCCGGTACCGGCCACTTCTACACCACGCAGAAGAACAAGAAGAACACCCCGGAAAAGTTCGAGTTCAAGAAGTACGATCCGGTCGTGCGCAAGCACGTGATCTACAAGGAAGGCAAGATCAAGTAATTGATCGCCGCTTTCAGACGAAACCCGCCCACCGTGGCGGGTTTTTTCTTGCCCGCTTGCGGTGGTGCCGCGATCATGGGGCGATGACCATGGACGAGTCGCTGTTTCCCGCACTGATGGGCCCTGCCTGGGCCACGCTGGCAGCTCCGGTGCGTCACGCCCACGGTGGCCGCGACAGCGTCGCCCTCCGCGGCCGGGCTGACGTGGTTGGTGTCGACCACTGGGCGGCGCGCCTGCTGCGGCGCTTGCTGGGGTTGCCCGCCCCAGGGCCGGCCCAGCCTCTGGTCGTGGAAATCGTGCGCGACGACAGCGGCGAGTACTGGACCCGCCGCTTCGCTGGCGGGGTCATGCGCTCGCGCTTGAGCGCGGGGCCGGGCCAGTTGCTGCATGAGCGACTGGGGCCGGTGTCGCTGCGCTTCTTCCTCGAGCCAGACGGCGATGCGATTCTCTGGCAGCTGCGCGGAGCGCGGCTGTTCGGCCTGCCCTTGCCCCTTCGCTGGCTCGGCCACGTGCTCGCACGCAGCGGAAGCGATGGCGACCGCTACGCGTTCACGGTCGAGGCCAGCCTGCCGGGCATTGGCCGCTGGATCGGTTACCGCGGCACGCTGGAGATCGACGATGGGACATGAGCCGGCCGTGGTGGTCTTCGACGGCGTCTGCGTGCTGTGCAGCCGCTGGGTCGATTTCATCCTCAAGCACGATCGCACCGACCGGTTCCGGTTGGCAGCGATGCAGGGAGAGCATGGCCGCGCGCTACTTGCCGCGCATGGATTGTCGCCGGACGACCCGGCGTCGCTGCTGCTGGTGGCCGATGGCGTCGGCTACATCGACACCGCGGCGATCGCCGGCGTGCTGCAGCGACTGGGCGGTTCGTGGCGCGTGCCATCCGCGCTGCTGCGTTGGACGCCGCGCTGGCTGGCCGATCCGGCCTATCGCTGGGTGGCGCGGCACCGCTATCAACTGTTTGGCCAGCGCAATGCCTGCCGGATCCCCGATGCCGCCGAGGCCTGGCGCTTCCTCGACTGAACGAGCCTGATCAGGGAAGCACCTCTGCTCCGCTGCGGACGGCAAAGGGCGCCAGCGCCGCCATCAGCGCCTCAAGATCCAGCAGACCAACGCACGGCATCGCTCCGATCACCGGAAGGGTTCCGTCGGCCAACCGCTGCGCCAGCACCAGCGCCGGCGTCACCGGCACCTCCGGCCCTTCGCCTGCCGCCACCTCCAGCCACCACCGCACGCGAAGCGGGCGCCCGGACGCATCCTCGCCGCTCAGCTCCACCGTCATGCCGCCCACATCGCTGCCCCAGCGCATGAACCATTCGCTCCAGCGACGCAGCCGCCCCGCATGACGCGCCAGGTCGCGGAGCACGCCCATCCGCACCAGCGCTGCGGCCAGCCAGGTTCCGCCGTGCAGCAGCGGCAACTCCAGCCCGGCGCGGAACTGCACGGTGCGTACGCCGGGATACCGCTGGGGAAAGAGCTCGAGATCGGGCACATCACAGATCCCAACGAGACGTTGCGCGTTCGCCAGTCGAACGCGCCGCGTGCCCATCCAGCCGTGCGCCACCTGCCAGCGCGCGTCACGCCAGACGCGGATCGGCCGCCCGCAGTAACCGAGGATGGAAGCCACCGTCGCGTCACCGCGCGGCGTGCGGTTGCCAGGACTGATCGCACTCTCGATCCTCTCCAACCGCGCGAAGCGCGGCATCCACGCATCGACCACCGCGCTGCTGAGCGCCGGCACGCTGGAGGCCCCACTGGCCACCAGGCAACCAGCGCTCCGCGCAGCCGCATCGAGGCGCGTGATGCCAGCGACGAAACCCCGCCCGTCGGCCAGGTCGACGTAGTGGCTGCCGCAGTCGAGACACGCCTGAGCCACGCGGTAGTCCTGCAGCTGGAACGGACCGGCCGCATGAATCACCAGTTGCGCGCGCACGGAGGCCAGGCGGGTGGCGAAATCATCGGCGAGCGCGTCCAGCACCGCGATGGTCACCTCGCCACCGGCCGCATTGCGCAGCTCGCCGGCCAGTTCCTGCAGGACCGAATGCGTGCGCCCGGCCAGCACCAGTTCGAAGCGCCCGTCCGCCGCCAGACGTCGCGCCAGGCGGTTACCAAAGATCCCGCCCGCGCCCAACAGCACCACCCTGAACGCCATGCCGCCTCCCTTCCGTGTCGATGCGCCGAACCGCTGCGCTCAGGCTATTGTCAGACCTGCGAGGTGCTCCCCATAACGACCAGGAGAACTGCCATGAGGATGCGGATTGCCCTGTTCGGCGTACTTGCCGCTGCCGGCCTGTCGCCCTGCCCGACGGCGCGTGCCGCGGAGGTCCCGGCGCAGACCGTAACGGTGACCTACGACCATCCGGAACGTTTTACCGAGACCCGGGAGGAAAAGGCGCTGGCGCCAAGCCGTGCCAGCAACGATTACCTGGCCACCCTCAAGACCTATATCGAAAAGCGCGGCGCCAAGATGCTGCCCGCCGGACAGCACCTGGACGTGGTGATCACCGACGTCGACCGCGCCGGCTCGTACGAACCATGGCACGGGCCGAGGCTGAGCGAGGTGCGGATCATCAAGGACATCTACCCGCCGCGCATCAATCTCAGCTTCAGGCTGCTCGACGCGCAGGGCAAGGTGATCCGCGAGGGCACGCGTACGCTGCGCGACCTCGGCTTCCTCACCAGTGACACGGCGGCCGCGAGGGACGACAGCCTGCGCTACGAAAAACGAATGATCGACCGCTGGCTGCGTAACGGGCCCGACAAGCTCTGATCCGCTGCGCGAATGCCAAACAAAAAGCCCGCCATTGAGGCGGGCTTTTTGTTTGAGGTGAACTCACCGGCGAGCCGGTCAGCTGGCGATCGCGTAACCCTTGAGCTTGGCCGCGAACTCCTGCAGCGCGCGGATACCGCTCTGCTCGGCTTCGTGGATCCACTGCTGCAGGCCCTTGAGCGCCTGATCGGCACCGCGCTGCTCCATCAGGGCGGCCAGGCGGGTGCGGAAGTCAACCACGGTGCGCAGGGTCGGGCGCTTGGCCAGCACCGCCTGCAGCTTGTCGTGACTTTCGCCGTCCAGCCACCGGCCACCGTCGGCCAGGGCACGACGCACGCGGCGCGGCATCGCCTTGATGCTCTCACCGGCGTGCTGCGCCTCGTCGCGCAGGGTCGGCACGATCACACCGCGGTAGTAGTCGGTCATCGCCTGGAAGCGGTGGGTGAGCACGGCCTTCAGCGTTTCGGCGTCCGGCAGGTTCACGTTGGGGCGCACGTCCAGGGTGGGCGCCACGCGCAGCACCTTGGCCAAGCCGACCGAGCGCAAACCGCAGATCACCGCCCAGCCGATGTCGAACTCCCACTTGCGCAGTGCGAACTTGGCCGAGCTGGGGAACGCGTGATGGTTGTTGTGCAGCTCTTCGCCACCGATCCAGAAACCCCACGGAATCAGGTTGCGCGCCGTATCGGCGCTCTCGAAGTTGCGGTAGCCGGCCCAGTGGCCGATGCCGTTGACGAAGCCGGCGGCCCAGAACGGGATCCAGATCATCTGCACCGCCCACATCGCGATACCGATCACGCCGAACAACGCGAAGCTGATCAGCAGCATCAGGGTCGGGCCCCAATACGGGTGGCCGCCATAGAGCTTGCGCTCGAGCCAGTCGTCCGGGGTGCCGCGGCCATACTGCTCCATGTCTTGCTTGTTATCGCAGGCGTCGCGGTACAGCGACACCCCGTCCCAGAACACCTTCTTGATGCCGTAGATCATCGGGCTGTGCGGATCTTCCGCCGTCTCGACCTTGGCGTGATGCTTGCGGTGAATGGCCACCCACTCCTTGGTCACCATGCCCGTGGTCAGCCAGCCCCAGAAGCGGAAGAAGTGCTGGATGATCGGATGCAGGTCCACGCCGCGATGCGTCTGGCAGCGGTGGTAGTAGATCGTCACCGTGAAGATGGTGAGCTGGGTGACCACTAGCATATAGACCAACATGCCCACCCAGGACATGTGGGTCAGACCCGTGGTCAGGAAGTTGAGTACGGAGTCCAGCATCGCGGATACATCTCTAAGTAGTTGAAAGGCAGTCTAGTGCAGGGTTTCCGTACCCACCAGCATGGCTCGGGCGTTCACGCCGATAGCGTGACGCATTCCAAACAACGAGCCGGTTGTCTGGAAGTGGGGGCGCCGTGACAATCATGCAATGAACAAAGCGCAACCCCTGCTCCGTATTGACCGACTGTCCCGCCAACGCGCCGGCCGCATAGCCGTGCAGGATCTGTGCCTCGACGTGGATCGCGGCGAGGTGCTCGGCCTGCTGGGTGTCAACGGCGCCGGTAAATCGACGACGTTGAGCATGATTGCAGGCGCCTTACGCCCCGATGGCGGCACGATCCACCTGAACGGCGAGGATTTCCTCGAGCACCCGGCACTGGGCCGGCAGCTGATCGGCTGGCTGCCCGAACGTGCCCCGCTGTGGCAGGAATTGACGGTAAGCGAGCACCTGCTGGCGCACGGCCGCTTGCACGGTATGAACGGCGCCGAGTTGCGTCAGGCAGCCGACGCGATGCTGGCGCGGCTCGAACTCGGCCCGCTGGCGCGCCGCCTCGTCGGCGTGCTGTCACAGGGGCAGCGTCAACGCCTCGGCCTGGCCTGCGCGCTGCTGCACCGCCCGGCGCTGTTGATTCTGGACGAGCCGGCCAATGCGCTCGATCCGGTGCAGGTGGCCAGCCTGCGCCAGCTGATCCGCGAGGAAGCCGCGCGCGGTGCCGCGGTGATCCTGTCCACCCACCTGCTGCCCGAGGTCACGGCCGTCTGCGGGCGGGTGGCGATCCTGCACGAAGGGCAGTTGCGTCACGAGGGCGCGGTGGATGCCAACGATGTGCAGGCGCTGGAGCGGCGCTTCTTCGACATCGCGATGAACGGCCGGAGTCAGGCCGCATGAGCGCACTGGCGATGGTGCGGCTGGAATCGCGCCGATTGTTCGTCCGTCCGCTGGCCTGGGCACTCGGCGCGCTGACGCTGGGCGAACTGGCGTGGCGTTTCGTGCTGCTGCTGGGCAACTTCCTCGCCGCGCAGGTGAAGCTCGCTGCGCTGCCGGCCGGCCCGGGCTACACCGACCTGGTAGCGGTGCCGCTGCTCAGCAGCCTGTTCACCGGCGGACTGGTGCCGTTCGGGCTCGCCGAGCTCGCGCTGCTGGTGGTACCGCTGCTGACGATGTCCAGCATTGCCGGCGAACGTAGTAACGGCACGCTGCCATTGCTGCTGGCCAGCGGCCTCTCGCCCGCACGCATCGTGCTGGGCAAATACCTGGCGGTGCTGGGCTGGCTCGCGCTGTGGCTGGTGCTGGCACTGGCCATGCCGCTCTCGCTGTCCCATGGCACCACGCTGGACTGGGGCAAGCTGGCCGCCGCCGCGCTGGGGCTGGCGCTGTTGCTGGCGCTGCTGGCCGCGATTGGGCTGGCCTGTTCGAGCTTCGCCTCGCATCCGGCGATCGCCGCCACCGCCAGCCTGGTGATCACGCTCACGCTGTGCTGCGCGAACCTGGGCGCGCAGGCCGCCGGCGTGGACAACGGCGCAATCCACTGGCTGGCGCTGGGCACCCATCTCGAACCGTTGCTGCGCGGCCTGGTCGCCACCGACGACGTGCTGTGGTTCGTGCTGTTGGCGGCACTGGCGCTGGCGCTGGCGATTCGCCGTCTAGGTTCGGACCGGGAGCGCGGCTGATGCACATGAATCGTACCCTGCGCCGACTCGACGGCTGGCTGTTCGCGCTGCTGGCGCTTGCCGCCGTGAGCGCGGCGGGCTACCTCTCCACCCGATACGGATATGTCGCCGACTGGACGCATGGCGGGCGCGCCAGCCTGTCGAAGGAGAGCCGCGCGGTACTGGCCCGGCTGAGCGGTCCGGTCGAGATCGTCAGCTACGCCAACCCGCAGGGCAACCTTCGCCAGACCATCGCCAGCTTCGTGCAGCGCTATCAGCAGGTGAAGCCGGACATTTCGCTGCGCTTCGTCGACCCGCAGCTCGACCCCGGTGCGATGCGCGAGCTGGGCATCACCATCGACGGCGAGCTGCTGATCCACTACCGCGGCCACGAGCAGCGGCTGGACGACCTCTCCTCCGAAGGCCCGATGACCAACGCGCTGGAGCGCCTCGCCCGTGGCGGCGAGCGCATCGTGGCCTTCGTCAGCGGCGACGGCGAGCGTCGCCCGGACGGCCAGGCCAACGCCGACCTGGGCACCTTCATGACCCAGCTGGAAGGCCGCGGCATGCGCGCGGTACCGCTGAACTTCGCGCAGGTGAGCTCGGTGCCGCAGCACACGGACCTGGTGGTGCTGGCCAGCCCCACCGCACCGCTGCCGCCCGGCGGCGTGCAGGCGCTGGTGAACTACGTGCGCGACGGCGGCAACCTGCTGTGGCTCACCGAACCGCGCGCGGCTGGCGCACCACTCGCCGACGATCTGGGCCTGCAGCCGCTGGCCGACGCGCTCGGCATCAGCGTGCTGCCCGGCGTGCTCAGCGATGCCTCCGGCGCCGCACTGGGGTTGGCCAACCCGCACATGATCGCGCTGGGCGACTACCCGGCCCAGGCGATCACCCGTGGCTTCACGCTCACCACGCTGTTCCCTGAGGTCGCGGCACTCGCACCCGCCGCGGGCAGTAGCGACTGGTCGAGCACACCGTTCCTGCGCAGCGGCCCGCAGGGTCGCATCGACACCGGCAGCGAGGCCGACACCACCCTGTCGAGCCGGCCGCTGGAGTTCGGCTTTGCGCTGACCCGCCTCTCACCCAGCCCCGACAAGGGGCAGCAGCGCGCCGCGGTGATCGGCGACGGCGACTTCCTCTCCAACACCTATCTGGGCAACGGCGGCAACCGCGCGCTGGGCGAGCGCATCTTCGACTGGCTGCTCGGCGACGACTCACTGGTGAACCTGCCGCCGCGCGGCGCGCCGGACCGCTTCCTGCAACTGTCGCAGGGCCAGTTGAACGCGGTGAGCCTCGGCTTCCTCGCAATCCTGCCGCTGCTGCTGTTGGCAATCGGCGGGTGGATCGTGTGGCGACGCAGGCGCCGCTGAGCATGCGCCGCGCCACACGTCATCGCCTGATCCTGCTGTTCGCCGCCGCCGCGCTGGTGGCACTGGCCGTGTGGCAATGGCAGCGTGAAGCGGCGGAGGCGCTGGGCGCGCTGACCGGCCTCGATCCCGCCGCCGTGAGCCGGGTGGCGCTCACGTTGCAAGGCGCCGCCGCGGAGCACTACGCCAAACGCGACGGTCACTGGTGGCGCACCGACGGCACGCCGATGCGCGCCGACGATGGCCGGCTGGACGAACTCACCGAGATCGCCGCCGCTCCCGTGGCAAGCTGGCGTCCGTTGGGCGACTTCGACCCGGCCCGCGTGGGCTTGGCCAAGCCGATGGCCACGCTGGTGCTGGATGACCAGACGCTGCGCTTCGGCGACACCTCGGCCACGGGCCCGGTGCGCTACGTGCAGGTCGGCAACCGCGTGGCGCTGGTCTCGGTACGCTATACGCCCCGCCCCACGCGGCACGACGCCATCCAGGCGGATTAGTCGGCGCTTGCCTGCCCGGCGGTGCGCCCCATATCGACGGCATTCCTTCTCCGGAGCCCCACCATGAGCAAGCAGTCCATCGGCGTCGTCGGCATGGCCGTGATGGGTCGCAACCTGGCGCTGAACATCGCCAGTCGCGGCCACGCGGTATCTGTGTACAACCGCAGCCGCGAGAAGACCGACGAGGTCGTCGCCGAATATCCGGACGCTGGCCTGGTGCCCACCTACTCGCCGCAGGAGTTCGTCGATTCGCTGGAGCGTCCGCGCCGCATCCTGCTGATGGTCAAGGCCGGCAAGCCCACGGACGACACCATCGCCACGCTGAAGCCGCTGCTGGCCGAGGGCGACATCCTGATCGACGGCGGCAACACGCTGTTCACCGACACCGTGCGCCGCGCCAAGGAATTGTCCGAGGCGGGACTGCACTTCATCGGCACCGGCGTCTCCGGCGGCGAGGAAGGCGCGCTGAAGGGTCCGTCGATCATGCCCGGCGGTCCGCGCGACGCCTACGATTTGGTGGCGCCGATCCTCAAGGAGATCGCCGCCCGCGCGCCGGACGGCACGCCCTGCGTGGCGTACATGGGTCCCGGCGGCGCGGGCCACTACGTGAAGATGGTGCACAACGGCATCGAGTACGGCGACATGCAGCTGATCGCCGAGAGCTATGCTCTGCTCAAGGGCGTGCTCGGCCTGTCCAACGCCGAGCTGGCGAAGGTCTATGCGGACTGGAACGCCGGCGAGCTGGACAGCTACCTGATCCAGATCACCGCGCAGATCTTCGGCAAGCAGGACGAGGAAACCGGCGAGGCGCTGGTCGACGTGATCCTCGATCGGGCCGCGCAGAAGGGCACCGGCAAGTGGACCAGCCAGAGCGCGCTCGACCTCGGCGTGCCGTTGCCGCTGATCACCGAATCGGTGTTCGCCCGCGTGCTGTCCTCGCTGAAGAGCGAGCGCGTGGCGGCGAGCAAGCAATTGGCCGGACCGGCGAAGCAGGCGTTTGCCGGCGGCCGCGCCGCCTTCATCGAGTCGGTGCGGCGCGCGCTGTACCTGGCCAAGCTGATCTCCTACGCACAGGGCTTCGCCCAGCTGCGCGCCGCTTCCACCGAGTACGACTGGAACCTCGACTACGGCACCATCGCCAGCATCTGGCGCGGTGGCTGCATCATCCGCGCGCGCTTCCTGGAGGACATCACCCGCGCCTTCGCCGCCGACGCATCGCTGGCCAACCTGCTGCTGGCGCCGACCTTCGCCAAGGTCGCCACCGACTACCAGACCGCGCTGCGCGAAGTGGTCACCACGGCGGTGCAAGCGGGCGTGCCGGTGCCGGGCCTGGCCTCGGCCATCGCCTACTTCGACGGCTACCGCAGCGAGCGCCTGCCGGCCAACCTGATCCAGGCCCAGCGCGACCTGTTCGGGGCGCACACGTTCGAGCGCATCGATCGCGACGGCAGCTTCCACGCCGACTGGAATTGACCCCGTAGGAGCGCACCCTGTGCGCGAATGCTTCTGGCGTTGATGTAGATCGAGAGCAAAAACGTTCGCGCACAGGATGCGCTCCTACCCGTCAGCACTCACACCTCGCCCCCATGCCTGAACTCCCCGAAGTCGAAACCACCCGCCGCGGCATCGCCCCGCACCTGGTCGGCCGACGCATCGGCGCGGTGACGCTGCGCCGGCCGGACCTGCGCTGGCCGATTCCGCACGAGGTGGCCGAGCTGCTGCCGGGTCAGGTGATCGAGTCCGTGGAGCGGCGCGCAAAGTACCTGCTGCTGCGCACCGAGATCGGCAGCGCCCTGCTGCACCTGGGCATGAGCGGCGTGCTGCGCGTGCTGCCGCCAGACACGCCGGTGAACACGCACGACCACGTGGACATCGCCATCGACGCGGCGCCGAACAAGCCAGCCCGCGTGCTGCGCTTTACCGACCCGCGCCGCTTCGGCTGCCTGCTGTGGCAATGGCCGGGCGAAACCCACCACCTGCTCGCCACGCTGGGCCCGGAGCCGCTCACCGACGACTTCGACGGCGACCTCCTGTGGCGACTCTCGCGCGGCCGCAGCGCCGCGGTGAAGCTGTTCATCATGGACAACGCGGTGGTGGTCGGCGTGGGCAACATCTACGCCAGCGAGGCGCTGTTCGCCGCCGGCATCGACCCGCGCAAACCCGCCGGCAGCGTCTCGCGTGCGCGTTATGCGCGGCTGGCCGCCGAGATCAAGCGCATCCTCGCCTGGGCGATCGAGCGCGGCGGCACCACACTGCGCGACTTCCTCAACCCGGACGGTGCGCCGGGCTACTTCTTCCGCGAGCTGTTCGTTTATGGCCGCGCCGGCGAGCCGTGCCGCACCTGTGGCGCCACGATCCACCAGGCCACGCTGGGGCAGCGCTCCACCTTCTGGTGCCCGCGCTGCCAGAAGTGACCCGGCCTTTGTAGGAGCCCGCTCGCGGGCGATGCTCTTGCTTTGATGTTTGATGTGGATCAGGAGCAGAAGCGTCGCCCGCGAGCGGGCTCCTACCGGGCGGAGGTCGCCACCATCACGCCGGCCAGCGGAACTCCACGAAGGTGTTGTGGAAATCCGGGTGCTCCAGGCTGCCGCCGAGGCGGCCGGTGAGGTCGTCGGCCAGGCCAGGGATCTCCACCTGCTGCCCGTCCTGAAAGTGCCCGCCGAGCGCTTCGAGTTCCACCAGTCGCTCGCACAGGCTGCCGGCGAGGTTCACCTGGTCGTCCGGCACGCCGCGCAGGCTGAAGTCGGGGCGACCGAACTTGCGCATGCCGCGGGTGTGGATCCAGTTGCGGCCAGGCTCGGACTCGCCGTCGCGCAGGATCAGCAGGTGACTGCGGATCGGCGCCCCCTCGCGCACCAGATAACGGCGGCGCCAGCCGTCCGCATCGAGCAGGGTGAGGATCTGCGGGTCGAGAATCGCCACGCCGCCGATGTCCAGCAGCCCGGCCAACACGCCCATCACGTCGCGCAGGTAACTGGTGTCGGCGGCGTCCTTGATCGTGCCGCGCACCACCAGCACCTGCGGCGCATTCACCGCGCGCTGGTAAGCCTCGGGCGACTCGTCCTTGAACAGCTTGCCCAGCGAGCCCTTGAGCGGGTAGCCCTCCCAGCTGCGCAGCGCGTGGTGATAGTGATTGGTCGAGGTGATGCCCGCCGGCAGGCCCGGGCTGCCGTAGGGCTGGGACGGCACGCGCACGGCCTCGAACTCGCCGAACACGTAGAACTGCAGGACGATCTCCTCTTCGTTCGGCTGCCAGTACGGGCGCTCCCAGGCGGTCAGGGGAATCGGCGAAGTCATCGGAAGTCCTTGGCGGAAAATGCGCGAGTTTGAAAGGAAGGATGTGGCTGCTGCGCGAACGGCTATTCGCCCAGCGGCAGCACGCTCTGCTGCAGTTCGATGCTGCCGCGCCCCTCGGTGATGTGCTTGAACTCGGCGCGGCTGACCGAGACATAGCGATCGTTGCCGCCGATCTCCACCTGCGGCCCTTCGGTCACCGCGCGCCCGCTTTCGTCCACGCGCACCACCATGGTGGCCTTGCGCCCGGTGTGACAGATGGTCTTGATCTCTTCGAGGTTGTCCGCCCAGGCCAGCAAGTATCGACTGCCCTCGAACAGCTCACCGCGAAAATCAGTACGCAGACCGTAGGCGAGTACCGGGATGTTGAGCCGGTCGACCACGTCGCTGATCTGCCAAACCTGCGCCTTGGACAGGAACTGCGCCTCGTCGACGAACACGCAGTGCAGCGCACCGCGCGTCTCGACATCGCGCTCCACCATCGCCAGCAGGTTTTCCTCGCCGCTGAAGCGCCGTGCGTTGGCCTTCAGCCCGATGCGCGAGGCCACCACGCCTTCGCCGAAGCGGTTGTCCAGCGCCGGCGTGAGGATCAGCGTGCGCATGCCGCGCTCGTGGTAGTTGTACGCGCTCTGCAGCAGCGTGGTGGTCTTGCCGGCATTCATTGCCGAGTAATAGAAGTAGAGCTTGGCCATGGTCGTGCGGTCGGGTCGTTGCCGCGCATGGTAGCGCGGCCAGGCCGTCGCCCGCGGGGGTGCCGAGTCTAGGGCCGCTCAGGCCCGACCCGCCGGACTGCCCGCATCGGCAAACTGCAGCTTCGCCTGTGCTCGCCGATAGCGCCGCTCGGACCACCAGCGACGTGCGTCGCGCAGGGCGCAAATTGCGTAGACCAGCTTGAACACCTGCAGGCGCCACAGAACCCGCGGCGTATCGAACAGGTCGCCGGCCAGCATCGAGATCACCCCCTGCTCCAGCTGCCAGGTATTGCGTGGGGCGCGGAACATCTGGCGCATCACTGGCCCGTTGAAGCGCTCGATGAAGAAGGAAAACCGCGCCATGCCCTTGCGCTGGCGTCGCTCCAGTTGGCGCAGCAGGGCTCGTTCGCGGGACGGCTCACGCAGCGCCTGGTCGACCATTTCCGCCGCCTGCTCGGCGCCGCTCATCGCCAGATACACGCCGGAGGAAAACACCGGGTCGAGAAAAGCGAACGCATCGCCCACCATCACCCAGCCAGGCCCGCCCATCTGCGTAGAGTCGTAGGAATAGTTGCCGGTGACGCGCACTTCCTGGTCGATCAGCTCGGCTTGCTCCAGGCGCTGCCACAGTGCCGGGTTCAGCTTCAGCGTTTCCAGCAGGAAGGCCAGCGGCGAGCCCTTGCGCTGCTTGAGATAGGCCGGCCGGCAGACCGCGCCCACGCTCATCACTCCGTCGGGCAGCGGGATCATCCACATCCAGCCGTGCGCGAAGGTGTAGATGCTGATGTTGCCGGCGTCCGCCCCGGCGCGGCAGGTCGCCCCGCGGAAATGGCCGAAGATCGCCGCACTCTGGTGCCTGGCATTCTTGCGCCGCAGCCGGCGCCGGGTCGCCAGCAGCGCGTCGCGGCCGCTGGCATCGATCACGTAGCGGGCCAGCAGCTGGTACCGGCGGCCATCGTCAACCTTTACTTCGAGCCGGCTCTCACGCGGCCCCGACTGCTCCACGCCGATGACCTCGTGGCCCTCACGGGTCTGCGCGCCGCATCGTGCGGCGTGCTCGAACAGCATCCTGTCGAAGTCCTGCCGCCATACCTGATAGGCGTGCGGCGGGCTGTCGCCGATGGCGCGGTCGAAGGCGTAGGTGTTGTAGCCGCTCTCGTTGTCCGCCTCGAAATCCGCACCCGGCTTGAACACGCCCAGCGCCTGCACCTGCTCCAGCACGCCGAGGCGCTCGAACAGCGGCAGGTTCATCGGCAGCAGGGATTCGCCGATGTGGAAACGCGGATGATGCGCCTTCTCCAGCGCAACGACGCGATAGCCGCGCCGTGCCAGCAGCGCGGCAGCGGTGCTGCCGCCCGGGCCGCCGCCGATTACCGCCACGTCGTATGGCCCGTCCAGCGTTGTGTCCGTTGCTTCCATCCCTGGATCCCCTGATGAGAGCGGCCGCTGCCGCGAGCGCCCGATTATCGCGCAGCGAGCCCGGCGCGCCAGGGGGCTCTGCTACCATCGGCCGTCGCCTCACGCCGCCTCTCGATCCATGCTCAACCCGCAACAATTGGCTGCTGTCGAATACTGCGACGGCCCGCTGCTCGTGCTTGCTGGCGCCGGCTCGGGGAAGACCTCGGTGATCACCCAGAAGATCGCCCACCTGATCCAGCGCCGGAAGCTGGCCGCCTCCAAGATCGCCGCGATCACCTTCACCAACAAGGCCGCGCGTGAGATGCGCGAGCGCGTCGGCAAGCTGGTTTCCAGCGAGGATGCCGCCGCGCTGACCGTGTGCACCTTCCACGCGCTGGGCCTGAAGTTCCTGCAGATCGAGCATGAACGCGCCGGCCTGCGCCGCGGTTTCTCGGTGCTCGATGCGGACGACAGCGAGGGCATCGTCAAGGAGCTGGCGCCTAAAGGCGCCAAGCCGGACGTGCTGTGGGGCATCCGTAACCTGCTCAGCCGCGCCAAGAATGCGGGCCTTTCGCCGGAAGAGGCGCTGGCCGCCGCGCGCGCACCGCGCGAGCTGGAAGCTGCGACCATCTACGACCTCTACCAGCAGCGGCTGGCCGCGTTCAACGCGGTGGATTTCGACGACCTGATCCGCCTGCCGCTGCGCATCCTGGAATCGGACACCGCATGCCGCGACGGCTGGCGCGAGCGCCTGCGCTACCTGCTGGTGGACGAATACCAGGACACCAACGACGCGCAGTACCGCCTGCTCAAGGCGCTGACCGGACCGAAGGGCCACATCACCTGCGTGGGCGACGACGACCAGTCGATCTACGCCTGGCGCGGTGCCAACCCGGAGAACCTCGACCAGCTCGGCCGCGACTGGCCGAATCTCAAGGTGATCAAGCTCGAGCAGAACTACCGCTGCGGCAAGCGCATCCTGCGTGCGGCGAACAGGCTCATCGCCAACAACCCGCACGTGCACGAGAAAAAGCTCTGGAGCGAGCATCCCGAAGGTATGCCGATCCGCGTGCTCGAGTGCAAGGACGCCGAGCACGAGGCCGAGAAGATCGCCGCGATCGCCACCACGCTGGCCGAGAAGCACAAGGCGCGCTGGGAGGACATGGCCATCCTCTACCGCGGCAACTTCCAGGCGCGTCCGCTGGAAAAGGCGCTGAGACTAGCGCGCGTGCCCTATCACCTCACCGGCGCCCTGAGCTTCCTCGACCGCGCCGAAGTGAAGGACCTGCTGTGCTACCTGCGGCTGCTGGCCAACCCCAGCGACGACGCGGCGTTCCTGCGCGTGGTGAACGTGCCGAAACGCGAGATCGGTTCGACCACGCTGGAAAAGCTCGGCCAGATGGCGCAGTCGAAGCATTGCTCGCTGCTCGAAGCCACCCGCAGCGACAGCGTGTTGCGCCAGCTCACGCCGCGCCCAGCCGCCGCGCTGGCGTCGCTCTCCACCCTGCTCGACGAACTGCGCAGCGCCTCGCTGCACGAGAGCGCGGCGGATCTGGTCGAGCGCATCCTCAGTCGCACCGGCTACGCCGCGCAGATCGCCGCCAGCACGCCGGATGCCAGCGTGCGTGAGCGCAAGCTCGGCAATCTCAAGGAGCTGGCCGACTGGTTCCGCGCCATGCAGAAGGGCGGCAACAGCGCCGGCGACCTAGCCTCGCAGCTGGCGCTGCTCAGCCACGCCGACCGCGACGACCCGGGCAACGCCGTGCGCATGATGACCATGCATGCCGCCAAGGGCCTGGAGTTTCGCTTCGTCTTCATCGTCGGCTGCGAAGAGGGCACGCTGCCGCACGAGGGCGCCATCGACGAGGGCCGCATCGACGAGGAGCGCCGCCTGATGTACGTGGGCATCACCCGCGCCAAGGAAGTGCTCACGCTTTCCTGGTCGGCCCGCTCCAAGCGCTATGGCGAGATCAACAACAACCAGCCCAGCCGCTTCCTGCACGAACTGCCGCAGGACGACCTGCACTGGCAGGGCAAGGATCCGGAGGCCGACAAGGAGGCCGTGCGCGAGACCGCCGAATCGCACATGGCGAAGATTGCCGCGATGCTGGCCGGCTGATCGCTTCGCCATGAACGCGCTAGCACAGCAGTACAACCAGCTGATCGAGGCGTTCAACCGCATGGACTGGCCGCGCGCACTCACCCTGGCTGCCCCCCTGGTGGAGGCGGCACCGGAGCATCCGCTGGTGCGCTTCGTGGCCGGCATCGCGCTCCTGGAAACCGGTCGCGCCGATGCCGCCCTGCCGCAACTCGAGGCAGCCGCGCGGCTGGATCCGGCGCGACTGGATTTCGCCAGCCACCACGCCCGCGCGCTGCTTGCCACTGGCCGCGTAGCGCAGGCGCGCCGAGTTGCCAGCGAGGCGGAAGCGATACCACCGCGCGACCCCGCCTCACTGGACGTGCTTGGTCAGGTACGGGTGCAGGTCGGCGACTACGACGGTGCGCTGGCGACGTTTTCGCACGCCGCCGCGTTGGCGCCAACCCAGCCGCAGTTGCATCTCAACAGGGCCTCGGCGCTGATCGGACTGGGCCGCTTCGACGAGGCGGAACAGGCGCTGGAGCAATGCCTCGCCCTCGCACCGCGCTACTGGCGTGCGCACTACAGCTTGGCGCAATTGCGCCGGCAGACGCCCGCACACAACCACCTCGCACGCCTGCAGGCGCTACTGCCGGAGGCGGCCAACGATCCAGCCGCACTGACCTGCCTCCACCTCGCCCTGGCGAAGGAGCACGAGGACTTGGGGGAATATCGGTCGGCAATAACCCATCTGATCGCGGGCAAGCGGGCGGCGCGGCCAACACGCAACTACGACCCTGCGCGTGACGTGGCTATGGTGGATGCACTGATCGATGCGTTCGATCCACTACCCGCGCCAGCGGAACATGCGCCTATCAACGGACCGATCTTCATCGTCGGCATGCCGCGCAGTGGCACCACGCTGGTCGATCGCATCGTCTCCAGTCATTCCGCCGTGCGATCGGCAGGCGAGCTGCACACCTTTGGCCACGCGCTCGCTCGCGCCCTGCGCTCAGCTACGCCGTATCTGCTCGATCCGGCGGTGCTCGCACACGTGCCGGGCATCGACTGGCCGGCGCTGGGCCGCGCCTACCTTGCCCACGCGCGCACCGTGGTGGGCGAGGACAGCGGCCGCTTCACCGACAAGCTGCCGCACAACTTCCTGCATCTGGGCGCGGTCGCACGGGCGCTGCCCACCGCACGCATCGTCTGCCTGCGCCGCCAGCCGATGGACACCTGCCTGAGCAATTTTCGCCAGTTGTTCGCCGCCTCGGCGCCGTACTTCGACTACTCGTACGCGCTGGAAGACGTGGGGCGCTACTACGTGCAGTTCGATCGCCTGATGGCGCACTGGACGCGGACACTGCCCGGCCGCGTGCTGTCGATCGACTACGAGGAACTGGTCGACCACCAGGAGCCCGTGACGCGGCGCCTACTCGATTTCTGCGGCCTGCCGTGGGACGACGCCTGTCTGCACTTCGAGCGCAATGCAGCGCCGGTGACCACGCCCAGCGCGGTGCAGGTGCGCTCGACCCTGCACCGCGACTCGTTGGAGCGCTGGAGACGCTACGGCGCGGCAATGGACGGGCTGCGCGCGATTCTCATCGAGGCGGGCATCGCCACCTGATCATTCAGATCAAATCGCGCACTTCCAGCTCGCGCTTGAGGTAGGCGTAGTAGATCGGCGCAGCGACCAGGCCGGCGAGGCCGAAGGCCGCTTCCATCACCAGCATGGCGATCAGCAGCTCCCACGCGCGCGAGCGGATCTGCGTGCCGACGATGCGTGCGTTGAGGAAGTATTCCAGCTTGTGGATCAGCACCAGGAAGGCCAGTGCGGCCACGCCGACGCCGAGCGAGACGGACAGCCCGGCAATGGTCACCGCGGTGTTGGAGATCAGGTTGCCGATCACCGGCAGCAGGCCCATCAGGAAGGTGATCACCACCAGCGTCTTGGCGAATGGCACGTGGATGCCGAACAGCGGCAGTGCGCCAAGCAGGAAGATCGCGGTGAACACGGTGTTGATCAGCGAGATCTTGATCTGCGCGAAGACGATGTTGTGGAACGCTTCGGCGAGCTTCTGGCAGCGGGCGGAAAGCGCCAGCGAGAGCGGTCCGGACAGGTGCGCTGGGCGCGTGCGGCCCAGCGCCACGATGGCGCCGAGCATCAGGCCGATGATGATGTGCAGGATCACCCGCGCGGTTTCCTTGCCGGCCAGCTGCAGGCTGCCCGCGTGCTTGCGGGTCAGTTCCACCGCCATCACGCGCAGCTCGTCGACGCTGTCGGGCATCCAGGTGGTGAGCGTGGGTGGAAGTTGCTGGCGCGCCTTTTCCACCAGCGGCATCAGTTGCTCTTGCCAGAGCACGTCGGGGTTGCCGATCTCGCTGCGCAGCAGGCTCACGATGCCCAGCACCAACAACAGCAGCAGGCCCACCACCATCACGCCGATCAGCGCCACCACCAGCATGCGCGCGCGATCGCTGGGGATGCGACGGCCCAGCAGCGGGCTGATCGAATACACCAGTTCGTACACCAGCAGTCCGGCCAAAAGGGCCGGCAACAGATGCAGCTTCAGTACCAGGAGCAGCGCCACGGCAGCCAGCAGGTAGCTGGCGTAGTCCATCGCCGCGAGCCGGCGCGGGCCGGGCTGGAAAGAGGGGGTGGACGCCATCGGAGGCGACTTCCTTGGCAAGGGGAGAGGCAGTCTGTCAGTCGGGCTCGATGCCCGCCAGTCCAGCCCGGGCGACATGACGCTGTCGTAAACTGACTGGATGCTTGTCGATCCGATGTCATCACCAAGGTTACCCATGCGCTCACGTGTTCCCGCCCTGCTGGCGGCCCTGGCCCTGCTTGCCGGCTGCAGCACCTCGCCCCCCCGTCACGAGTCCGTCGCCTCCCCCGCCCCCGTGGCAGCGCCCGTCGCCGCGGCACTGGCCGGCCCAGCGGCAGACGACAACCTCAACGCTGTGGCGTGGTCGCAAACGGCGATCGAACACGACCTGCTCTACGTGCAGACCTACCGCGACGCGCAGATGCAGCTGCTCAAGGCGCTGAAGGATCCGCGCTGGGACGCGCTGAGCAAGGACGACCGCGTCGCCCCGCTGAAAGGCCTCAAGCCCGCCGTGGTGCTGGACGTGGACGAAACCGCGCTGGACAACTCGCCCTACCAGGCGCGCCTGATCAAGAGCGGCGGCGAGTACAACGAGGCTGACTGGGCTGCCTGGTGCAAGGAAGAAGCCGCCCGCGCGCTGCCCGGCGCGGTGGCGTTCACCCAGTTCGCGGCCAAGCACGGCATCGCGGTGATCTTCATTTCCAACCGCGCCAAGGACCTCGATTCGGTGACGCTGGACAACCTGCGCCAGGTCGGCTTCCCGGTCTCCGGACCGGATGCGTTTCTCGGCCTGGGCACCTTCGTCGAGGGCTGCGAGCAGATCGGCACCGAGAAAGGCTGCCGCCGCCAGCTGATCAGCCGCAAGTACCGCGTGCTGATGCAGGTGGGCGACCAGATCGGCGACTTCGCCGACGTCATCGCCAACAACGCCGAAGGCCGCCAGCAGGCGATGGCGCCCTACCTCAAGTGGATCGGCACGCGCTGGTTCATCCTGCCCAACGCCACCTACGGCAGCTGGGAGCCGGCCCTGTTCAACAACGACTGGACGCTGCCGCGCAACGAGCGCCGGCGTCAGAAGGAAGCCGTGCTACGCATGAAGTGATGCATAAAATCAAACACTTGCATCACAAAACAAATCCATTGCCTTAACTTCTGCGAGCCGCTACCATGGCTCCGCCGACACCTGCTGCTGACCACAGATTCTGCAGGCAAGGCCATTTCCCTTCCGGCTCTGCCGGGACTGACCCCGCGAGGCTCACGCCGGCGGGGTTTTCTTTTTTCTCGGTCAGGCGATGGGCCGAGCCGGCGGGCGACACGCTGCCGGCGGCCCGTCGGACTGCGTTCGCCGGGCTGCTAGGCTCCGGCCCTTCCGCCGCCCGGGCCCGAGTCCGATGCCCCGACCGTTTCGTTTCCTGCCGCCCCTGACCGGGCTGCTCGCCGCGACCATGCTGATGCTGGCGGGCTGCCAGCGCGCGACCGAAGAATCTCCGGCGCCTGGCGGCAACTCGCCCACCGCTGCCATACGCCAGCTGATCGACGACCTGCACCACGACGATCTCGTCGCATTCTGGAAGCACGGCCTGCCGCCGACCGATCACGCCGCGCTGGTCGCACGATGGGCCAGCGGCCAGGCGGCGCAGGTCCCGACCGACGCGGCGCGCCAGGGCTATCGCCAGTGGATGGGCTCGTTGACCGGCCCCGGCGCTCGCCAGGCCCTCGCCCAGCGCCTGCAACAGCAAGCTCACCGGATCGACCGTCGCTACGGTGACCAGATTCCCGTGCTCATCGCTATCGGCGGCGCCCTGGCCAGGCGGACAGTGGTGACGGACCTTGCCCTGACTCCGCGCCAGGAACAGGGCCTGGCGGACCTGCTCGCCCCCGTGACGGCCTGGGCCCAACGCGCGCCCTGGTTGGACGGCGGGCGTGCCGGGCAGACCGCCGCGGTAGCGGTGGACACCGCCCGATCGCTCCGGCTGGCGACCCTTGCCGACCTGCGCGCGCTGGACTTTGCCGACGCCATGGCCAAGGCCTCCCGCCTATGGGCCGGTGCCAAGCAGGCCCTGGCGCCGTACGGCCTGTCGCTGGACGCCGTGCTGGGCTCCGCGACCGTAACGCTGGTGTCGCAGCGCGACGACACCGCCCACGTACGCATCGATTACCGCCTGAAAGACCAGCCGCAGCAGGTGGTGGTGAAGATGCAGGCGCTGGACGGGCGCTGGTATCCGGCCGCGCTGGGTCCGATTGCCCGCAACCTCGCGCCACCGGACTGGGGCAGCTGGTGGGCGCCACCCGGGGTCGGCCTCAGCCGTTCCGCCACGAACCGGGACGGGAGCCCATCCCCGGTACAATAGGCGGATGCCCATGACCCCTTCGATGGACACGTCCCCCAATCGCCGCGCGCCGTGGTGGTTCAACCTCACCGGCCACCTGCTGGAGCCGTGGCTGAAGCTGCGCCGCGATCCAGCCGAGCCCGCCGCCCTGCTCACGGCCGGCGTGCCGGTGTGCTACGTGATCGAGCGCGACGGCCTGTCCGACGCACTGATCCTGGAGCGCGCCTGCCGCGAGGCCGGCCTGCCCTCGCCGATGCAGCCGCTGCCCGGCACGCGCCGGCGCCGCTCAGTGTTCGCACTGGGCCGCAGCGACGGCCTGCTGTGGGGGCGCAACCGCCAACGCTCGCCCAAGGACACGTTGGGCCAGCTCGCCCGCGCGCTGGAGGACGACCCCAGCCGCGACGTTCAGATCGTGCCGGTGTCGATCTACGTGGGCCGCGCCCCCAGCCGCGACACGGGCTGGTTCCGCGTGCTGTTCTCGGAAAACTGGGTGATGGTGGGCCACTTCCGCCGGCTGCTGGCACTGCTGCTCAACGGGCGCGACACGGTAGTGCAGTTTTCCGCCCCGGTGTCGCTGCGCGAGGCACTGGCCGAGGCCGGCGCGATGCCGCCAGAGCGCTTCGCGCGCAAGATCGCCCGCGTGCTGCGCGTGCACTTCCGCCGCATCCGCGCCGCGGTGATCGGGCCGGATCTCTCGCACAAGCGCACCGTGGTCGACGCCGTACTCAACGCCGAGCCGGTACGCGCGGCGATCGCCGCCACCGCCAGCAAGGAAAAGATCACCTACGCCAAGGCCTGGCGCCGGGCGCAGAAGATCATGCTGGAGATCGCCGCCGACTATTCGCACCCGGTGGTGCGCTCGGCCTCGTTCGTGCTGTCGAACTTCTGGAACAAGCTGTACGACGGCATCGCCATGCACCACTTCGACAAGGCCCGCGCCGCCGCGCCGGGTTATGAAGTGGTGTACGTGCCCAGTCACCGCAGCCACGCCGACTACCTGCTGATGAGCTACCAGCTGCATCACTCCGGCGTGGTGGTGCCGCACATCGCGGCGGGCGCCAACCTCAACCTGCCGGTGATCGGGCCGATCCTGCGCCGCGGCGGCGCGTTCTTCCTGCGCCGCAGCTTCAAGGGCAATGCGCTGTATTCGGTGGTGTTCAACGAGTACGTGGCGCAACTGATCGATCGCGGCGTGCCGATGGAGTACTTCATCGAAGGCGGCCGCTCGCGCACCGGACGTCTGTTGGCGCCGCGCGCCGGCATGCTGGCGATGACCGTGCGCGCATTCCTGCGCGCGCCGCGCCGACCGGTGCTGTTCCAGCCGGTGTACATCGGCTACGAGAAGCTGATGGAGGGCAAGTCGTACGCGGGCGAGCTCAGCGGCAAGCCGAAGGAAAAGGAATCCCTGATCGGCCTGATCAAGGGTCTCAAGGTGCTGCGTCAGCGCTACGGCCACGTGGCACTCAACTTCGGCGAGCCGATCGAACTCACCCCGCTGCTCGATGCGGCCAGCGCGCAGTGGCGCGACGCCAGCGGCGATCCGGACGCCAAGCCCGAGTGGCTGGGCGGCGTGGTCGATCGCCTCGCCCAGCAGATCCAGGTGAACATCAACCGCGCCGCCGACGTGAACCCGATCAACTTGCTGGCGCTGGCTCTGCTGGCCACGCCCAAGCATGCAATGGCCGAGGCCGACCTGCTCGCCCAGCTCGAGCTGAGCAAGGCGTTGCTGGAAGCGCTGCCGTACTCGGACCGCGTCACCCTGACCCCGCTGGACCCGGCTGCGATCATCGCCTACGGCGAGCAGATGGGCTGGATCCGCCGCGTGGCGCATCCGCTGGGCGACGTACTGGTGGCCGACGACGAGCAGGCGGTGCTGCTGTCGTACTTCCGCAACAACGTGCTGCACCTCACCGCCACCGCGGCGTGGGTGGCGTGCTGCTTCCTCAACAATCGGCGCATGTCGCGCAACTCGGTGATCCGGCTGGGCAAGATCATCTACCCATTCATACAGGGCGAGTTGTTCCTGCCGTGGGACAGCGAGGGCTTCGGCCAGCAGTTGCAGGCGACGATCGACTTCTTCGTGCGACGCGGCCTGCTCGAATCCACCGGCGAGGGCCGCGTGCTGGAACGCGGCCCCGGCCAGGACGACGCGGCCTACCAGCTGAAGGTGATCGGGCGCAGCCTGATCCAGGCGTTCGAGCGCTACTACATCACCCTCGCCGCGCTGGCCAAGAACGGTCCGCACGTGCTCACCGCCGGCGAGCTGGAAAACGCCTGTACGCTCACTGCGCAGCGCCTCTCGCTGCTCAGTGAGCAGGCCGCACCGGAGTTCTTCGACAAGGCGCTGTTCCGCGGCTTTATCCAGAAGCTGCGCGAGCGCAAGATCGTGTGGACCGACGAAGCCGGCAAGCTCGACTACGACAGCGCTCTGGACGACATGGTGCGCGACGCACGGGTGATCCTGGCACGCGAGGTGCGCCATTCCATCCTGAAGATCACCCCGGGCGGTCACGACGACCGCCACGAACTGGACCGGGACGACGACAAGACATCCCGCATCGCACAGATCGCCGAGGCCACGCCGCCGGACGCGTCGCCGGCCGACCTGCACGCGCGCCATGTTGAGGCGGCCCATCGCGTCCACGTGCACGAGCCGGTGGAACCGGTGACTCCGGTCGAGCCGGACACCTCGCGCGACGAACGACGCCCCGACTGACGTTCCGGCCGCTCGCCACTGGCTGGCGGTGGAGATGGCTGCCTAAGATGGCGCTTCCTTGATACGGAGCGTGGCCATGTCCGTTCGTCCCGTCACGCTTGCCCTTGCTGCCGCGCTGGGGCTTCCCACTGCCCTGCAGGCGGATGCGCCCACCGACGCACCCGCCAGAGGCAGCCTCGCGGTGGTCACCTGCGGCCATGCCATCGACACTGCCGCCGGCAAGCTGCTGGGCGAAACCACAGTGATCGTCGATGACGGCGTCATCCGCGAGGTGCGCCCCGGCACGGTCGACCTGAAAGCCATGGGCGACCAGGCGCAGGCCGCCGGCAAGCGGTTTCAGGCGACCGTGCTGCCCACTGCGACCTGCCTACCCGGCCTGATCGACGCGCACACCCACCTCACTGACGAAACCAGCCCCACCGGCTACTCCGACCAGTTCCGCTGGAACGTGGCCGACTACGCGATCCGCTCCACCGTCTACGCCAGACGTACCCTGCTGGCCGGCTTCACCACCGTGCGCAACCTCGGCGACGGCCACAACGAGTCGGTGGCCCTGCGCAACGCGATCAACGCGGGCGTGGTGCCGGGGCCGCGCATCTACACCGCCGGCGTGCCGATCGGCTCCACCGGCGGCCACGCCGATCCCACCGACGGCTACCGTCAGGACCTGGCCGGCGATCCGGGCCCGGCCAACGGCATCATCAACAGCCCTCAAGATGCTTGGAAAGCGGTGCGCGAGCACTACAAGGCGGGCGACGACCTGATCAAGATCATGCCCTCCGGCGGCGTGCTGGACGAAAGCGCCAGCGCCGACAACCCGCAGATGACGCTGGAGGAGATCAAGGCCGTGGTCGCCGCCGCGCACGACTATGGCTACACCGTGGCCGCCCACGCGCACGGCGCCGAAGGCATCCGCCGCGCGGTCCTGGGCGGCGTGGACTCGATCGAGCACGGCACCTTCATGAACGACGAGGACATGAAGCTGATGAAGGAGCACGGCACCTGGTACGTGCCCACCATCATCGCCGGCAAGTACGTGCAGGAGATGGCGTCCAAGCCCGGCTACTACCCACCGCAGGTAGCCGCCAAGGCGATGAAGGTGGGGCCGATCATCCAGGCCACCGCGGGCAAGGCGTACCGGGCCGGCGTGAAGATCGCCTTCGGCACCGATGCGGCGGTCTACCCGCACGGACAGAACGCGAAGGAGTTCAAGTACATGGTGGACGCCGGCATGCCGCCGATGTTCGTACTGCAGGCGGCCACCACACACGCCGCCGAGTTGCTGCACCAGTCCGGCAAGCTTGGGCAGCTGGCGCCCGGCTTCGTCGGCGACGTGGTCGCCGTGCCGGGCAACCCGCTGGAGGACATCACGCTGATGCAGAAGGTGAGCTTCGTGATGAAGGACGGCGTGGTCTACAAGCAGGACGGCACCCCATTCACCGACTCCCTGTAGGAGCCCGCTCGCGGGCGATGCTCCTGGCTTTGATGCGGCCTTGCCGGAAGCTTCGATGGGGATCAGGGGCAAAAGCATCGCCCGCGAGCGGGCTCCTACAGAAGAGCGGTGCGCATTGCCTGCCAACCGCGAGCGCGAGCGGCCGATCCTGTAGCATTGCGCGGATGAACGAGCAGCCCAAATCCGCCCCGGAATCGACCACCCACTTCGGCTTTCGCGACGTGCCGG
This sequence comes from Dyella sp., assembly GCF_051962475.1. Lineage (GTDB taxonomy): Bacteria > Pseudomonadota > Gammaproteobacteria > Xanthomonadales > Rhodanobacteraceae > Dyella_A. The sequence continues at coordinate 264,528 of NZ_JBQCCF010000069.1, forward strand.
TGGGCGAGAAGCAGAAGCTGGTCGGCCAGGTGTTCACCTCGGTCGCGCGCAGCTACGACCTGATGAACGACCTGATGTCGTTCGGCGTGCATCGCCTGTGGAAGCGCCACTTCGTGGCGATCAGCGGCGTGCGACGCGGCGACCGCGTACTGGATCTGGCCGGCGGCACCGGCGACATCGCCGCGCTGCTCAAGCCGGTGGTGGGCAAGGACGGCGAAGTGATCGTGGGCGACATCAACGCCGCCATGCTGCAGGTCGGCCGCGACCGTCTGACCGACCGCGGCCTGGTCGACGGCCTGCGCTGGACCCAGCTCAACGCCGAGGCTCTGCCGTTCCCGGACAACAGCTTCGATGCAGTGACCATGGCCTTCGGCCTGCGCAACGTCACCGACAAGGACAAGGCGCTCGCCGACATCTGCCGCGTGCTCAAGCCCGGCGGCCGCCTGCTGGTGCTGGAGTTTTCCAAGGTGCAGAACGAGGCGTTCGGCAAGCTCTACGACTTCCACTCGTTCAACATCCTGCCCAAGCTCGGCAAACTGTTCGCTGGCGACGCCGACAGTTACCAGTACCTGGCCGAGTCGATCCGCAAGCACCCGGATCAGCAAACGCTCAAGGGCATGATGGAGCGCGCCGGCTTCGGCAAGGTGGAAGTGCGCAACCTCACCAACGGCATCGTGGCGATCCACAAGGCGTACAAGTTCTGATCCAACGGCAGCGGCCGTCACCGGCCCACCGCATCGGCTCCAAACCCGCAGGGAAGCGCTGGTCATGTCGTCCGAACCACTCCGGCTATTCGCCCTGACACGGCCAACCGCCTGGGTCGCCAGAGGCATCGTGCGGCTGCTCCCGCTGTGCTGGCTGCTGGCACTCGCCGCTGTCAGCGATACGCAGCCAAGCGCGCCGCTTTGGATAGGGGCACTCATTGCCTCGCTTGCCATCACGGCGCTTCTTTGGTGGGTCGAGCGGCGCTGCAGCCGCGACGGTCGGTCCTACCGGAATGGCCTGCTGGTGATCGCGGCATCCGTTTCATGCGGATGGATGTTCATGGACATCGTGTTCGTGCTTTGCGCCATCATCGTGGCGCAGTGCGTGTCTTGCCTACTTGCCTTGACACTCGACGCGCCGGCGCGCTTCCAGCACCTCGTCGCGTGGTTCTACCGCCACCGCATGTACCAGTGAGCCCAACTGCCAAGGAGACCCATGAGCACGCACGCCTCCCAGCTTGAACGGCTGACCTTCTTCTCTGACGCGGTGTTCGCCATCGCCATCACCTTGCTGGTGATCGAGATCCATGTGCCGCGGCTGGGCGTGGTGGACGATCAGGCGTATCTGGCCGCCCTGCACGAGCTGATGCCCAGTTTCATGGGCTTCATCCTGAGCTTCCTGGTGATCGGCGCGCTGTGGGCCGCGCACCATCGGGTGTTCGGCCTGCTGGCGGATTACGACAGCGGGCTGGTGATGCCGAATCTGCTGCTGCTCATGGTGATTGCCTTCATGCCGTTCGCCACGGCGCTGATGAGTGCGAACCCGCTGGCTCGCGTGCCGGAGCTGTTCTATGCCGGCACCCTGCTGACCGCCGGGCTGCTGCAGCGCTGGCTGTTCGGCAAGGCGTTGCGCGCACCCTATCTGCGCCGTGACGTGGCGCCCGCCGACGTGGTCGCGGTGCGTGCGCGCAGCTGGGCCTTGCCCACGGCGGCGCTGCTGGCGTTCGCGCTGGCCTGGGTGGCGCCGGCGTACAACAATTTCGTACTGCTGCTGATTCCGCTGCTGGCGCGGCTGCTTCCGCGTCTGGCACGCCGCCGCCTGGCGGCCGCGACGGCCTGACGCGGGGGATCTCACCGCACCCGCATGGCAAGCCCGTCAGCGGGCACGCAGGTCGGCCGTGATCGTGCCGACCTGGGCCGACTCCACGTCGTGTGGGGTATCGCGCCAGGTTTCGGCCAGCGCTTCGTCGTACCAGCGACGCATCGACGGGCGCGCCAGCACGCGCTCGACCCAGCCCATCGCCTCGGGCGAAAGCGGCAGACCGTAGGTCTGCACGCGGAACGCCACCGGCGCGTAGAACGCATCCACCGCGGTAAAGCGGTCGCCCGCCAGGAAGGGGCCGCCGAAGCGCTGCAGGCCTTCGCACCAGAGCTCGTCGATGCGCGCCACGTCGGCGGCCAGCGCCGGCCCGATCTCGTGCAGGCGAATGCGCAGGCCGCAGCTCATCGAACACTGCTGGCGCAGCGCGCCGAAGCCCGAGTGCATCTCCGCCGCGGCGCAGCGGGCCCAGGTGCGCGCGGCGGCGTCCTGCGGCCAGGCCGGATGACGCTCGGCCAGGTATTCGGCGATGGCCAGCGAATCCCACACCAACGTGTCGCCCTCGCGCAGGCACGGCACGCGGCCGTTCGGCGAGAACGCACGGAAGGCTTCCCAGTTGGGGCCCGGCGCAAACGGGTGCATCTGCTCGTCGAAGGCGATGCCCAGCTCGTGCAGCAGCACCCACGGTCGCAGCGACCAGGACGAGTAGTTCTTGTTGGCGATATGCAGGGTGACCACGGGATGCTTCCTCTTCGGCAACGGATGGGACGGATGGGGATGCAGCGCCCGGGCCGGATGGCGCATGGATCGAAGCGTACGGCGTGCGTATGCTCTGGACTCCCCACGCCGCTCCCGACCGATCCGCCATGACCCGCAAAGAACCACCGCACGACGACTCGACCGCCGCCCACTCCGACGCTCCGCGCGATCCGCAGCGGCGGCGCCTGCTCGGCGGGCTGGCCGTGGCCGGTGCCGGCCTGGCGCTGGGTGGCGAGGCGGCGCGTGCGGCGATGGCCGCCGGCGAGGGCGGCAGCACGACCGTCGACGACGCCGCGATGGACGCGCTGCTGCGCGAATACATCGACCACGTGGTGGTGCTGTTCGCGGAGAACCGCAGCTTCAACAACCTGTTCGCCGGCTTTCCCGGTCTGGCCGAGCCGCTGGAGGCATGGCCGCCGGAACGCGCCGTGCAGTTGGATCGCGATGGTCAACCGCTCAAGACCCTGCCGCCGATCTGGCACGGCCTGGTACCGCATGCGCAAGTGGTCAACCATCGCCGCTATCACATCCAGGAAGAGGATCTCACCGGCCTGCCGAACGCGCCGTTCGCCCTGCACACGCCGGACGGTGAACCGCTGCCGCAGGGCGTGGTGACGCGTGACCTGATCCACGCGTTCTACCAGAACCAGATGCAGATCAACGGCGGGCGCAACGACGGCTTCGTCGCCTGGGGCGACTCCGGCGCGCTGGTGATGGGCCACTACGGCGACAACGCGGTGAACCTGCGCCTGTGGCGCCTGGCCGAGCAGTTCACGCTGTGCGACAACTTCTTCATGGGCGCCTTCGGCGGCTCGTTCCTCAACCACCAGTACCTCGTCGCCGCGCAGCCGCCGTTCTACCCGCACGCGGATACCAGCCCGGCGCAGTACAACATCGCCGTCACCGAGAGCGGGCGCGTCGACGACACCCGGCTCAAAGTGGCCCACGACTCGCCGGCCAGCGCGATGGACGGCAAGCCGAAGTTCGAAGGCCGCTCCACGCTGACCCCCGACTTCTGGGCGGTGAACACCATCGGCCCGGCCTACGCCCCGGCCTTCACCCAGGACCCGAACGACCCGACCCGCGCCGACCCGGCCAGCCCAAACACGCTGCCGCCGCAGCAGCACAAGCACATCGGCGACATGCTCTCGGCCAAGGGCGTCGACTGGGCCTGGTACGGCGGCGCATGGCAGGCGGCGCTGGACGGGCACGGCGACGGCCCCGAAGGCGAGTTCCCGGACCGCCCCAACTTCCAGGTGCACCATCAGCCGTTCAACTATTTCGCCTCGCTCGCCCCCGGCACCGCCGCGCGAGCGAAGCACCTGCGCGACGGCGGCCTGGGCGAGACGGCTCCGCGCAACAAGTTTCTTGCCGATGCCATCGCAGGCACGCTGCCGCCGGTGACGTTCTACAAACCGCAGGGCGACCTCAACCTGCACGCCGGCTACTCCGACGTGGAGGCCGGTGACCGGCACCTGGCGCGCGTGGTGCAGGCACTGCAGCGCAGCCCGCTGTGGAAAAAGATGCTGATCGTGATCACCGTCGACGAGAACGGCGGCTGGTGGGATCACGTGGCGCCGCCGAAAGGCGACCGCTGGGGGCCGGGCACGCGCATCCCGGCGATCATCGTCTCGCCGTGGGCGAAGCGTGGCCACGTGGACCACACCGTCTACGACACCGGCTCGATCGCCCGCTTCATCACCCGCCGCTTCGGCCTGGAGAAGCTGCCCGGGCTGGCATTGCGCGAGCGCGCGATGGTCGCCGCCGGCGGCCCGCCGCCGGGCGACCTCACCGCCGCGCTGGATTTCAATCAGGCGAAACGCGCTGGTTGATGTGGCCGCTGTCGCGGTGTGCCTGGTCGGTGCGACCCGTGCGGTCGTTTCGCGAAAGCGGTCGCCCACAGGGTGGGTTCCTACCACTGCGCTGGGCATCGCGATGGTTGCTCGTGCTGGACAGGCATCACGCGCAGGCAACACTCAGGACTCGCACGGCACCGCGGCCGGCGGCGTGGGGCGCGCGCGCCGTTTCGTGTTCGCCAGCACCACGCCGGCCACGGTCACCACACCGCCGACCAGGGTCAGCGGTCCCGGCCGCTCGCCCAGCCAGACCCAGCCGATCAGCACCGCGATCGGCGGCGAGAAGTAGATGAAGCTCGATACCTGTGAGGCCGAGCTGCGATGGATCGCCACGTTCCAGGCGATGTAGCCGATGAAGGTGGGTGCGATGCCCAGCCAGAGCAGGGCTGCGATCGCCGGCCACGGGGCCGCCGCCACCGCCTGCGGCAGGTGCAGACCGAACGGCAGCGAGCCCAGCGTGCCGGCGAAGAAGCCGAACGCGGTGACCCCCAGCATGCTGTTACGCGCGAACAGCGGCTTGAGCCCTACGAAATAGATCGCCGAGGCCAGCACGCTCACCAGCACCAGCGCCGCCATCGGCTCGAAGCGCACCTGCTTGCCGCTGGCCAGCACCACCAACACCACGCCGATCAGGGCCACGCCCAGCCCCATCAGCGTGCGCGCCGACAGCCGCTCGCGCAGCCAGATCGCCGACCACGCCGCGGTCGCCGCCGGTACCAGCGAGATCAGGATCGACGCCGTGCCGCTGGCGATGCGGGTCTCGGCGTAGTTCAGGCACAGGTGGTAGACGGTGAGGCCGATCACGCCCAGCAGCGCCAGCTGCGGCCAGTCGCGCCGCGCCGGCAGCGGCACCCGCTTCACCGCCAGCAACAGCGCGAAGCACAGCGAGGCGATGCTCAGGCGCGCCAGCGCCACTTCGCCGGGGGTGAAGGCGGCCAGCGCGTAGGCGATCGACGCGTACGCCGACGACCAGGTGACGAGGGCGACACCGACGCAGGCCAGTGCGCGGGCATCGAGACGATCTGGGCTTGCCATGGGGAGGTATCCGGGTGGGGGCGGGGAAGAGCAAAAGAACAACGATCGGAAGCTGCGCATGCTATCGGCGGCGCCCGTGGCCGGGAATAATGGATGCAACCCGCCAGCGGGTATTTCGCCATCGAAAGAAACATTCATCCGGAAGATTCGCCATGGAATCCAAAGCTGAACTCGACGCCCGCGACTGGCAGCTGATCGAGGCCCTGCAGGCCGATGCGCGCCTGGGCTACGCCGAGCTCGGGCGCCTGGTGCGCCTGTCCGCCCCCGCCGTTGCCGAGCGGGTGAAGCGGTTGGAGGAAGCCGGGGTGATCCGCGGCTATCGCGCGGTGATCGACCCCAAGCGCCTGGGCTACAGCATCGACGCGATGGTGCGTCTGCGCTGTGACGGCGGCATCTGCGCGCGCATCGGCGTGATCGTGCAGGACATTCCCGAGGTACTCGACTGTCGTCGTCTGGCCGGCGAGGACTCTGCCCTGCTGCACCTGGTGGCGATGTCCATCGGCCACCTGGAAACCGTGCTCGACCGCCTGCTGAAGATCCACCCGAGCATCAGCACCACTACCCTGGTGGTACTGCAGACGCCGCACGCGAATCGCCCGATCACGCGCGCGATGTGGAACGCAGCGAGCGCGCTTCCGAACGAGTAGCCTCGACCCTTTCCGACATCCGGACACCCCCCATGCGCACGCTGTATCCCGAGATCACGCCGTTTGCCGTCCAGACGCTGGCGGTCGACGCACTGCATACGCTCCACGTCGAGCAGTGCGGCAACCCGGATGGCCTGCCGGTGATCTTCCTGCACGGCGGCCCCGGCGCGGGCCTGTCGGACTATCACCGGCGCTTCTTCGACCCGGCGCGCTACCGCATCGTGCTGTTCGACCAGCGCGGCGCGGGCCGCTCCACGCCGTTCGCCGAACTCACCGACAACACCACTTGGCACCTGGTCGCCGACATCGAGGCGATCCGCACGCATCTGGGCATCGAGCGCTGGGTGGTATTCGGCGGCTCGTGGGGCTCCACGCTGGCGCTGGCCTACGCGCAGGCGCATGCCGAGCGGGTGCTTGGGCTGGTACTGCGCGGCATCTTCCTCGGCCGCGAGGAGGAGCTGCGCTGGTTCAACGAAACCGACGGCGGCGCGCGGCTGATCTTTCCCGAGCGCTGGGCGCGCTTCGTGGCGCATATCCCCGAGGCCGAGCGCGACTCGATGCTGGAGGCCTATTGGCGCCGCCTCAGCAGCGACGACGAACGCACCCGGCTCGCCGCCGCGCAGGCCTGGAGCGCCTGGGAAGGCGGCAGCACCACGTTGGTGCACGAACCCGACGCCGGTGGCGACTTCGAGGACCCGCACCGCGCGGTGAGCCTGGCGCTGATGGAGGCGCACTACTTCCGCCACCGCCTGTTCCTGGAAGACAACCAGCTGCTGCGCGACATCGATCGTATCCGCCATATCCCCGCGACCATCGTGCACGGCCGCTACGACATCATCTGCCCGATGAAGAGCGCTTGGGATCTCAGCCAGGCCTGGCCCGAGGCCGAGCTGCGCGTGGTGCTGGCCGGTCACAGCGCGGCCGACCCGGCGATCGTCGACGCCCTGGTCAGCGCCACCGACGCGCTGGCCGACCGCTACGGCTGAGCGCGGTGCCATACTGATCCGGTCCATCAGGAGAACGCCCATGCATTACGCACGTCTTGCCCTGATCAGCAGCCTCGCCCTCGGCGCGCTCGCGCCGGCCCACGCGCAGCACGGCATGGGCAGCCTCTCCAGCGACGCCTCCATGGCGCTGAAGAACATGAAGATCGCCGACCGCAACAAGGACGGCCTGATCAGTCGCGAGGAAGCGGAGAAAGGCCCGGTGCCGTTCATCCGCGCGCACTTCGACGCGATCGACCGCGAACATCGCGGCGCCGTCTCGGTGGATGACGTGAAGGCCTACGTCGCCTCTCTGCAGCGCAAGGGCGCGCCCGCCGCGGCATCCAGCGTCAAGCCGTAGCTTTCGGGCGGCTCGCCGCCACCCGCGCAAGAAGCGGATGGCCGGCGCGGCGAACCCCAGCGACACTGCGCGCTCCCCACCGGAGTGCGCCCATGCTGACCCTGTTCGACTACCTGCCCTCGCAGAACGCCTGGAAAATCCGCCAGTTGCTGCAGCACCTGCAGCGGCCGTATCGCACGGTCGAGGTGAGCATCTTCGAGGGCGAAGGTCAGCGCGCGGACTACCTGCGCATCAGCCCCACCGGCACGGTGCCGGCGATCCAGCTGGAGGATGGGCGCGCGCTGGCCGAATCCAACGCGATCCTGATGTACCTGGCGCAGGGCACGCCCTACCTGCCCGACGACGCGTTCGGCCGCGCCAAGGTGTGGCAGTGGATGAGCTTCGAGCAGGAGCGGGTGGAGTCGGTGATCGGCGCGCTGCGCCACTGGACGCTCACCGGCAAGCTCGCCCGGCGCGCGCCGGCGATCGTCGAGGCCAAGCAGGCCGCGGCGCAGCGCACGCTGGCGATCCTCGAACGCGAATTGAGCTTGCGGCCGTTCCTCGCTGGCGACGCCTACACCATCGCCGACATCGCCGTGTTCGCCTACGGCAGCCGCGCCGAGGAAGCGGGCCTGGCGCTGGATGCCTACCCGCAGCTGCGCGCATGGATCGCCCGCGTGGCGGCCCACCCCGGTCACCTCGCCGAGATGCATCCGTACCGGCTCGATCCGCATTCCAGCGGCGAGCTGCCCTGACCCAGCGGCAGGCACACCGCGGTCACGGCGACTGCGGCGGCGTTCCCTCCAGCAGTGGCGGCTGCGCCTCGTACCACTTCGACGCACCGACCAGGTGGAAATCCCGCTGGCCCTGGCCCAACGCCACGCCGAGACCGAGCACGCCCCAGCGCGCGTAGAGCACGCCGTCGGACTTGCCGTCGAGGATGCGCAGCCGCGCATCGAGATCCACCCGGCGGTTGTGCGCGCGCACATCGTCGAGCACGAACTGCGCGCGGTCGTCCTTGCGCTTGCCCACCAGCAACTGGCCGGTGGCGTCCAGCTCGCCGACATCCACGATACGGGCGATCCAGGCCGGAAAGGCGTGCCGCTTGGCGAACAGCGCCAGCAGCACGCTGGCGTCCTTCATCCGCAGCTTCGCATCACCGCGCAGGCGAAACGGTTCGTTCCAGTCCAGCACGCCGTGCTGCAGGGTCGCCCTGGCCCACCACGCGCGATCGTCCGCGTCGTCCAGGCGCACGTGGCTCAGCGCCACGCCGAACGACGACAGCGCATAGCGACGCGGCGCGGTCTGCTGCGCGTGGTCGAGCGAGGCGTCCATGTTGAGGTCGGTATGCAGGCGCGCCACGCCCAGCGCGACGTCCAAGCCTTGGCCGTCGAGGTGGAGCTGGCCTGCGGTGACCACGCCCCCGCCGCCGAGCACGAGATCGGCGCTGCTGCGGCCACGGCCGCCGAGGATGCGCACGCTGTCGCCCGGCAGATAGCGGTTGTAGGTGCGCAGGTCGGGAATGCGCGCATCGCGGAAGTGCAACCGGCCGCGCGCCTGCTCGGCGAAGCGGCTGAGCGTGGCACTCGAGTGCAGGTCGATCGCCAGGTCGTTGCCGTGCAGGTACACCGCATCCGGCTGCGCCGCCGCGGCGAGCGTATAGCGGTCGGCGGCGATCGACAGCGTCACAGGGTGCTCGCCCTGGCCCTCGACGCGGGCCTTGGCGCGGGCGTGCCCGGCGAACTCGTTGTCGAACACGCGCGCACGCAGGTCGACCCCCGGCAGTTCCGCGTGGCTACCGGGCTGCAGCACGCCTTGGCTCAGGCGCACGTCGGCGTCGATTTCGCCCGCTCCCTGCAGGCGCAGCCAGTCCTTGGCCAGCAGCGGCCCGAGCCAGTCGAGCGAGGCGAAGTGCCAGTGCAGCTGGAGCGATCCGTCCAGATGCGACCACGCGTCGGCGCTGGCCAGGCGGCGCAGGTGCCGGCCCGCGTAGCGCAGCTCGAGCTGCGCGCGGCGTTCGTCGTCGCCGGGCGAGGACACCGCGCGAGCACGCAGTTGCAGTTCGTCGGCGTGGGCCTGCACCAGCATCTGCGCCGGCACCACGTGCACGCGATGCGCCGGCGTACCGATCGCCAGCGGTCCGTGCCAGCGCAGCACGCCGCCCTCCTCCAGGCGACCGCGGTCGAACGAGACGGCGGCATGCAGGCGACCGTGCGCGTCCGGATCGTCGCCGCCCAGCCAGTGCAAAGGATCGCCCGGTTGCGGCGGCGACAGCGCCGGCGTCGTGGCGTCCAGCTGCAGCGTGGCCCGGAGCAGGTCGAACTTCTGCAGGCCGGCCGGTTGGTCGTGCCGGAACGGCGCCACCGTGCCGCGCATGTCCAGCGTCATGGCCGTCAACAGCGGCTGGTCGCGGTAGGCCAGCCGGCCCTCGGTGACGTGCAGCGACGACGGAAACACCTGCGTGGGGCCACCGCGCAGCTGGTGGGAGAAGCCGAGGTCGGCGCTCGCCCGTCCGTCGAAGCTCAGGGCGAACCAGCGCACGTGGCGCAGCGAATCGGTGCGCAGGCCGCGCAGGCTCACCGTCCACGCCTGCGGCGACCAGGGTGGCGGCAGCCGCTCGTGGTCGGCACGCACCACGCGCACGCGGACCGCGTCGGCATGCACGCCAACGAAGCTCAATCGGCGTTGCAGCAGCGGCAGCAGGGCGATGCGCCCATACGCACCGCGGCCAGTCACCGACCACTGCTTCCAGCGCGCATGCCCCGCCAGAGCGGGGTGGCGCAGGTACAGCCAGCCCGGCCACGGCGTCACGCCCCAGGACCACTGCATGCGAAACCCCGCCGGCCGCTGGTTGACCACCCGCTCGCCCAGCGCCGTGTTGATGAACACGTTGCCGGCGAGCAGGTACAGCAGGTAACTGGCGGCAAGCGCGCGCAGGGTCCAGCGCAGCGGCTTGGGCAAGGGTCGCATCGGCGTTCCCGGTTGCAAACGGCGGCAGTATGCGCAGCCGTGCCGTGAGTGCCCGGTCGACGCTGGCCGTGCAGGCCTTGTGTCACGTCCGGGCACCCGCGGCGCGATGGCATACTCGGCGCCTTCCCTTCATGGAGTTGCCCGATGCGCCTGTTGCCCACGCTCGCCGCGAGCGCCCTGCTGCTGCCGCTGGCCGCCCACGCGGCCGACCCGTATTCGTACGCGCAGCCCGATCAGGTGAAGGTCCGCCATCTCGACCTCGACCTCACGGTGGACTTCCCGCACAAGCAGCTGCACGGCCGCGCCACGCTGAGCCTGGAATGGGTCAACCCGAAGGCGGCCTCGCTGGTGCTGGACACGCGCGACCTGAAGATCGCCCGCATCGAGGGCATCGACGCCAAAGGCCACGCCAGCGCACTCACCTACGCCCTGGCGCCGCGCGACAAGCAGCTCGGCAGCAAGCTCACCATCGCCGCGCCGACGCATCCGGCCAAGGTGCGCATCGTCTACGACACCTCGCCCAAGGCCAGCGGCCTGCAGTGGCTGAGCAAGGCACAGACTGCCGACAAGAAGCTTCCCTTCATGTTCTCGCAGTCCGAATCCATCCACGCCCGCTCGTGGGTGCCGCTGCAGGATTCGCCGGCGATCCGCCTTACCTATACCGCCCACGTCAGCGCGCCGAAAGGCGTGCGCGTGGCGATGAGCGCGCTCAACGACGCGAAGCATCCACTCAATGGCGACTTCTCGTTCGACCAGCCGCACGCGATTCCGTCGTATCTGCTGGCGATCGCCGCCGGCGACATCGCCGCCGAGGCGACCGGCCCGCGCAGCGCGGTGTATGCCGAGCCGTCGATGGTGCACAAGGCCGCGCGCGAGTTCGACGACACCGAGAAGATGATCACCACCACCGAGCAGCTGTACGGCCCCTACCGCTGGGGCCGCTACGACCTGATTGTGCTGCCGCCGTCGTTCCCGTTCGGCGGCATGGAAAACCCGAACATGACCTTCGCCACGCCGACCATCGTGGTGGGCGACAAGAGCCTGGCCTCGGTGATCTCGCACGAGCTGGCGCACAGCTGGTCCGGCAACCTGGTGACCAACGCCACCTGGCGCGATGGCTGGCTCAACGAGGGTTTCACCACCTACGTGCAGGGCCGCATCACCGAGGCGGTGTACGGCAAGTCGCTGGCCGACGAGGAGGCGCTGCTCTCGGCCCGCGCCCTGGAGAAGAGCATCGGCGGCATGCCGGCCAACAGCCAGAAGCTGGCACCGGTGCCGGGCGACGTGGACGCCGATGACGCGCTCTCCGACGTGGCCTACGACAAGGGCTCGTGGTTCCTGCGCACGCTGGAGCAGCGCTTCGGCCGTGCCGCGTTCGACCCGTACCTGAAGAGCTACTTCGACCACTTCGCCTTCCAGAGCATCACTACCGAGCAGATGCTGGCCTTCCTCAAGGCGAACCTGCTCGACAAGTACCCCGGCAAGATGAGCGAGGCCGAGGTGAAGGACTGGGTCTACGGCACCGGCATCCCCAAGGACGCACCGCTGCCGACCTCGGCGCGCTTCGACATCATCGACGCCAAGGTGAAGGCTTTCACCGCCGGCACGCTGAGCGCCGACCAGCTCGATGCCAAGGGCTGGAACACGCAGGAGTGGATGTACTTCCTCGACCGCCTGCCCGACGCGCCCCAGCTCGCTCAGATGAAGGCGCTGGATGCGGCCTGGCACCTCACCGGCACGCCCAACGCGGAGATCGGCATGCGCTGGTACATCCACGCCATCGCCGCCGGCGACAAGGACGTGTGGCCGGGCGCGCGCGAGCACATGAGCCGCATCGGCCGCATCTACCTCACCACGCCGGTGTACCGCGCCTTTGCCGCCACGCCCGAGGGCCTGGCCTACGCCGAGGCGTCCTACGCCAAGACCAAGGATGGCTATCATCCGCTGACCCAGCAGGTGATCGAGGGCATCTTCGCCAAGGCGAAGGCCAAGCCGGCGAAGTAAGCGCGGACGGGGTGGGGAACGCGGCCGGCGTCCCCACCTTGCCACGTCGATGCGCTGACACATCCGCGCCGTACCCTCCCCTCTTTCTGCACAGGCACAGGCCATGTCTTCCACGCCCGCCACGACACCCGCCACCGCACGCCCCCTGTGGCAGCGCCTGCTGCTGCGACGGCTGAAGTTCCTGCTCGGCGTCATCGTGATCCTCGCCCTGGCGCTGGGCGGCAGCTACCTGTTCGCGCCGCAGTGGCTGCTGCGTGCTGACATCGCACGCCAGGCGATGGCCGCGCACCTGGAGAGCAAGACCGTGCAGGCCGGCGACACGCGCTGGTCTTACTACGAGGGTGGCGAAGGCCCCACGCTGGTGCTGCTGCACGGCTACGACTCCAGCAAGGAGGTGTGGCTGGAGGTGGCGAAGGAACTCACGCCGCACTTTCACCTGATCATTCCGGACCTGCCCGGCTGGGGCGACTCCTCGCGCAACGACAGCGCCAGCTACGACATCGACGCCCAGGCCGCGCGCCTCGATGCATTCGCCCAGGCGCTGGGCCTGCGCAGCGTCACCGTGGTCGGGCATTCCATGGGTGGGGCGATCGCCGGCGTCTACGCGGCGGAGCACCCGCAGGTGGTCAACCGGCTGGTGCTGATGGACTCCTTCGGCCTGACCTCGAAGGAGAACGACTTCGCCCGCCGCTCGCTCGCCGGCAGCAACCCTTTCATCTACGACGACCGCGCCGGCTTCCAGAAAGCCGAGTCGCTCGCGTTCGAGACCGTGCCGGACCTGCCCGGGCGCTTCATCGACGTGCTGATCCAGCGCAACCAGCGCGACCGCGCGTTCCTCAACAAGACCTTCAACGAGCTGCGCCAGCCCTCGCAATACCTGGCCGTGCAACAGCGTCTGGACAAGCTCACCATGCCAGTGATGGGCCTGTGGTGCCGCGACGACAAGATCATCGACGTCTCCGCACTGGACAGCCTGCGCAACGGCCTGGTCAACGCCGCCGCGATCAGCACCACCACGCTCAGCGGCTGCAACCACATGCCGATGCTGGAAAAGCCCGAGCAGACCGTGCAGGTGCTGACCGCGTTCGAGCTGTCGCACTGAAGCAAGCGCCGCGAAATCCGCGGCGCCGGCGATGCGTGGCCGGCACGCCGGACAACAACCGTGTTGAAGGCAGCTCAGCCTGCTGACGTCTTGAGCTGAGTAATCGTTTTGGGATCGATATCGAATCCCGTTCCCGTGGCATCCGGCACGAAACGGATCGGCACGCGATAGCTCTCGTCACAGCTTCGGACGGTCCAAGTCTCGTTCCAGGGCGCGCCCGCGGTGGCTGGCACACCCTGCGGCAATACGGTATCGAGTACCTCCGGTACACACCGGGCACCCTTCACCGTCATCGCACTGGCCACGCTGACCAGCGCGTCGTGCTGAAGCGCGGGCGACGCGAAGGAGTCGCCGGGAAAGACGGGCAAGACGTGCGGGGTGCTGTCCTTGAAGATCACCAGAGCCGTGTAGCGCCGCGTTTCACCGCACGCAACGCCCTGCGTCCGCTCAGTCCAGATGCCGCTGACGATATGCCCCTGCTCATTCACCTCCAACGGCAGTTCGATCCGGGCCCGGGCAGTGGCTTGATCAAGATCGAGGGAAGGGCAGTGACCGGACAGCGCTTCCTCGTATTTTTGATAGGCGTCTTGTACGGCTGCCTGGTACGGCGCGTAGTGGCGCATCTGGTCAAGCGCGAGCTGGTCGGGCCGAGCGGCTTGCGGCGCGACAACCGATGAAGCCATGGCCAGTCCCGCGGCAACAAACATCAACATGCGTGATCTCCTGGTTCCCTGAGAATTTTCTGCTGGCGAGAAAGCCCGCCTCCGCACCCCGCGCTGCGACCCTTACCGCAATGGGCGCCGTGGCTACCCCACAAGATCTCGGAGTTTTCCTGCTTCAGAACATGCCAGGTATCAGCGCTTTCACCCGCCGCATGTAGTCCTCGTAGCGCGCGCCGAACTGCTCGCGCATCCAACGTTCTTCCAGCTTCAACTTGAACCAGAACGACACGCCGACGATGGCGGTGCCGAGCAGGCCGCGCCATTCGCCCAGTGCGCACGCGGTGCCGAGGAAGCCCATCAGCAGGCCGGTGTAGATGGGGTGGCGGACCCAGCGGTACGGGCCGCGCTCGGCCAGCTCGTGGCCCTGCTTCACCTGCACCACCGCGCTCCAGTTGCGGCCCAGCGTGGCGCGCGCCCAGATCGCGAACGCCACGCCGGCCCACAGCAGCAGCACGCCCAGCAGCGGCAGCCATGGGCCGGACGGCGCGAAACGCACGCGCAGCAGCGTGCCCTCGCCTCCGCGCCACGGCAGCACCAGCGCAGTGCCGACGATCAGCGGCAGCCAGTATTTCAGGAACCGGGCCGCGAACGGCTCGCTGCGCGCCGTCGATTTCACCGCCCGCGACTGGATCGCCCAGTACGCGAGGAAGACGAACCAGCCGAGGTTGATGAGCCAGACGATGGGCAGATGCATGAGGTGATCCGGTCGATGGACTTGAGGAGTCCGTACGGATCGCAGCGTGCCCGCGCGGAACCCGGAGCAGCAAGTTGCAGCTGTCATGCGCCAGGCGTGCGCCGGCACGTGAAGCGGTTGCTCACCCAGCAGCGGTAATGGCCACGGCCATCCGCCACAGACCGGCGACCAGTGCGAGCACACCGATCGCCCGGGCCACACGGTCGCCATGAAGCGACAGCCGCTCCGCGGCGATCACGGCGGTGACCACGGCCATCACGCGCAGGTCCATCACTCCGCCGACCAGCAGGATCGCCGTCAGTCCGGCGCAGCTGGCCATGCAGTGGCATCCGAGGCGCAGGCCAGCTCGCCAGGCGCGGAAGAGGTGCGGGAGCGGGACGTCGACACCGGCGGGCCAGTGCCGACAATGCGCCAACTGGCGCGCCTTCCATGCCGTGCACTGGAGTGCGCCGGCAAGCATCAGCACGGCGCCCATCGCAAGCGGCGTCGCGCGGGCGAGTGTGGGCCGCTCCAGCAAGCCGGCGGCCAGTGCCGTGCCCATTACCGAGATCACGGCACCCAAGCCGATCCACACCAGCAGGTAGCCGCCGCCCACGCAGGTGGCCAAGGCCATCGGGCGACTGGCGCCCGCGTGCGCTGCCGCGCAGCGATAGCGCCACAGGTTCGGCGCGACCGCGGGCAGCATCATCGCCGCCATCATCGTCGACCACATGCCGAGCCAGGCCGCCAGTTGCGTCGGGGCGCCCAGCCCGCACATCGCCAGCCAGTGCATCGACAGGCTCCAGCCCCCGCGCATCGGCAGCGCCGCCATTGCCGACATCGAGGCGCCGGCGCTGACGGTGGCCGCCGCACAGCCGACGAACAGCACGATGCAACCGAGCGCGAACGCGCGCCGGGGCGCAGCGTCCGCCGGATCGCCTGCCCCGTGCAGCGGTACCGCCCGCTCAGGGCGCGCCGTACTCATCGCGCCGCTTCCACCAGATACCGGACTCGTTGCGCCCCTTCGGCGCCCGATCCAACCACTGATACATGCCCCACAGCCCGTCCAGCCCGCGCGCGTAGGTGGAGTAGCTGTGATAGACCACGCCGTCTTCCAGCACGAAGGCGCTCATGCCCGGTCGGTCGCGCACGTAGGTTGGCGCGTCGGTGCCGCAGGAGGCGGCGAACTGCACCACCGGCTCGGGAAGTTGCGCCGCCGCGATCGGATGGCCGCCGCGCCGGTAGTTGTACTCGACTCCACCAGCACGCTGCTGCGCCTCGGTGATCGAGGTGCTGAAATCGAAATTGAAGTCGCTGTCCTGCGAGGACGCCCACGGGAAGCGCCAGCCCAGCCGCTGCTTGTACGCCTGCAGTGTCGCCAGCGGCGCACGCGACACCGCCATCAGCGTGACGTCGTGATTCGCCAGGTGTACCGCGAAGCCGTCGAAACCGTCGGCGATCGCCGAACATGAGGGGCAGCCGGCGCGGTAGTCCGGCCCGAACATGAAGTGGTAGATCAGCAGCTGCGAACGGCCACGGAACAGCTGGGCCAACGTGGCCTCGCCATCGTCGGTGTCGAAACGGTACGGCTTGTCGATGCGCACCCAGGGCAGCGCCTGACGCTGCTGCGCCAGCTCATCGCTGCGCCGGGTGTGTTCCTTTTCGGCGGCGAGCAGTTCCAGTCGTTGCTCGAGCCATTGCTCGCGGGTGCCTACGGCATGCGTCGTCATGGTGGTCTCCTTTCAGGGCGGGGCAGAAGGTTCAGGCGGCGACCGGCGTATGCCGGGCGTAATCCGCCAGTTGCGCGGTCAGTGCCTTGTGGAAGGCGGGGCGCGCCTCGCAGCGCTCGACGTAGGCGGCCAGCGTCGGAAAGCCTTCCACCAGATCGGTATGGCGCAGGAAGCGCAGCACCGTCGCCATCAGGATGTCGGCGGCGGTGAAGCGATCGAGCAGGTAGTCGCGCGCGCCAAGGTGGCGGTCCAGCGCGGCCAGCCGCACCTTCACCGTGTCGACCACGGCGGGACGACGCAGCGCCACCCACGCTTCGCCCGCGTGCAACAGGTCCATCTCCAACAACTGCTGCACCGGCGGCTCGACCGTGTTCACCGCGGCGAACATCCAGCTGAGCACCTCGGCTTGTGCCGCCGCCTCCGCCGGCATCAGCGGCGTCGACTCACCGGCGATGCGATGCACGATGGCGGCCGATTCGAACAGCCCGCGACCGTCCACCTCGAACGCCGGCACCATGCCGAACGGCTGATGCCGGCGGTAGGCGCTGGCGTGACGCTCGTCGAAATCGATCAGCCGCACCTCATGCGCAAGGCCGGCCTCCTCCAGTGCCCAGCGCACGCGCAGGTCGCGCACCAGGCCTTGCGCGAACGGTGGCGCCCAGCGAAATCCCCAGACGACGATGTGGTCCATGATGCGTTCCTCATGCAGTGGATCGAGCCGCGGCTCGCGGCGCCGTGGCCGGATGTGCCGACCGAGCGGATAGGCTAGGTTCGGCCGAGCGAACGAAGGGAGTGACAACGGTGGCGCGATTGCGAACGAGGCGGCGGCGATGGATTCGCTGATCACCGCGGCGGCCCGCGCGCTGGCGGGCGGCGATCCGCTCGGCGCGCTCAAGCGCGTGGCGCTGCGCGACGACGCGCCCGCCCTGGCGCTGCGCGGCATCGCGATGGCGCAGCTGGGTGATTTCGCCCGCTCTAGGCTGCTGCTGCGGCGGGCCGCGCGCGCCTTCGGCCCGCACGCTGCCGTGGCACGCGCGCGCTGCGTGGTGGCCGAGGCGGAGGTGGCGCTGGCCTCACGCGAGCTGGGCTGGCCGGCAAAGACGCTGGATGCGGCGCGCGCCACGCTGGAGGCGCACGGCGACCGCGCGAACGCCGCGCACGCGCGCTATCTGGCGATCCGCCGGCTGCTGCTGCTCGGCCGCCTCGACGAGGCCGAACCGATGCTCGACGCGTGCGATCCCGCCTCGCTGTCGCCGGCCCTGCAGACGATCGATGCACTGGCGCGCGCGGGTATCGCCACGCGGCGGCTGCATGCGGGAGCCGCGCGTGCGGCGCTCGATGCTGCCGCACGCGCGGCGCATCGCGCCGGGATTCCCTCGCTGGCCGCCGAGGTCGAGCAGGCCGTATTCGCCTGGCGCGCGCCGGCGGCGCGACTGCTCGCTGCCGGCGAGGAGCGGATGCTGCGGCTCGATGAGGTCGAGGCGTTGTTGGCCGCGGACCAGCTGGTGATCGATGGCTGCCGGCACGCCGTGCGCGCGGGCGACACCGTGGTGGCGCTGGCCCGCCGACCGGTGCTGTTCACGCTGGCCCGCCTGCTGGGCGAGGCGTGGCCGCAGGACGTGCCGCGAAACGTACTGATCGCCCGCGCGTTCCGGGCCCGCGCGATCGATGAATCGCACCGCGCGCGGCTGCGGGTGGAGATGGGCCGGCTGCGCACGGCGCTGCGCGGGCTGGCCGAGGTGCACGCCACCGGGCGCGGTTACGCACTGATGCCGCACGACGCGCGCGCGGTGGCCGTGTTGGCACGACCGGTGGACGAGAAGCACGCCGCGGTGCTGGCCCTGCTCGCCGACGGCGAAGCGTGGTCGAGCTCGGCGCTGGCGCTGGCCCTGGGCGACAGCCAGCGCACCGTGCAGCGCGCGCTCGATGCGCTGGCGGCGGCCCGCGCGATCCAGCCGATCGGACGCGGCCGCGCGCGGCGCTGGATGACGCCGCCGCTGCCGGGATTCGCGACCGCCTTGTTACTCCCCGCGCCGCTGTCCGGCGACTAGCATGCGCTCATCCTCTGCACGGGACGGAACCATGAAGCGAGCCGCCGCCGAGATCGTGCGCGAGCACGGCCCCTACCCCGAGGCCGACAACGTCGGCGGCGTGACCTACGACGGCCAGCAGGTCTGGATGGCCACCGGCGACCGCCTGCGCGCCGTCGACCCGGCCAGCGGCGAAACACTCGGCGCGCTCACCGTGCCCGCGCACGCCGGCACGGCGTTCGATGGCCGTCACTTGTTCCAGATCGCCGAGGACCGCATCCAGCGCATCGATCCGCACAGCGGCGAGGTGCTCGGCTCGATCCCTGCCCCCGGCGGCGGCGGCGACTCCGGCCTGGCCTGGGCCGAAGGCACGCTGTGGGTCGGGCAATACCGCGGGCGCAAGATCCACCAGGTGGATCCGCAGACCGGCGCGGTGCTGCGCACCATCGAGTCGAATCGCTTCGTCACCGGCGTCACCTGGGTCGACGGCGAGCTGTGGCACGCCACCTGGGAAGACGAGCAGAGCGAATTGCGGCACATCGATGCCGACACCGGCGAAGTGCTGGAAAGCCTGGAGATGCCGCCGGGCATCGTGGTGTCGGGGCTGGATTCGGACGGGGCCGACACGTTCTTCTGCGGCGGCGGCAGCAGCGGCAAGCTGCGCGCCGTGCGGCGCCCGAAGCGGAGCGCGGCAGGGAGACGCTGAGAGACCGGTGCGGATCGCTCAGCGCCGGCGAGAGCCTCAGCGCCGCGGTGTCACTTGCGCAACGGCGGCGCGATGATCGGCGTGTTGCGCTCGCATGGCGTGCGTGCGCGATGCTTGCCGCGACATCAGTCGGCGACGTCAGCCACCAGGCGATCCAGCTCGGCCTTCAGCAGCGAGCCGTTCTGGCGCAGCCAGTCGCGCTGCTCGCGCCAGCTGGGGAACAGCGTTTCGACCTGGGCCCAGAAACGCGGCGAGTGATTGCGCACCTTGAGGTGGCACAGCTCGTGCGCGAGCACGTAGCGCAGTGCCGCCGGCGGGGCCAGCGCGAGGGCGAGATCGAGATTGATGCGGTCGCGGGTGTCCAGGCTGCCCCATAGGCTTTTCAGCGGGCGGATCTTCAGCGCCGTGGGCGCCAGGCCGAGCTGCGGCACGTAGCTGGCCAGCCAGCGCGACACGTCACGGCGGATCAGCGACTCGAAATGCGAGGCGAGCAGGCCGCGCGCCACCGGCAGCGCCCGCGTGTGCGGGCGCGGGATGATCAAGGTGATGCCGGCCTCGGCCGTCTCGATGCGCGGGTACGGGCCTTCGGCCCAGTCCAGCTGCACGCGTTCGCCACGCACCGGGATCTCGGTGGCGTAGCCCACGCGCAGCGGCGGCAGCGGCTTCACCAGCAGGTTGAGCTCGTCGAGCTTCTGCTCCAGCCAGTCCGCATGGCTGCGCAGGAAGGCGCTGACCTGGGCCGGATGGGTGCCGTGCGGATAGGTAACTCGCGCGCCCTTGGGCGTCACGGTGAGGCGCAGACGGCGGGCGCGCGGGTGCGCCGCCTTCAGCACGCGGATCGTGCTGCCGCCGGCGGTCGCCAGTTCCAGCCAGTCGCCTTCGAGTTGCTGCGCCATGCTGCCGTCTGCCTGTGGGTCGAACCGGGACACGGGCGGCGGCACTGCGCGCCCGGGGGGTGTCGATCTGGATTCTGGCAGGGTTTGGCGACGCGCACGTGATGTTTCAACGGGGTGCGGCCACGGGTCTCGTGGCGCGCACCATGCGCCGGCGTATGTCAGGCGTCGGCCGGCCGCGGCAGGCCAAACCACTCCTCCAGCTTGGCCAGCAGGCGCTCCAGCTCCAGCGTGAGCAGGGCGAAGCTGGCATCGGCCTCGGCAGCGGCGTCCTGGTGGCTGTCGCCCATCTCGTCGAGCACCACGTCGAGGAACTTCAGCTTGCGCACGATCAGGTCTTCGCCCAGCACGAAACTCATGCGGTCGTCGAACACCAGGCCGAGCTGGAACACCTGCTTGCCGTTGCGCAGGTGCTCCTTGATCTCCTCGCTGTCGAGGTCCTGCCGGCGGCACTTGGCGATGGCGCCGGTGGCGCTGGCCGGATCGCGCAGCTCCACCTCGTCGCCCAGCGCCAGGCCGGCGGGCAGCGTGCCGTTGGCGAGCCAGTCGGTCATCAGCACGCGCGGGCCCTCCTCCGGCGCCAGCGGCACGGCGGGGAAGCTGCCTAGCGCCTCGCGGATCTGGGTGAGCGCGTTCTCGGCCGACTTGCGGCTGGAGGTATCGAGCACCAGCCAGCCGTGCTTCTTGTCGACGTAGGCGGACAGCCGCGAGGTGCGCACGAAGGCGCGCGGCAGCAGCTCGGTGAGCAGGTCTTCCTTGATCCGCTTGCGCTCGCGGCCGCCGACCTTGCGCCCCTCTTCCTCGGCGATCTTCTGCACCTTGCGCTGCAGCTCGTCGTTGATCACGGCGGCCGGCAGCAGCTTGTCCTCACCGCCCACGGTAACCATGGTGCAGGCGTTGACGACGTGGGTGAGCGCCGCCTCCTCGCCGCGACCCACCGGCGGCACGAAGCCCTTGGTGAACATTTCCATGGGGCCGCAGGGGCGCAGGCGGTGCTCGGCGAGGGCATCGTCGAGCCGGTCCAGGTCAGTAGCGACGGCAGGGGAAAAGCGGAACAGGGTGAGATTGCGAAAAAACATGCGGTGTCCGGGTTGGGGCGCGGCAGGCCGCGTGAGCGGGCGGCTGCGCGGGATAACAGGGGCGAAGCGTGCAGGCCGGTGCTGTGGACACGCACGCCGTTCGCCCGGACCTCCTCACCGTCCTCCCGGCGAACCCCGCCGAAGGGACAGGTGCAGGGAGGATGACCGTGGAGGTTGATGCGTTTGTGGATCAGCGGCTGCGACAGCCGCCTCAGCCCACCACCTTGGCGATGGCATCGGCAACGTAGCCGAGATTCTGGGTATTCAACGCCGCCACGCAGATGCGCCCGGTGCCGAGCGCGTAGATGGCGAACTCCTCGCGCAGCCGGTCGACCTGCGCCTTGCTCAAGCCGGAGTACGAGAACATGCCCGCCTGGCGCTGGATGAAGCCGAACTCGTGGCCATGCGCGGCCAGCTTCTGCACCAGCCCGGCGCGCATCGCGTGGATGCGCTCGCGCATCGCGCCCAGTTCACTCTCCCACAGCGCACGCAGCTCGGTGCTGGCCAGTACACCGGCGACCAGCTGGCCACCATGCGCCGCCGGGCTGGAATAGTTGGCGCGGATGGTCTGCTTGATCTTCGAGCGCAGGCGCGCCGCCTCGTCGCGGTCGGCGCCGATCATCGACAGCACGCCCACGCGCTCGCCGTACAGCGAGAACGATTTGGAATACGAGCTGGCCACCACGAACGCCTCGATGCCCGACTCGGCGAACATGCGCACCGCGGTGGCGTCGGCGTCGATGCCCTGATCGAAACCCTGGTAGGCCATGTCGACGAAGGGCAGCAGGCCGCGCTCCTTCACCAGCTCCACCACTTGCGCCCACTGGTCGGGGTTGAGGTCCACGCCGGTGGGGTTGTGGCAGCACGCGTGCAGCAGCACCACGGTGCCGGGCTGAAGCTTGCCCAGATCCTCCAACATGCCGGCGAAGTCCAGACCGCGGGTGGCGTCGTCGTAGTAGCGGTAATCCTGCAGCTGGAAGCCGGCGGTGCGGAACACCACGTGATGGTTGCCCCAGCTCGGGTTGCTGATGGCGATGCGCGCCTGGTCGCCGGCCACCTGCTTGAGCAGGTCCGCCGCCACCCGCAGCGCGCCGCTGCCACCGATGGTCTGTGCGGTGGCCACGCGGCCGGCTTCGAGCAGCGGCGAGCCTTCGCCGAACAGCAGCTCCTGGCTGAGCTTGTTGTACGCCGGCAGGCCGTCGATCGGCAGGTAGCCGCGCGGCTGCGTGTCGCGCGCCAGCGCCTGTTCCACCTGCTGCACGGCCTTGAGAACCGGCACGCGGCCCTGTTCGTCGGTGTAGATGCCCACACCCAGGTTCACCTTGTTCGATCGCGGGTCGGCGACGAACGCCTCGGTGAGGCCGAGGATCGGATCGCCCGGGGCCATTTCAACGGATGCAAAGATGGACATGACGGTACTCGAAAGAAAGTAATTGGAAGTATGGACGGCTAAACGATTTCATCGGCGGCCGGCTCGCCAGCATAATCGGCCAGCCACGCATGCGCATCGGCGCGCGCCACGCCCTCGGCCGCTCCCAGCGAGGCGAAATCGAACAGCTTGCGGTCGGCCAGCTGCGAGGGCGACACGCTACCCAGCGCGCGGAAGATGTTTTCGCTGCGTCCGGGCTGGAGCCTCTCCCACTCGGCCAGCATCTGGCCCACGGCCTTGCGCTGCAGGTTCTCCTGCGAGCCGCACAGATTGCACGGGATGATCGGAAAGGCGCGCTCGGCGGCGTACGCGGCGATGTCGCTTTCCTTGCAATAGGCCAGCGGACGGATCACCACGTGGCGGCCATCGTCCGAGCGCAGCTTCGGTGGCATCGCCTTGAGCTGGGCCTGGTAGAACAGGTTGAGGAAGAACGTGCCGAGGATGTCGTCGCGATGGTGGCCCAGCGCGATCTTGCTGATGCCGTTTTCGGCCGCCCACTGGTACAGCGCGCCGCGGCGCAGGCGCGAGCACAGGCTGCACATGGTCTTGCCGGCAGGGATCACCCGGGTCACCGTGCTGTAGGTGTCCTGCTCGATGATGTGGAACGGCACGCCACGCGCGGTGAGGTAGTCCGGCAGCACGTGGGCGGGAAAGCCCGGCTGCTTCTGGTCGAGGTTCACCGCCACCAGCTCGAAGCGCACCGGCGCCTTGGCCTGCAGCGACAGCAGCATGTCCAGCAGGGTGTAGGAATCCTTGCCGCCGGACAGGCAGACCATCACCTTGTCGCCGTCCTCGATCATGTTGAAGTCGGCGATCGCCTGGCCCACCTGGTGGCGCAGGCGCTTGGCCAGCTTGCCGGCTTCGTAGCTGTGCTTGCGGGAGGGGTTGGGCGAGGCGGACATGGGCGGCGGTAGCGAGCGGGAGACCGCCATTGTAGCGGGCTGACCCGGGCCGGTCCGGGAGCGTACACTGCGGCCTTTCTTCCACACGCGCCCGCCATGACGGCCCCGGACCTGCCCTCGATCGCCCAGACGCTGGCCGAATTGCGGCGCGAACACCGCGCGCTGGACACGCAGGTGGCCGAGATGATCGCCGCCGGCTCACGCGACGAGCTGCAGATCACCCGCATGAAGAAGCGCAAGCTGCTGCTGAAGGACGCGATCGCGCGGCTGGAAAGCAAGCAGATTCCCGATCTCGATGCCTGAGGGCTCCGCATGACGCTCGCCCCGGTGCACCTGGAAGACGACCACGTGCTGCTCGAACCGCTGCACGCCGATCACGCGCCGGCACTGGAAGCGGCCGCCGCCGATGGCGAGCTGTGGAAGCTGTGGTTCACCAGCGCGCCGCCGCCGGGCACCGCGGTCGACTACGTCGCCGCCGCTCTCGCCGGCCAGGCGACCGGGCGCATGCTGGCCTTCGCGGTGCGCGAGAAACGCTACGGCGAGATCGTCGGCACCACCCGCTACTACGATTTCGACCCGGCGCTGCCGCGCATCGCCATCGGCTACACCTGGTACGCCAAGCGCTGGCAGAAGAGCCACCTCAACACCGCCTGCAAGCGCCTGCTGCTCGGGCACGCCTTCACCGCACTGGACTGCGTGGCGGTGGAATTCCACACCGACCACCGCAACCTCGACTCGCAGCGCGCGATCGAACGCCTGGGCGCACACCGCGACGGCGTGCTGCGCGCCCACAAGCGCCGCCCGGACGGCACGCTGCGCGATACCGTGTGCTACTCGATCCTCACCGGCGAATGGCCGGACGTGCAGCGCTGGCTCTCGATGCGCCTGCAACGCCTCAGCGCCGTCTGAACCCGCTTCCGCTGTCGTAGGAGCCCGCTCGCGGGCGATGCCTTTCCGCTTTGATGCCGCATCAGCGCCAGGAGCAGCACCTGGCCAATCGCCTACAGCAGGCGGTTGGCCAGGCGGTCGAGGCGGACGCCCTTGAGACGGCGCAGCAGCTTGCGCACGGGCGCGGGGTAGTCGCGCACGGTGTCCAGTGCGTGGTGATCGCGCAGGCGCTTGGCGTGGCGCTTGAGCGCCGCCCACTCGGCGGCGTGCTGGGCGCGCAGGTGGCCGTGCGGATCACGCAGCACCAGGGCGTTTTCCAGATCCAGCGCCCAGGCGCGTGGGTTGAGATTGTTGCCAGTGAGCACGGCCACGTCGTGGTCGATGAACAGCCCCTTGAGGTGGTAGCTGTTGTCGGCGTGCTTCCACAGGTGCAGCGCCAGCTGGCCGCTCGCCAGATGCTTGCGATGCACGCGCGCGAAGCGGCGCAGGTTGCTCTCGTAGAGATAGGGCAGCACGCCGATGGTGCGGAACGGCTGGCCCGGCGGGATGTAGAAGTCGTTGGCGACCTTGTCGCCGACCATGATCTCCACCGTGCAGCCGCGCCGCAGCAGCTGGCCGATGGCGGCGCGCACCGGCCGCGGCAGGTTGAAGTACGGCGTGAGCAGCACCACCCGCTCGCACGCGCTGGCGAGCAGCGCCAGCAATGTCTCGTTGAGGGCGTTGCCGGTGCGGCCGAAACCGGCCAGCGGCGTCACCGCCACGGTGTCTTCGCCGGGCGGCTCCGGCGTCACCTCGTAGCGCGCCTCGGCCAGTTGCTGGCGTAGCGCGCGGATCGCCGGCAGCAGGCTGGCGGTGGTCGGCACCTCGGGTACGTTCAGGCGTGGCACCGCCGGTTGATCCATGAGATGGCGCTGCACGAAGCCGGCCATCGCATCGGCCAGCGGGGCGTGGCGCAGCAGGTGATAGCGGTCCAGCCGGTAGCGCCCGTGGCGGGCCAGGTAGACGTCGTTGAGGCTGGCGCCGGAATAGAGCACGGTGTCGTCGATCACCATGCCCTTGAGGTGCAGCACGCCGAACAATTCGCGGTTCTGTACCGGCACGCCGTAGATCGCCACGCCGTCGCCGCGCTCGCGCGCCCAGGCGCGGTACATGCCGGCGTTGCCCTCGCTGCGTGCCTTGCCGATCAGGCCGCGCTGGGCGCGGTGCCAGTCCACGAACACGGCAATCTCCAGCGCCGGCCGGCGCGCCTTGGCCGCGTACAGCGCGTCGAGCACCTCGCGGCCGCCGTCGTCGTCTTCCAGGTACAGCGCCACGATCACGATGCGCCGCTCGGCGGCGGCGATCGCTGCCAGCAAACGCTCGCGATAGGCCGCCGGGTCCGGCAGCGTCTCGATCGTGGACGCGGGCACGGCGAAGGCCGGCAGCGCATCGAGCTGCGGCTGTCGCCGTGCGGCGCGGCGGAACGGCAGCAGTCGGCTAGCCACGCGGGCGGGAAGGCGGGTCAGTCGTTTCATGTCGGGCAAGGGTGCCGCCGCAGACGTCGTCACAAAGTGTCGAGCATGCCCGGCGCGACCGATCGGGGGAAGATGCCGCATCCGCACGGGCGACCTCGCGCCCGAGCGGTCAACGCCCCGCGGCGGCCACGGCCGCACCGGCCACGGCAGGGGCCGGGCGGACCACCAGCGTGGCAGTCATGCCGGCGGCGAGCACGGTGCCGGCGGGCAGGTGATCGGCGTCGATCGCCACGCGCACCGGCACGCGCTGGGCCAGCCGCACCCAGTTGAAGGTGGGGTTGACGTTGGCCAGCAGGTCGCTGCCGGTGGGGTTGTCGGCATCGGTGATGCCGTGGGCGATGCTCTGCACGGTGCCGTGCAGCTCGGCACCGCCACTCATCAGGCGGATCTCCACCGGATCGCCCACGTGCACGCGCGGCAACTTGGTTTCCTCGAAGTAGCCGTTGATCCAGTACGAGTGGCGATCGATCACCGCCAGCCGCGCCGCGCCGGCGCTGGCGTAGTCGCCGGCGCGCACGTCGAGGTTGGTGACGTAGCCGTCCACCGGCGCGCGCACTTCGGTGCGAACGAGATTGAGCTGCGCCTGATCCAGTGCCACCTGCGCCTCGGCCACCGCGGCCAGCGCCTGCTGCGCCGCGGCGCTGGCCTGCTGACGTCCAGCCTGGGCGCGCTGCCAGCCGGCGCGGGCGACCTCGGCGGAGGCGCGCACGTTGGCCAGGTCTTCGGCGGAAATGATGTTGCCCGCCAGCTTCTCGCGACGCTCCGACTGCGCGGCGTACATCGCGTAGCTGGACCGGCTCTGCGCCGCCGCGGCATCGGCCGCGCCGACGCTGGCGCCGGCGGCGTGGGCAGCGGCCTTGGCGGCGTCCAGGTTGGCCTGCGCCTGCGCCAGCGCGTTGCGGTAGCGGGCCTGGTCGAGCACGAACAGCAGGTCGCCGCGGCGCACCGCCTGGTTGTCGACCACGGCCACGCGGGTGACCAGGCCGGCCACGTCGGGCGCCACGCGCACTACGTCGGCGCGCACGCGGCCATCGCGGGTCCACGGGGCGTCCATGTAGTGCAGCCACAGCGCGTGGGCGGCCAGCGCGGCGACGAGCACGACGATGGCGGTGATGGCAAAACGGACAAGGGCTTGGATTTTCATGGCGATCACTCAGAACAGGAGCAGCGCGCAGGCGCCGAATACGCAGACAAACGCGGCCAGCCGGAACAGCGGCGGATGCCACACGAAGCGGTACAGGCCGTAGCGGCCGGCCAGCCAGTCGAGCAGCCACAGCAGGCCCAGCGCGGCGAGGAACAGCAGCAGCACGCCGGGTACCAGCGCGTCGCCGAGGGCGATTTCACGAGGCATGGGGAGACTCCGCCGACGCCGGCGCAGCGCGCTCCGGCGGCATGTAGGGGGCGAGCGCGGACTCACGATCGAGCAGCGCCAGCCGGATCAGGTAGAGGTGGTCGAGCAGCGCGTGCGCCGAGGGCTGCGCTTCTGCCTCGCCGATGACATCGGCGAACTGCGCGCGCACCCGCGCGTAGCCGTCGGCGTCCGGGTGTTGGTAGAAGCGCGCGAGCGCCGCGAGCGCGGCATCGATGCCGGTGCGCAGCGAAGCGTGCGTGTTTTCGTCCAGCGCGCGCCGCAGCTCGATCGCCGCGCGGCCGGTTTCGTGCACCGACAACGCCCAGGCCAGCAGGCTGCGCGAGGCGTCGCTGCCCGGCTCGGTCTGCGCCACGATCTGGCCGAACAGGTCGCGGTTCACGCTCTCGAAGCGGTGGCGCAGTCCGCGCAGCGGCGCCTGCGCCGCCAACGCCACCTGGGCGCGCAGTCGGGCCAGCTGGCGGCGGCGCAGCCAGCCGGTGCCAATGGTCGAGGGGATGAACACGAAGGCGATGGCCGCGGCCGACAAGCCCGCCAGTTGCGCCACCGCGTCGTTGAGAAAATGCACCGGATCGAACGCCATCGGGTTGCGCACGGCCAGGATGTAAACAAAACCCATCGTGTAGCCCAGCCCGTAGCTGGCGTAGCGGCCACCGGCCATCAGCACCAGGCCCGGCAGCAGGAACGGCACGATACCCGCGACCATCAGCACATAGCCGTCCATCGCGGTGAGCACGAAGAACACGCAGGCGAAGGCCGCGGCCATGCCTACCGCGTAGCCGACCATCACCACGCCGGTGGCCCGCCCAGCATCGGGCATGGTGGCGAACAGGCCGGCGAAGATGGTGGCGATCAACATCGCGCTGGCGCCCAACGGCCAGGCGCTGGCGATCCAGAACGCGCCCAGCGCCAGCATCACCAGCGTGGTGCGGAGCGTCGCCAGGGCGGCGCCAGCCAGATCGTTGGAACGTGCGAAGCGCACCGACTCCGGTGCGCCGCCGCCCAGCCGCGGCGCCTGCAGGTCGGCCGCGCTGCTGACGTAGGCGTGCAGTTCGTCGGCGAAGCGTTCGAGCAGGCTGACGCCGGTGGCGACGTCGCGGCGGTCCTGCGGATCGTCCAGCGTGTCCAGACAGCGTGCCGCGCGGTGGTCCATGGCGGCACGTGCCTGGGTCAGACGCGGCAGCAGCGTGGCGGCCGGCGCGCCGGCCTCATGCGGCGTGGCGAGCGCCTCGGCCAGCGGCGCGTAGAGGTCGATGAGGATCTGCGCCGCGCGATCGTGACCGGCGCGCATCAGGCGGTTGATCAGGTGATGCACCGACTGGAAACTGGTCGACGCCGCCATGAAGCGCTGGTTGAACAGGCGCAGGTGGGCGCTGCGGGCGCGCGCTTCGGCGTCCTCGAACACCACCGAGCTGCGCAGGTCTTCCAGCGCCACCGCGTCGCGCACGAAGCGCAGGTGCGCACGCTCCATCGCCGCGCGCGGGATCGCCCCGCCGGTGCTCGCCCGCACGAAGTCGAGAAAGTGCGCGAACTGTCCACGCGCGGTCTTCCGCAGCACGTTGCGCAGGCGGCTGGGGAACACGGTGTCGCTGATCGCGCCGCTGACCAGCAGGCCCAGCAGCACCTCGCTGATGCGCGCGGTGGCGGAGTCGAATACGGCCGGCGGGTCGTTGATCACCGGAATGGCGATGATCGCCGCGGTGTAGCCACCGAGCACGAAGGCGTAGGCGGTGAAGTTGCGGTACAGCGTGGCGCCGCCGGCACACAGGCCGATCCACAGGGCCAGCGCCAGCAGGAACAGTTCGCGCTGCTGCGGAAACGCCGCCACGATCGCGAATGCCGCCAGCGCGCCGGCGAGGGTGCCCAGCGCGCGGTAGAAGCTCTTGGCCAGAACCATGCCGGACTGCCGGTTCGCCACGATGATCGCGGTGAGCATCGCGGTGGATGGCTGCGGCAGCGACAGGCGCATGGCGATCCAGCCGGTGAGGAAGAACGCCAGCAGCGTGCGCAGCACGAACAGCCACACCTCGCCCTCTTCGCGCAGCAGCGCACGCACCGGCGACGGCGCGGCAGCAACGGCACTGGCGTGCACGGCGCTCATTCGTCGCCCAGCCCCGCCAGCATCTTCTTGAGCAGCCGCTCGAGCTGGGTCTGCTCGGCCGCGCTCAGGTGGGTCACCTGCAGCTGCAGCAGATCGCAGATGTCCGG
The DNA here is from genome assembly GCF_051962475.1 of Dyella sp. Lineage (GTDB taxonomy): Bacteria > Pseudomonadota > Gammaproteobacteria > Xanthomonadales > Rhodanobacteraceae > Dyella_A. The sequence continues at coordinate 294,170 of NZ_JBQCCF010000069.1, forward strand.
CAGCAGGGCGTGGATCAGCGCCTCGCCCTTCGGCGTGAGGGTGAGCGTGAGCTTGCGGCGATCGGCGTCGCTGACGCTGCGGGCGATCAGGCCGCGCTCGCACAGGCCGTTGGTGAGGCGAGTGATGTTGGCCGACTTCTCGCCCGCCGCGTCGGCCAGGTCGGACGGGCACAGCCCGCCGTCGCCGGCGGTGCCGTAGAGCATCATCAGCAGGTTGTATTCGGGATGGTTGAGGCCGAACGGCTTGAGCGCCGCGTTCGCCTGGTCGTGCAGGCGCTTGTGGATGTGCTTGACCAGCCGCACCAGCACCGCCGGTTCGCGCGGGAACGGCGGGTGGCGCTGGCAGGTAACGGCAAGGCGCTGTTCGGTGGGGGCAAAGCTGCTCATGGCAGGCATCCGGTGCGTGGAATGCCGGCAATTATTACATATGTGTACTATTTATTTGTGAACGAAAGCCGCGCTCGGTCGCCCCAAAAAAGAGCGGGCGCCCTGCGGCGCCCGTGGAGAAGCTTTTGCGGTGGAGTGAACCCGGACCTCAGCCGCCCTTGATCGGGTAGGACTGGAAGCCGGCCGCCGGCACCGTGGCGGGCGCGCTGCTGCCGCTGCTGGCCGGCGCTACCGTACCGCTGGCGGGCAGACGCTGGCTGCCGCAGCGGTAGGCGCCCCACGGCTGCGAGCCGTCGGTCGGCTCGGCCAGCGGCTTGATCGTGTCGGCATTCATCTTCGCCGCCTCGTTACGCGCCATCACTTCCAGCTCGTCGCGCACCTTGATCTGGTTGCGGTCGACCGGGCCCATGCGATCCATCACCGACACGGTGACCTTGCCCAGCTCCTGGCACTGCGACACGTCGCCACTCCAGGCGGTACGCACGGCCTTGCCGGCGTCGTCCAGCTTGATCCCCCACGAACAGGCGCTGAGCAGCACGACGGGGACGAGCAACAGGGTCTTGCGCATGGGGGACTCCGCAATGGATGGGCTGGATGGCATGAGGGGCCGGGCAGTCGCCCGCCTGGCCCCTCATCGTACCGCGGGAAGGCCGCGGCGTTTCCCAACGGTGGCTTACTTGGCGGGCGCCACCGGCTTGCCGTCGGCGTCGAGCACCTGCATCGCGCCCAGGTCGAGCTTCTTCAGCGGCTGCTCGATCTTGGACAGGTCACCCACGATCACCCAGGTGAGCTGGTTCGGGCGGATGATCTCCTTGGCCGCGGCATTGACCTCGGCATCGGTCTGCGCTTCGGTGCGCGCCTTGAGGGTCTGCACGTAGTCGTCGGGGCGGTGGTACAGCACGATGCCCTGCAGCGCACCCATCACCGCGCTGGTGGTCTGGTAGCTGCCCGGCATGGAGCGCACGTCGCCGTCCTTGATCTTGCTGATCTCCTGGGCGGAGAGCGGCTTGTCGCCGACCACGCCCTTGGCCTCCTTGAGCATCTCGGCTACCGACTCGGCGGTCTTGTCGGTCTGCACCGGCGCGTACAGCAGGAACGGGCGCTGGCCCTGGGCGTTCTGCAGGAAGCTGAAGGCGCCGTAGGCCCAGTGCTTGTTCTCGCGCAGGTTCATGTTGAGCCGCGAGGTGAAGGTGCCGCCGAAGGCGCCGTTCATGGTCTGGATCGGCAGGTTGTTCGGCGCCTCGGTGGACGGCGCCACGATGCCGGCCAGGATCAGGCTCTGCTGCGCGCCCGGCCGGTTGACCAGGTACACCCGCGGGTTCGCCGGTGGCGCGACCTTGGCCAGCAGCTTGGCGGGCACCTTGCCGCTGGCCTTCCAGTCGCCGAACACCGCGTTGAGCTCGGGGATGATCTTGGCCAGCGTGGTGTCGCCGGCCACCAGGATCTTCACGTTGTCCGGGCGGATGAAGTCGCCCATGAACTGGCGCATGTCCTGCGTGGTGAGCGAGCTGATCGAGGCCTCGGTGCCCGAGCCGGTGAACGGAATGGCGTACGCGTTGCCTTCGCCGTACAGCAACGGCGGCAGCGTGCGCAGCGCGATGCCCACCGGCTGGCTCTTCTCCTGTGCGATACGCGCCAGCCACTGGCCGCGCACGCGCGCCACGTCGGCATCGCGGAACGCCGGGTTGCGCACGATGTCGCCAAACAGCGCCAGCGAGGGCTTGAGCTGATCATCCAGCGCGTTGAGCGACACGTTGCAGGCGTCCAGCCCGCAGCCGCTGCCGATCTCGGCGCCCAGGCGCTGCTCGGTCTTGGCGATCTGCACCGAATCGAGACGCTTGGTGCCCTCATCGAGCATCGCCATGGTGAAGCTCGAGGTGCCCAGCTTGCGTCCCTGGTCGGCGGCGAAGCCGGCGTTGAACATCAGCTGCACCTGCACCGCCGGTACGGCGTGGCGTTCGGCCAGCACCACCTCGATGCCGTTGGCGAGCTTGCCGCGCTGGATCGCCGGGAAGGTGAGATCGGGGAAGCGGTCGACCACCGGCACGCCTTTGCTGCGATCGACGTCGCTCTTCACCGTGCGGTAGTCGCCCTTGGCGCTGAGCACCGGCTTGGGCGCACCCGGCTCGGCCGGCCGGCCGGCCACGGTGGCCATGTCGGTGTTCTCGACCTTGCCCGGCACCACGGTGAGCGTGTAGTCGCCCTTGGCGATCCACTGGTCGGCCACTGCCTTGACGCTGGCCGGCGTGGCCGCCATCAGCACCTTGAAGTCCTTCAGGTACTGGCCCGGATCGTTCGAATACAGCTGGCCCTCGGCGAGGATCGAGGCCTGCGTGTTGACCCGCTCCAGGCCGCGCACGAACGAGGCGCGCACCTCGGTCTTCACGCGGGCCAGCTCGTCGGCCGTGGGGCCTTCCTTGAGGAATTTCTGCCACTCGTCGGCGACCGCCGCTTCCACCTTGGCCGGGTCGACACCCTTCTTCACGTCCACCTGCAGCTGGAACAGGCTGGCCAGCACGTGCTGCTCGATGTCCACCGACACGTCGTCGGCGAGCTTGTCCTGATAGACCAGGCGCTGGTACAGCCGCGAGGTCTTGCCGCCGCCGAGCACGGCCGCGGCCAGGCTCAGGCGGGTGAGGTCGTCGCTGGTGCGCGAGGGCACGTTCCACTCGCGGTAGATGCGCGTCTGCGCCACGTTGTCGGTCATCGTGCCGCGGGTGGACTGGCTGCGCGGTGCCACCCACGGCTGCGGGCGCGGTACCTGCGGGCCGGCGGCGATGTCGCCGAAGTACTTCAGCGCCTTTTCCTTGGCCTGCGCCACGGTGATGTCGCCGGACAACACCAGCACCGTGTTGGCTGCGCCGTAGTAGTCGCGGAACCACTGCTTCACGTCGCCCAGCGAGGCGGCGTTCAAGTCGGCCATCGAGCCGATGGTGTCGTGGTGGTAGGGATGGTTGGCCGGGAACGCCTCAGCCTGGATCAGCTCGCCGACGCGGCCATAAGGCTGGTTCTCGCCCTGGCGCTTCTCGTTCTGCACCACGCCGCGCTGTTCGTCCAGCTGCGGCTGGCCGATCGCGCCGAGCAGGTGGCCCATGCGGTCGGACTCCATCCACAGCGCCATGTCCAGCGCGGTGGTCGGCACGGTTTCGAAGTAGTTGGTGCGGTCCAGCCAGGTGGTGCCGTTCTGGTCGGTGGCGCCGGCCAGCTCGAACGGCTTGAAGTATTCGTCGGCGTGGTTCTCCGAGCCCTGGAACATCAGGTGCTCGAACAGGTGGGCGAAGCCAGTCTTGCCCTTCGGCTCGTAGGACGAGCCCACGTGGTACCAGATGCTCACGGCGACGACGGGCGCCTTGTGGTCCTCGTGCACCACCACGGTGAGCCCGTTGGGCAGGGTGAAGCGCTGGTAGGCCAGGTTCGGGATGGACTGCGCCATCGCCGCGGCGGTCGGCGTGCTGTCGGCGGCGACCGCCGTGGACAGGCCGCCGGCGCCCAGGGTGAGCAGGCCGGCGATGAGCAGGGCAAGCGGTTTCTTCGACACGGTGAAACTCCTTCTCACGGGTAACCGGCCGACGGTAGCGGCGCGCGCCCGGGCGCTGCAAATGACGAATGGCAGGGGTGGGACAGCGTGTCCGCTGCGTTGTCCGCTGCCGGACGGGCGCTGTCCGCGGACAGTCGATGCGCCGCCGGCACGCCATGACAAATGTCAGCGCATCAATGGTTTATCTGCGACTGCCGCGCTGGCACGGCCCTTGCGAGAGTAGCGGCACGGACACCTTCGCCCGGTCATTGAAAGGAGACACCCCATGAAACTCGAATCGCTTCTGCTGCGCGGCCTGTTCGTTGCCTGCCTCACCGTCTGCGGCCTGATCGTCGGCGCCATGCTGGTACAGACCCCGCCCGCCGTGCGCCTGGCCGGCAGCAGCGCCGCCCCGGTGGTCGGCATGCTGATGCCGGCGACCGGTTGCGCCCTGCCGCCCGATGGCGTGGTGTGCCCGCGCCAGGCCAGCTGATCGCGCTGATCTGATCTCGCTGGCCTGATCGCGCTGAACTGATCTGGACGACAGCGCCGTGCGTTCGCGGCGATAATCGCCGGATGCTCCACGTCATCCTGTTCCGCCCCGAAATCCCGCCCAACACCGGCAACGTGATCCGCCTGTGCGCCAACACCGGCGCCGCGCTGCACCTGATCCGGCCGCTGGGTTTCGAACTCGACGACGCGCGGCTGCGCCGCGCCGGCCTGGACTACCACGAATACGCGGCGCTGGCCGTGCACGACAGCCTCGACGCCTGCCTCGACGCGATCGGCCACCCGCGCGTATTCGCTTTCTCCACCCGTGGTCGGGTGGCCCACGTGGATGCCGCGTTCCAGCGCGGCGACGCCCTGCTGTTCGGCTGCGAAACCGCCGGGCTGCCCGGCGACGTGCTCGACGCGATCCCCGCGCCGCAGCGCCTGCGCCTGCCCATGCGCCCGGACAGCCGCAGCCTCAATCTGTCCAACACCGTGGCGATCGCGGTGTACGAGGCGTGGCGTCAGTTCGGTTTCGAGGGCGCCGTGGCACTGCCGTAGACCCGCGCCCTGCATGCGGCCTCGCCGCGGAAGGCCGCGCCCGAAGCCCTCACCCCGAGGGTAGGGGCCCGCTCGCGGGCGATGCTCTGGGCTTTGATCCCCAGCCAACGCGAAAAGCATCGCCCGCGCGCGGGCTCCTACCCAGCCGGTGGCGGAAGCTTTGTCGCGCGTGGCTGCCGGGGCTCGGGTCGCGACCGCTACAATCGCCGGATGACCGCCTCCACTCCCAATGCCTGGCTGCCGCAGCCGCTGCGCAAGCTCGCCGGCCGTGCGCTGGAAAGCGCACTCAACCACACGCTCTCGCTCGATCCGGACACCCAGCACAAGCTCGGTGCGCTCGATGGCCGGCGCGTACAGCTGCACCTGCGCGGACCGGAGCTCGCGCTGGCGGTGACGGTGGAACAGGGCCAGCTGCGGGTAGGGCCGCCGGCCCACGACAGCCAGCTGCGCGTGGCCGCCTCGCCGGGCAGCCTGCTCGGCATGCTGCTGCGCCGCGGCGATGACGGCGTGGCGCCGGGCAAGGTGGAGATCGCCGGTGACGCCGATCTCGCGCGCCGGCTGGAGAAGCTGGCCAGCACCTTCGCGCCCGATTTTGAGGAGGCGTTTGCGCGCACCTTCGGCGACGTGCTTGGCGTGCCGCTGGCGCGCGCGATCCGCGCGGGGCTCGCCCATGCGAAGGACACCGCCACCCACCTCACCGAAGACGGCGCCGACTGGGTGCGTGACGAAGCCCAGCTGGTGATGGGACCGGGTGAAGTGGACGGCTTCCTCGACGGCGTGGACGCCTTGCGCGAGCGCAGCGAACGCCTGGAAGCGCGACTGGCCCGCTTGCAGCAGCGCCTGCAGGGCCGTGGCGCATGAGGTCGCTCACGGTGTT